>PEWX01000077.1 GCA_002779995.1 Piscirickettsiaceae bacterium CG07_land_8_20_14_0_80_44_28
TATTCATATCGTGTTTGCTGTATTGAAGAGCGGCAAATCGTTTGATCGAGAATATGAGATTCGTGCTTGATTTTATAAATCAAACACGGTATCTGGTCATTTTTTTCAATTTTTTATCAACAAAATCCATTGTTGGCGTCCAAATCCTGTACAATGCGCAATCTCAAAATGCCTGCCTTGGTCTGTCATTCAGTTTATTTGGGAAAGCTTTACTGCAAATGTGGTTATTTGCATCGTAACAGGGTGGCATTTATTTTTGACGTTTACACACCAATCCTAACGTCGCGACTCATGTTTACAAAGGAAATACCATGAATACAGAGATCAAATTTGCCGATCTAGGTCTGGCCGCACCCATTTTAAAAACCCTTGAAGAAATTGGTTATGAAACCCCCTCGCCAATTCAAGAAAAAGCCATTCCCGTTTTACTGGCAGGTGGCGATATTCTCGGCACAGCACAAACGGGTACCGGTAAAACGGCTGCTTTCGCTTTACCCATTCTATCCAAAATTGACATCCGCCAAAAAGACCCACAAGTGCTGGTTTTGGCGCCCACCAGAGAGCTGGCGATTCAGGTCGCAGAAGCCTTTCAAACTTTCTCTCGCGGCATTAAAGGACTACACGTCTTACCCGTGTATGGTGGCTCTGAATATGGCACCCAAATTCGGGCGCTAAAACGCGGTGTTCATGTCGTGGTGGGAACACCGGGGCGGGTAATGGATCACATCAAAAAAGGCACCTTAAAGCTCGACACCCTTACCTGCATGGTATTGGATGAAGCGGATGAAATGCTGCGTATGGGCTTTATTGATGATGTAGAGTGGATACTCAAACACACCCCTAAAACCCGTCAAATTGCTTTATTTTCGGCAACCATGCCGAAGGAAGTACACCGTATTGCCAACACCTATTTACAAAACCCAACCGAAGTGATTATTAAACAAAAGGCCGCCACCGCGTCTTTGATTGATCAAAAATATTGGTTGGTCAGCGGCCTCCACAAACTGGATGCACTCACTCGAATTTTGGAAGCAGAAGAATTTGACGGCATTATTATTTTTGTTCGCACCAAAACGGCCACCGTTGAACTCGCTGAAAAGCTCGAAGCCAGAGGCTATGCCGCCGCCGCATTAAATGGTGACATTGCGCAAAATCAACGTGAACGCATTGTGGATCATTTGAAAAAGGGCAAACTGGATATTTTAATCGCCACGGATGTCGTAGCACGCGGACTCGATGTAGACCGAATCAGTCATGTCATCAACTATGATATCCCCTATGACAATGAATCCTATGTCCACCGCATTGGACGGACAGGACGAGCAGGGCGCAGTGGTACCGCCATTCTATTTGTCGCCCCTAGAGAACGTCGTTTATTGCGTTCAATAGAAGCCACAACCAAAAAAACCATTCCACAAATGGAATTACCGACTGCACAAGAAATCAATAGCACCCGTATCACTCGCTTTAAAGACAAAATTGTTGATGCGGCACAAGGGTCTAACCTGGATTTCTTCCAAAAAATGGTCGAGGCCATTGAATCTGAAAACAATATTCCTGCTATTGAAATTGCCGCAGGCCTGGCTAAATTATTGCAAGGTGACGTGCCCTTCTTCTTGGATGAAAAACCCATCAAGCAAAAAGCCTTTGACGATCGCGATCAAGGGGATTCAAGAGGCCGAGGTCGTGATCGTGCCCCTCGAAATAAAGGGGAACGCATTGAAAGAGGCGGGGCACGTAGCCGTCGCCAAACCCCGCCGAATGAAGGCATGACACGATTCCGTATTGAGGTGGGTCGTGAACACGGTGTTAAACCCGGCAATATTATTGGCTGTATCGCCAACGAGGCCGGGCTGGATGGCGAATTTATTCAAAAGCTCAATATTGAAGACAATTTCAGTACCATCGACCTACCGGCGGATATGCCCAAAGCGGTTATCAACGAATTAAAAAGCGCTTGGGTTTGCGGTCAACAACTCAAAATCAACCCGGCAAAAGAAGTCACTCAGGTGGCCAAACGCCGTTTAAAACCTCGTAGTAAAAAATAACCCTGTCCCGTCAAGCGACAAGGCACACTTTATACCCCCCTGCCAAACGCCCTTATGTTACTCAATAAGGGCTTTACTTCTCCCCGAACCACAATATCCGAACGGTAACCTTGAAACCAAACAGGATTGCTGTTTGGTTTATATATCCATAAAAAATGGTAATTGAACAATTTCTTGTTAAGGTCATATAGCCTTGTTAATATCTTTATTCAAAATCTTAACCATTTCACTTTTTCCATTTGAGAGGTAATTTATGAAAATCCAAACACGGTTACTCATGTTGATCAGTTTTTTATTGGCGTTTGCCATTATTGCCGTCATAACGGGTTTATCGATGATGAAAAGCAACAATGCCAATTTAACAAGTCTCTACAATGACCGAATCGTGCCACTTGAAGACCTTAAAAATATTGCCGATGCGTATGCGGTCAATATCGTAGACACCAACCACCAATTGCGCAATGGCAACCTAACCTGGCAGCAGGCCAAAGACAATATTCAAAGTGCACAATCAGATATTAAACGGCTATGGACAGGCTATCTGAACACCCAGCTGACACAAGAAGAAGCCAAACTTGCCGACAAAGCTCAATCGTTAATGACGATTGCCGATCAAAAGTCTCAACAGCTTTTAGCCATGATTGCCAACAAAGATCATCCCGGCATCACCCAATTCAGTATCCATGACCTCTACCCTGCTATTGACCCCATTTCGGGCGTCATTGCGGAACTGATTAACTTGCAATTACGAGAAGCCAAAAAAATTAATAACACCTCTCAGCAAACCTATGAAACCCTGTTATGGATCTCAATTCCTTTATCAATTCTTTTTTTTGTTTTCGCTATTCTGCTGTCTCGAAGCACATTAATTGCAATCACTCGCCCACTCAATAACCTGGTGGCCACTGCTCAAAAAGTTCAAACCACCGGCGACCTGTCTTTACGCGCAAGAGTAACGCGCCAGGATGAAATGGGTCAAGTTTCTGCCGCATTTAACCACCTTTTGGAAGCGGTCAGTGCCGGCATTAAAGATGCCAACCGGGTTGTGTCAGCCATTGCGCAAAATAATTTTAGTGAACGTGTGACCAGTGATTATCAGGGGGATTTAAATACTTTAAAACAAGGCATTAATCACTCAGCAGAAAGCGTTGCCTTTATGATGGCAGAATTAGAAAAAGTCATGTCATCTCTCGCAAACGGACAGTTTGATACCAAGATGTCACCGGAGGTGCCCGCCGCTTTCCGTAATCAAGTCGAGTCAGCGCTAGCATCGATAAATGATGTTGTGCTAGACATCAATGAAGTCATGAAAAAAATGACTGAAGGCCAGTTCGATGCCCGTGTAACCAGTGCCGTATCAGGTCAGATGGATAGCTTAAAACAAAATATCAACCAATCCATGGACGCTTTGGAACAGGCCATCGAAGAAACGGTCTTTAATATTGAAGCCATTGCTTCTGGTGACTTAACCCATAGCATCACCAATGAATATCACGGTCAATTATTACGATTGAAAAACTCAATTAACCAGTCAACCCAAAAACTCAGTGAGGTGGTCACTAAAGCACTGAATGCTACCTCGGTGGTCAACGGGGCTGCGGAAGAGGTCTCCCAAGGGTCAATGAATTTAAGCCAACGTGTTCAGGAAAACGCGGCGGCAGCGGAACAAACCTCTGCCACCATGGAAGAGATGAGTTCGGCGGTCACCAATAATACCGAACATGCCAAAGAAGCAACTTTTGTAGCGCATGAGGTTCAGCAGAAATCGAATGAGGGTGTCCAAGTGATGCAAAAAACCATTGAAGCCATGAACGCTATTCAAGAGTCCAGTCATAAGATTTCTGATATTGTGACGCTGATTGATGGCATTGCCTTCCAGACCAACCTATTAGCATTAAATGCAGCGGTGGAAGCAGCCAGAGCGGGTGACCATGGTCGTGGTTTTGCCGTGGTGGCAGGTGAAGTTCGCTCGCTGGCTCAAAAAGCAGCCGATGCCGCAAAAGATATTACCAACCTCATTAATGAAAGCGTCACTCGAATTGATGATGGCACCAAATTAGCGACTGCTTCAGGTGAAATGTTAACCACCATTAGTGCATCCGTCGATAATGTCACTAATATGATTGAGCAGATTGCCGAAGCCTCTGCTCAACAAATGGCGGGAATTCAACAGGCCAATACTGCGATTACCCAAATAGACCAAGTAACACAACAAAATGCCGCCTTGGTAGAAGAAACCTCAGCTGCTGCAGAAAGCTTGAGTGAACAAGCTGATATTTTACAAAAAGACATGAGCTTTTTTACCGTCAGAACCCATACTCAATCAACCCCTGCCCTGTCTGCACCCAAAACGGCAAGCAAACCCATACAACAGGAGAAAACGGCTAATCCACCCGCACCGAAACCAACAATGCAAACAAATGAAGAGTGGAGTGACTTTTAAGGTTGGTTAGATTGAATCAACACTCAATATAAAATCAATATAAAAAAAGGGCTGAAAAGCCCTTTTTTAATGATTGCGGTAGATTTATAGACCGGAAATATAAGCGGCCAAATCCGCAATATCCGCATCCGATAATCCGGCTGCCAATGGTTTCATCATTGAAGACATAGGCCCAATGTCACCACCACTCCGGTAGGTTTGTAACTTTTCAGCCAAGGCATCAGCTGATTGCCCTGCCAACTTAGGCCCAACACTGCCTTGAGCAGTCGCCCCGTGACAACCAATGCACTGCGCATACAAAGTTTGGCCATTTTGAGCATTGCCGGCATAAGCTTGAGAAGCCATTAAGGCACTTGAGAATAAAGCGGTTAAAATAATTTTTTTCATGTCTGTTCTCCTAATTAAACATCAGTAATTGATTATATACTAATAAATATTTTCGTCTATTAAAATTTACTAAAAATGCCCAGGCCTGGCGGTTTTTAAGCCTTTTTCAATGGTTCTGTTATGATTATAGTGGGTTTTCCGGTAAAGAATCCTTGCACACAATCAACTTTTAACGCTTTTAATTTTAAAAATTGCGACTGGCTTTCCACTCTCTCTGCAACTACGCTGATATTACGTTGATGTGCAAAGCCCACCAGCGTACTAATAATCACTTCTGCATCACTTGCCGTATCGTCCTGTTCTGTCTCCAATAAATGCGCTATCAAGCGCCCCTCTATTTTAATGCAATTCGGCTGTAATTTTAAAAGGGCTTCAAAATCCATCACCCCTTTCTCGACATCGTCAATGGCTATTTGAACGCCTAACCTTTTGACTGATTGAACGAACTGAATGGCGGCATCTAGATTTTTATAGGCTTCTTGCTCAGTAAACTCAAGCGTCAATCGATCTGCACAATAATAGTTCTGACATAACTGCTGAAGATGGTTAAAGGTCTGTTCGTTCACCATATCTTCAGCACAGATATTGATGCTGAAGGCTTCTGCTCGATCATGAAATGCTTCAAAAGCCAAACGCATCACGCATTGGCTTAACTGATCATACAGTCGGCTCTTCTTTGCCACTTCCAGAAAATAAGCCGGCTCAACCATGGCGCCGTCCTTATCAAGCCGAACCAAACACTCAAACCCCCTATTGGCTTGATTTTGCAGATCATAGATCGGTTGATATACCAGCAGAATGCCATCATCCGCCAATGCCTGCTTCAGGGTTTGAATCCAAATCATATTTTCCTTATATCGATGACTGAACAAATAGGTTTCGTTTTGTGTGACCACCGGGCGATGGGTCTTTTTCGCAACTTTTAATGCCATGTCCGCTGCGGTGAGTGCCGTATCCAAACCTTCTGCAATCCCTGCTTTAACGGTTATATAAAGGGTTTGTCCCGCGACATCAAACGGCACTTCAGAGAGCGCATTCACCCATTGTCCAATCTTCGCTTCAAACTTATCCATTGGATGGTTCATTGATGTCGCCAAGGCAAACTCATCACCATGCATCCGATAAATCCGTAAAGCGGGATCTTTAATCTTGGCTAAATATTGCCCGACTTGTCGAATGAGTTCATTGCCCACCACCAAACCAAAAAAGTCATTAATCTCTTTAGAATCATCGATATTTAATAGCGCAATTTTTTCAATTTTCCGCGCCTCTATATCTTGAACCAACTGATAGCGAGTCTTAAAGCCTGTCAAATCATCCACGGTTTGGTAGTGTGTTAACCTATCTTGTTGCTCAATCGCATCGGTAATATCTTGTCGTGCTGCCAAATATTCAACCACTTCTCCCGCTTCATTTTTAATGGGTAAGATCGCAATTTTAATCATAAATAGGTCGCCATTTTTTTTACGGTTTTGCAATTGACCTGTCCACAAGTCTCCAGACTGGATGGTTTTCCATAACGTTTCATAGGCGGATGGGTTGGTATAGCCGCCTTTGAAGATCGAGTGCGGCTGACCCAATAATTCCTCTCGACGATAACCCGTTGATTCCAGTAATCGATCATTGACTTCGGTAATATTGCCATCCAAATCCGACTTTGAAACCAAACTGGTTTTATCGAGTAATTGTGAATACTGAGATACTTGTAAAAGTTGCTGACGTAAGCTTTGCAGTTGAGTTTCTAATTCTCTGTGCGTGTCTAACTGAGCGTCAATCTTGTTTTTTAGCAGTTCATAAAAGTACCAACTCAAACTGACTAAAGCCACCATACGCAGTATATGCCACCCCCACCAAGAAAAGTCCCAAAGGCTTGAAATCGCGAAGGATAATTCTGAAGCCACCATTAAAAAGCCAAACCCGGCCATCATTAAGTATGCCGTTGCATGATGTCTAAAATACTGAACTATAAAATAAATACTCGACACCACAAACATCGTTCCGGCCAAGACATTCATCATAATTGCAACCAAGGTGAACTCCCCTTGGTTATCGGTCATATCAGGAAGAAGATGATTAAACTGGATCGACAATAAGGCAAATACTGCCACAAAAAGACTCACCATACGCTTACTAGGCGGTGATGTTGACCAACGCGTCTTTTGTACGACAACCCCCATCAGCAGGATTAAACTGGCAAAAAAACTAGATATTGAATGAAACCAAACAAATAAGGTTTCAACATTCATCGCAGCATGAACAATATCCAAGATCGCCAACGCTAAAAACGCCTGTGCCACCCACTTAAATACGGGGGGGAGTTGACGATATCGAACCGCATCAGCGAGTATAATCGCTATAACAAGTGCCAAAACCGCACCGACCACTTCCACTAAAGAATGCAGTGAAAACTGAATCCACCGGCCTTCAATAAATACATAACCAAAATAATTAAATACCAAAGGCACCCATAGAGTGACAAAGATCATAATAAAAACCGTTCTATATTGGGTCAACATGGGCATCTCCAGACAGGTCAGAAAATAAAACAACCTGATTTCGTCCTGATTCTTTGGCATGATAAAGCGCTATATCGGCTTGCTGATACAACAGATCAATACTGGCAAGCGATTGTAGTTTGCCTAAAGTGATACCAACCGAAATCGATAGATATGGACTGGCAGCGTTTTTGGGGTGTTCAATAGCTAAGTCTAAAATGCTTTGCCTTAGCTGTTCTGCAAATACTTTTAAGTCTGTTTCAGACGGTTTCACAACAAAGGCTGCGAATTCTTCGCCGCCTAAACGAAAGAAAGGATGCGTCGTTTGCTCACTTAGATTCAAACAGCACTGACCAATCTGTTTTAAAGCATCATCACCCGCGATATGGCCACAGGTATCGTTATATTGTTTAAAGAAATCAACATCAAATAACACAAAACCGAGCAGGTCAATCCGGTTATCGGGTGTGATATCCTTTAATAAGGTTTGCGACTGCTCATTATATTGATGGCGGTTATATAACCCTGTTAACGCATCGGTAATGGCTAAGCGGGTAATTTTTTCTTCATTGGTGCGATCAAGCCAAAAGGTTTGGACTTGGTGAATTTCATTTTTATCGTCCCAAATAGGGGTCACTGTCACTTCAAAATAGCGGCTATGCTGGTTTAAATCCTGCCATTCTAGCCGTTCAACAACGGTTTCCCCCTGATCGAATACCTGTTGAATCACCCGTCTGAATTGACGCCAGTGACCTTCTGCTTGACAGTGATTTGGATCGGAACAGCCACAATTCAGTAGTTGCGCTAAAGATTTTTCTTGTACCGAAGCCCTTGAAAAACCGAATAATTCTAACCAGGCCTGGCTAAATTCAGACAAAAAACCCGCTTCATCAATCGTTAAACTGGCAATAAACTGATCCTGAATATCATAGGATTGTTGTAATTGTCGTACGGCCTTTTGCTGTAATTGGCTGGTTTGCTGCAATTTGTTTTCAATGATTTTTTGATCTGTCACATCAACACCCATACTACAAATCCCATAAATACCGGATTCCGGGGTTTCGAGCAAAAAACGTAATACGATAAAATCGCGCCCGTAATAGGACTCCTCAAATTGTTTGGGCTCACGATCAGAAAGCACCAGACTATCGTGATGCCGAATTGTTTGGGCAGTGGTGGCCGGAAAAACATCCAAATCATCTAATCCCTCTAAACTCGAAGCCGACTGACCCAATAAATCTGCCGCCTGTCGATTCACCATGGTATAGCGCCCGTGCAAATCTTTATTCATAATCATCATAGGCGCATAATGCAAAATATAGCGCATCTCATTTTGAGCGGTTGCCAACTTCCGGGTCTTTTGCGCGACTTTCTCAGCCAATTGTTCTGAATAGGCTTTTATCTCTGAGCGCTGCTTATCCAATAAGGCATTTTGTTCGGCCTGTTGCCGCAAGGTTTTAGCTAATTGATGTGACATATCATTAAACACCCGACCCAGCTGAGCAAATTCATTTTGACCCTTTATCAACACTTCAGGTGGGTTAGCTGTCGATAATTGGTCGGGGTTTAGGGTTTTATACATCGAAAATCGTTTCATACCCGCCATTAATCGATCAATCGGTTGATAAAGATAGCCATAAAACAACAAGGATAAAATGGTGACAAAAATCAGCGTTAACACTATCACCATCACAAATAAAACATTTTGTTGTTCCAATGCTTGATAGACTTGTGCTAAGGGTTTTTGGTACACCAGCCCCCAACCCAATTCAGGCAAATAAGACCAGGCTGCAAATACCTCATCCCCTTCAATACTAACCGCTCGACCAGCACCCGATTCAGAATGCATGGCACGCAAAATTGGTTGTCCCGAATAGGGCTGTGCTGGCAGCATCACTAATTGCCGCGCGTTTGGGCTTTTAACAGAACCTATGATATCGACATATTCTCGACCATGAAAAGCACATCCCCAAAACTTTCCGGGCGATGTCTGCGTTAAATCCTGTCTAAAAATGGTCTCTAAGTCATTCGTTTCAAGCTGGCCTGCGAAATATCCGATTAACCGACCTTGGTAAATGACGGGCGTCACCAAAAATAAACCCAATCGATCTGAAGGCGGATAATAGTCGATGGATGAAATTTGAATGTCCAACAAATAGCGAGACATTTCCCAAGCCTTCCCTAAAGGGGTATCCCGCCAAGGCAGTTGCGTTAAATCCTCCCCCAAATCGGCTTCCTTTTCGAGCGTATAAAAAATCTTTCCTGAAGGTGAAATGAAAAATAAATCATAAAAACCGCTGGATGATTTCAAAAAATGAAGGTAGTCCTGCTGTTGAGGATTCAATTGCATTACCACCTGCTGATGACTGGCGGTTTGTTGCCAAATCGTTAAAGATTCTGAAAAAGCCTTTATTAAGCTAGGATTCTGGGTATGCGCCAACATCGCCGCTTTCTTAATTTGCGACCACTGTTTAAGACGATCCATACGATATTGCAATTCCATTGTTAATTGCGATTTGGTTTCCGCTTCTAAAATGGATACGTTTTGCAAATAACTTAACCCTGACACCAATAATAGCGGCACCACTGCAACCACCAAGAACCATACCCCCAATAACAACACCAGATGACGCCGAAAGAGCTGAATCATAAAATGGGCACCTTTGCGCCAACTTTCGATCCAGTTTTTCAATGGATTAGTCATCATCGCCTCGACGACGGTTTAATGCTCCCATCAAATCATAATAGGGCTTGGGCGGAATTAAGGGACTTTGCCACACCAATGATGAATTGCCACTTTGGTCGTAATAGCCAATATAAGCGGATTTCCAAGTATGCAAGTTTTTTGCATCAACAAAAACCTTACCTGAAGGGCCAAAATAGCCCACTTTGGCAATCTGTTGCAGCATTTTTTGAGGATCAACCGATTGGGCTCTTTCTACCGCCATTTTCCACAAATAGACATTATTATAAGCATTCACCATTGGCGAATTGACTGTTTGATCAACCCCATAACGCGCCTGATAACGGCTAATAAACGCCTTATTTTCAGGTAATTCTATAGAGGGATGATACCCCCAACTACTATAATGGCCCGCAAAAGAAATGCCTTGTTCTCGCCAATAATATTGCATTTCTAAATCGGATAAACTAAAGGACATAACGGGAACAAAATTTTCAGAATCCACTGATTGCAATGCATTCAATGCGGCAAAAAACCTTGCATTGGCCTGGCCATTTAAGGTATTGAGGATCACATCCGGCTTTAAAGCCAATAAAGGCTTTAAATCAGGCGATTGTTCATAATCTAATGGAAAATAGACTTCTGCTAACACCGTCATACCCAGTAATTGAGCAATTGAGCGAATGAGATGATTGACTGAGCGCGGATAATGATAGTCCGACCCCACCAAAACCAGCCTTTGACCAAGATGTTGATCCAGCCAGCTAAGGGTTGGGATGACTTGCTGATTGGGCACTTCCGCAGAATAGACAATATTTGGCGAACTTTCAAAGCCCTCATATTGCACGGGATAGAACAAAACATGATGATATTTTTCAATAATAGGCAAAACGGCTTGACGTGAAGAGGACATCCAGCATCCAAAAATACTGGACACATGATGTTGAGTAATGAGCCATTCGGCTTGTTCAGCAAAACGCTGTGGAAGCGATTCACCATCAGCAACAACTGCTTCCAAGGGACGATTTAACACGCCCCCATTCGCATTAATTTCATCAATCGCCATTTGCGTTGCTTGTATTACGGATCGCTCGCTAATCGCCATGGGACCCGTCTGACTATGCAAAATGCCCACTTTTATTGGGGGATTTTGTACACCTAAAACTGCACCCCACATTGTTAATAACAACAAGACTAACCCAAAAAACTTTTGGATATTTGGTGATACAGCAATAACCATAACGCCCCCTAAAACTGATGGGTGTTATGAGGCCTAACTTAGGTCTCTATAAATTTCGAGCCTTTAAAAACGCCAATTCAGAAAGGTTTGTCCATTGACTGACTTGCGCTTTAAACGCTCGCTGAGAAGCCCACACTTTACTGGCTAAGGAATCTTTGGCCGCTTCTTCTTCAACGACTTCTTCAGAAAGATCTTTTAACCTTTTTAACACTATATCAGGGAAATGTCGCAATTGCACCTGATGTTTTTCAACTAAGGTTTGTAATGCCTGTTGATTTTTTGCAGTATATTCTGCCAACATTTCCAAATTCGCGACCTTCATTGCATTGCGAACAATGCTTTGTAAATCAGCCGGTAATGCCTTAAAAGCTTTCTCATTAATCATACATTCCATGGTCGTGCCGGGTTCATGCCAGCCCGGCGTGTAATAATATTTGGCAACCTTATGAAACCCAAAGGCCAAATCATTATAAGGGCCAACCCATTCGGTGGCATCCAACGCGCCTGATTGCATCGAAGGAAACAACTCGCCACCCGGTAAGGTCACCGGCACGCCACCAGCGCGTTTCAATACCTCTCCGCCCAGTCCCGGGATACGCATTTTCAACCCTTTTAAATCTTCAAGACTGTTAATTTCTTTATTAAACCATCCGCCCATTTGTGTCCCTGAATTCCCAGCCGGGTTTGGAATCAATCCAAAAGGCTTATAGGCTTCTTCCCAAAGCGCCATACCGCCACCCGAATAAAGCCAACCATTCATTTCATCCGGTGTCAGACCAAAGGGGACTGCCGAGAAAAATACGGCTGATGGAATTTTACCTTTCCAATAATAAGCGCCCGCATGACCTAACTGGGCATTGCCACGAGACACCGCATCAAACACTTCAAAAGCGCCGACCAGCTCTCCAGCGCCAAACACTTTAACCTCAATTCGCCCACCGGACATTTCATTAATCAAGTCCGCAACCCGATTTGCGCCAGTCCCCAGGCCTGGGAAGTTTTTAGGCCAAGTGGTGACCATTTTCCAATGGACGGTTTCAAATGGTTTTGAAGGACTACTCTTAGTTGTCTTTGGATCTGGCTCTTTTTGTCCACAAGCGGTCATCGCTGTTACCGCTGTCGCACCAGCAACAGCACCTATAAAATCTCTTCTATTCATGCTTTTCTCTTTTTCTATGTAAATTGACATAAGATATCTTCGATTCACCATAATATCAAATTCAATCTAAAGGCTCCCAATAATTGGGCACCTCTAATACCCCCTGCTCACTTGAAAAAACCTATTTTATCCCCAGTAATTGACTAATATAGCGCTTTAGCAAAAAGGGACTGCAATGGAATATAAAGATTATTACCAAATTTTAGGGGTTGATCGATCAGCGTCTGAAGCCGATATCAAAAAGGCCTATCGAAAATTGGCTGGCAAATATCACCCGGACAAACCTTCTGGAGATGAAAGCAAATTTAAAGAAGTCAACGAAGCCTACGAAGTGCTTGGCGACAAGGAAAAACGTCAACTGTTTGACCAACTCGGCCCCAACTATCACAATGGCCAAAACTTCCAACCACCACCAGGATTTGATGATATTTTTGGAGGTCATGGCCAGGCTGGATTCGAAGGGGGACAAGCGGGTGACTTTAGCGACTTCTTCTCTTCGCTGTTTGGCGGTGGCGGCTTTGGACAAGCTCAAGGAGGATTTGGCGGCTTTCAGCAATCGCAAGCACAAAAAGGCAACGATCAAATCGTTAAGGTTTTAATTTCGCTTGAAGAAGCGGTGCAAGGTGCGCAAAAATCACTCACCATCCAAATGCCCAGCACCAATCAATTTGGACAGATGTCACACCGCCCCAAACAACTCAAGGTAAAGATTCCCGCTGGCGTAAAACAAGGTTCGCGCATTCGCTTGGCGGGTCAAGGTTCACCTGGGTTTGGTGGCGGCTCCAATGGCGATTTACTGCTAGAAGTGGACTTGCAAAATCACCCGCTCTATAAAGTCGATGACGAGGATGTGATTTTAAACCTCCCGCTCACGCCTTGGGAAGCAGCATTGGGAACCAAGGTTGAAATCCCAACTTTGAAAGGCAAAGTCAATATGGCGATTCCGGCAAGCACTCAATCTGGCAGTAAATTACGCATTAAAGGTCGAGGCCTAGGCAAAGGCGACAAAGCGGGCGATCAATATATCGTGGTGCAAATTCACACGCCGCCCGCAACCACCGACCAAGCCAAAGCCTTCTACAAAAAAATGGCCGAAGAAATGCCATTTAATCCCAGATCACATTTCTAAGACAACCTTAGCCCCTAAAAACCGCCAGGCCTGGCGGTTTTTGGACTTAAGCGAATAGCTTTCGTGCATGAGTATCTTAAGTGTCTTTTTGTGTTACTTTGTCTATAAAATTATTGAGATAGGCTTTATTTTCCGATTCTGTATGGATGGCTGCGTATAGATTTGCCCATAAGCCTTGAACACCAATGCGTATCCTTGGCAAATGTTGAAAATCCGCTAGGGTTTCCAGCAGCCATCTAGGTAACACACAAACCCCTTTATTGCCTTCCACCAGTTGTAACATCATTAGCGTCATTTCCGAGTGCCGTTCAGCGGCGGGTTGAATGCCTGCGGGATTGAGAAAGCGTTTAAAAATAGCCAGTTTTTCTCTGGGCACCGGGTAGTGAATCAAGGTTTGCTGACCAAAATCCTCCGCACTGACCCAAGATAATTCTGCTAGCGCATGCCCCATAGCAACCACCAATACCAACTCATAACTGAATAACTCTTTATACACCAACTCCGGCATCGCAACAGGATCAGAGGTCACGACCAAATCCAGTTTTTGGTGTTTCAAGTTTTCTAAAGCCGAATGACTGGCCGAATTGGCTAGACTGTTAATAATGTCTAAATCCACTCCCGGCCATTGTTGTTGGTAGCTCCGCATTATCGGCAGCAACCACTCAAAACAGGTATGGCATTCCACGCCGATGAATAATCGTCCTTGTTCGCCTTTTTCGAGGCTTTTTAAGGTGGTTTCTACTTGATCCAGTTTTGGCAAAACATCTTGTGCGGCTTTTAATAAAATTTTGCCCGCCTCTGTCCAAACCAATGGCGAACTTTTGCGTTCAAATAATTTTAGATTTAGGCGCTGTTCTAATTGTTTGATTTGATGGGAAAGTGCCGACTGAGTCATAAACAGCGATGCAGCGGCTTTATTGACAGTGCCTTGCTGCTGTATGGCTTGTAAAGTTTTTAGATGTTTGACTGATATCATTATGAATTTATTTCATATTATATTGAATATTATTCGTTTGTTTTCATGTTTAATCCATTCTATCATCCTTGCTTGTAATGTAAACACTAATCAAATTCAAAGGGAACGACCATGACAGTCCACAACTTAGGCTATCCGCGTATCGGCGATAAACGGGAATTGAAATTCGCATTGGAAACTTACTGGAAAGGCGAGCAAACCGAGGCCGACTTGGCGGCTGTGGCAAAAGACATTCGTCGTCGCAACTGGCAAACCCAGCTAGATTGCGGTGTGGAATTATTGCCTGCCAACGACTTCGCCTATTACGATCAATTTTTAAACATGAGCACTTTGCTGGGGGTGATTCCAAAGCGTTTTCGACAAGAACAATACGATTTGGACGTAGCCTTTCGCATGGCGCGTGGCCGAGCGCCGTCTGACGATGCGGCCGCTTGCTGCGCAGGGCATGGCGGCCACGAACATTCCGATTCGGTTTCTAAAGCAGATTACGCCGGAGCGATGAAAAAATGGTTCGACACCAATTACCACTATATTGTGCCTGAGTTGGAAGATGATACCGCTTTTGCCATTAGCGATACGCGTTTGTTTGACGAAGTGGCGGAAGCCATTAAAGTGGCAGGCCTGGCGAAAAATGTTAAACCGGTATTGGTTGGACCGGTCACTTATTTATACCTGGCCGAAAACAAAGGCACCGCCATTCCCAAACTGAGCCGTTTGCCGGAATTGTTGGCAGTGTATGAGCAAATCCTAAAACGCCTCGCCGACCAAGGCATTGAATGGGTGCAAATTGACGAGCCGATTTTGGTTTTGGAACTGAGCGAAGAATGGCAACACGCCTTTCAACAAGCTTATGATGCCTTGAGCCAATCGTCGCTCAAACTCTTGTTGGCTAGCTACTTTGAAACACTGGGCGATAACCTCTCGCTGGCGTGTAACTTGGCTATTGCCGGGTTGCATTATGATGGTCTGCGCGGTGCGAAACAGTTGAACGAGGTGGTGGCGCAGTACCCGGCCGAGAAAGTGTTGTCGATCGGTTTGGTGGACGGGCGCAATATCTGGAAAACCGATATCACCGATGCCATGGCACACCTTCAAGACGCCAAAGCCAAATTTGGCGACAACCTGTGGGTGGCGCCAAGCTGTTCGTTACTGCACGTGCCGGTGAATCTGGAGGGGGAAGAAAAGCTTAATCCGGAATTGAAAAACTACATGGCTTTCGCCAAACAAAAACTGGCGGAAATCAAACTGCTGGCGGACGCTTTAAGCGGAAAAACAGATGAAAAAACTTTAGCGGCCTTAGCCGATAATGCCCAAGCGATTAGCGACAAAAAACAATCCAAACTGGTTCACGATACCCAAGTGCAAGCGCGATTTGCCAAGCTGGATCAAGTTGCTTTGGATCGCGCCGCCCCTTATGCCGAGCGTGCCGAGGTGCAGAAGCCTAAGTTCGATTTGCCCTTGTTTCCAACCACCACGATCGGTTCTTTCCCGCAGACGCACTCTATTCGTCAGACTCGACTTAAATTCAAAAAAGGCGACATTTCTGAGGCGCAATACGTTGACGCCATGCAGGCGGAAATCCGTGATGTGTGTCAGCGCCAGGAACGGTTCGGCATGGATGTGTTTGTGCACGGCGAACCCGAACGCAACGACATGGTTGAATATTTCGGGGAGCAGTTGGACGGTTTCACCTTTACCCAATTTGGTTGGGTGCAATCCTACGGGTCACGTTGCGTGAAACCGCCGATTATTTTTGGGGATGTCTCGCGTCCGAAACCGATGACGGTGTTCTGGTCGCAATACGCACAAAGCCAAACCGACAAAACGATGAAAGGAATGCTTACCGGTGCCGTCACCATGCTGCAATGGTCGTTTGTGCGCAATGATCAAACCCGAGAAGCCACTTGTAACCAAATTGCCTTAGCCTTACGCGATGAAGTATTGGATTTGGAAAAAGCCGGCATTGAGATGATTCAAATTGATGAAGCCGCAATGCGAGAAGGCTTGCCCTTAAAAAAAGCCGATTGGAACGATTATTTGCGCTGGGCGGTCAACAGCTTCAGGCTCTCCACGTCTGGGGTAAAAAACACTACACAAATCCACACCCATATGTGTTATTCCGAGTTCAATGACATTATCGACGCTGTGGCCAAAATGGACGCCGATGTGATTACCATCGAAACCTCAAAATCGCAGATGAAGTTGCTGGATGCGTTTGTCGATTTCCAATACCCAAACGAAATCGGTCCGGGCGTGTACGACATTCATTCGCCAAATATTCCCACCGTGGAACAGATGGTGGATTTGATTCAGAAAGCGGCAGCAAACATCGCTCCCGAACGCCTTTGGGTGAACCCGGATTGCGGATTGAAAACGCGAGGATGGGCAGAAACCGAACCGGCATTAACCCACATGGTGGAAGCCGCTAAACTGCTCAGAAAGCAATTTTCGGCAAAATCAAACCCGCTTTAAACAGCAAGCCGACAAGGCGTACTAACCGTTGTTTAATCCAAAAAAAACCGCC
Organism: Piscirickettsiaceae bacterium CG07_land_8_20_14_0_80_44_28; assembly: GCA_002779995.1. Taxonomy (GTDB): domain Bacteria; phylum Pseudomonadota; class Gammaproteobacteria; order Thiomicrospirales; family Thiomicrospiraceae; genus Hydrogenovibrio. Next base: position 17,085 of record PEWX01000077.1, read on the forward strand.
AGGCCAGGCGGTTTTTTTACGTCACAGAATTCACTGTGTTGATGAAATGGATGTATTTCACTGTGAATGACACTACCGAATTGCGAAAACACCAATACCGCAGACAGAAGCCAATATTGCCAGGCAGGCGCCAAGTTTCGCTTAAGCTTAAAAGGGATCGATATCATAATCGGTAGGGTTGGCACTTTGATTAAAAAAGTTAATCCATTATTTTACGTTGGCTTGTCTGATTAAACAAGCCTACAAAAACTTTGAAAAAATGAACACCTTTTAATAAAAAGTCAGTGCTTTGTAGCAAATTGGCTATATATTTTTTATAAAAAAAAGCACAAAATGTGGGGATGAAAAGTATTTATGACACCCGTCGGTTTAATGCACAACTCTTGAGTCAGTATTGTGGCAGTATGGCAGCATTTTCTGAGCGCATTGGCCGTGCGCAAACCCAAGTGAGCCGATTAATTGGCAAAAACCCAACCCGTAATATTGGCGACAAATTAGCACGTCATTTAGAAAGTTGTTTTTGTCTGCCCGCTTATTGGCTAGATCGCCAACATCATCACGATTTAGATAGCATTGACGCCAGTTTGCAGAACTTTTTGCTCAATCAAAATAAGTTTCAAGAGCTCCATGCTTTTATGGAAACCATCCGAGAGGCCATTGATGCCGGTGAAATAGATGAAGTGATTTTTACCCAACTTGAAGAAATCGCCAAAAAGCTCAAAAATTCTTAACCACGCCCTCGATTTAGCCCGCTTCAACCTTTGAGCGTAAAATTTCATCTTTCTGCCATTTAGAAACCTGCGATTTTGGTTTATGATGAACCTATTTGACTCAAAGGACTATTTATTATGGCACGCTCTGAACTGGCTGGTAAACTAGCACCCACCTCCCTGCTGGAAAACATCCCCAAATTAATGACCGACTATTACAACCTGATTCCCGATGCAAGCAATCCGGATCAAGCGGTCAGTTTTGGGACTTCTGGACACCGAGGCTGCGCTAGCAATACCGCTTTTAACGAAAATCACATCGCCGCAATTGCTCAAGCCATCGTTGAATATCGTGATCAGCAAGGCATCAATGGTCCTATCTTCATCGGCATGGATACCCATGCCTTATCAGAAGCAGCACACGCAACTGCCATAGAAGTGTTTGCGGGTAACAGCCTGAATGTCATTATTCAAGGCAATGGTCGTTACACGCCGACCCCTGTTGTTTCTCATGCAATTTTGACTTACAACCAAAACCGTACACAAGATTTAGCCGATGGTGTCATTATCACCCCTTCCCACAATCCGCCACAAGATGGCGGTTTTAAATACAATCCACCCAACGGGGGGCCTGCGGATTCTGATGCCACGTCTGTTATCCAAGATCGCGCCAATGATATCTTGATCAATGACATGGGCGCCATTAACCGGTTGCCACTGGCTGATGCGTTAGCGTCAGAATTTTTGTCTGCCCGGGATTTAGTCATGCCCTACGTCAAAGACTTGGAAAATGTCGTCGATATGCAAGCCATTAAAGCGGCTGGGCTAAAACTGGCCATTGACCCTATGGGCGGCGCTGCCGTCGATTACTGGCAACCCATTGCCGATTACTATGGTTTAAATTTAGAGGTGATCAACCCGGAAGTCGATGCGACTTTCCGTTTTATGCACGTGGATAAAGATGGCAAAATCCGTATGGATTGTTCCTCGCCTTATGCGATGGCCGGGCTGATTTCCCTGAAAGATCACTATGACCTGGCTTTTGGCAATGACCCGGATGTTGATCGCCACGGGATTGTCACCCCGTCCGTTGGTTTAATGAACCCCAATCACTATCTAGCGGTTGCCATTCAATACCTTTGCACCCACCGTCCGCAATGGTCAGATTCTGTTAAGATTGGTAAAACCTTAGTTTCCAGTTCCATGATTGATCGTGTGGTCACGTCCTTAGGCAAAAATCTTTCCGAAGTGCCGGTTGGGTTTAAATGGTTTGTCGATGGGTTGGTTTCCGGCGACTTTGCTTTTGGCGGAGAAGAATCCGCCGGAGCGGCTTTCTTACGCATGGACGGCACCACCTGGAGCACTGATAAAGACGGCATTATTATGAATTTACTGGCCGCCGAAATCACGGCTGTGACCGGCAAAGATCCAGGGCAACTTTACCAATCACTGACTGAACAATTTGGCAATCCTGTTTATAGCCGCATAGATGCACCGGCCAATCGTGAACAGAAAGCCATTTTAAAAAATCTCTCGGCTGAAATGGTTAAAGCCGATATGCTTGCCGGCGAGCCGATTGTTGATAAACTCACCCATGCGCCCGGCAATGGCGCAGCGATTGGCGGTCTGAAAATCACCACTGAAAATGGCTGGTTCGCCGCCCGTCCTTCCGGCACAGAAGACATCTATAAAATCTATGCCGAAAGCTTTAAAGGTCAAGCGCATTTAGATCAAATCCTTGAAGAAGCGCAATCGATCGTAACAGACGCTTTAAATCCATAAAGGCTTTTCTGCTCGCTACCTTTAAGCCGCTGAATGTGCATTCGGTTCAGGGGCTAACAGAAAGGCCGGCAATCAGGACAGCAAACTCAACACAAACAACAAATATTTGACCAGGCCTGGTTGTTTTTTAGCTATAATCACAAGATTAACGCTAATTTTTAACGAATAAAATTCCCACCCTATGTCCATTAAACTAACTTTTCACCAAATCACCGATGCCTTTGATTCAGGTAGCCTAGCGCGTGGTAAAAGCTTATTTCGTGACGGGAAAGCCACGAATTACCGCGCAACGCTCAAAACCCAGGAACCGGATTATCGGCAACTGCTTCTGGAAGCGCAAGTGATTGGCAGTCGGGGACAACTTTATCACACCGACATTACCATTCTCGAGGATGAAGACAGCGCCCATATTCGCAGTGAATGCACTTGTCCTGTTTATATCAACTGCAAACATGCCGTGGCGGTGATTTTTCAGTATTTGCAAGATCAAAGTCGCGCTGAAACGCACGAACAGTTTGACAGTTGGTGGCAGTCGTTAAATGCGGTAAATGCCCTGCCGATGCAACGTGAAGAATGGTTTAGTTTTCAGCTGTTTTTGGGCGAAGAAGGCTGCTATACTCCAAGTTTTACGCGTAGCAATCAAATCACCATGCTACGTCATCATTACACCCCTAAGGGCAAATTAGCCAAGCCAAAACCCTACCGTGCCGAAACCTTTATCAACCGCATTGATCGGGGGGTTATGCCAGCAGAATATCATGCCATCGCAGAATTGATGCGGCTGTGCGCAGAACATTATTGGGCGCCGACTAACATTCGATTCCAAGGGCCATCAGGTTTTTTGTTAGCCAAGATGATGATCGAAAAAGGCGAAGCCTATTTTCAAAACCAATCAGAACCGCTGGTATGGGATTCAGAGCCTTTTGCGCTTGAACTGCGCTATCTCTCAAACAGCAACCAAAAAGCCAAGTTGACTGTAACCATTCCCAAGCAGCATTTTTTGGTGCTGTGTGAACCGCCGATTTTAATTGATAGCCATCAGCATCGAGCACAAGCGGTCAATTCGCCGGTCTCCACACAAACCTTGGAACAACTCTTGAAAATGCCTTTTGCCAAACCTGAACAATTAGGGCAATTGATGGAACGCATTGAACAAGAACAAATGCGTCTGCCTCAAACCAGTAAAAGCGTTTCGCTACCAGATATCCCCGGCTTAGAAACACAAGAAATCCATGCAACGCCAATCCCTTATTTGGAGATGGTTGACCCCTTGCCCAATCCGATTTTTCATTGTGTGTTTCAATATGACGATATTTATCTCAACCCGGAATCCCGTCAAGCCATTATTCAAGAACGCTTGCAAGGGAAAAAAATTATTGTTCATCGCGACTTAACGGCTGAAGACACCGCTTTAAAACAACTCACACCCTGGCTATCCGCCCTTACGCCGGAACAGCTTGACCCACCGACCCAAGCAACATTATTTCAGCTTAAAGCCGGCAACACTGACACCGCCCAAGGATTAGAGAATTTTATTGCCTTACAACAAGCCTTGCCCGAGTTAAAAGCACAAGGCTGGATTCTGGCCGGATTTGACCAACACCAAGTGGACGTTATTGAGGTTGAGGATATTCAAGTGCACTCGGCAACCCACACGGATTGGTTTGAACTCAGCTTTAATATGCGCATTGGCACGCAACTCGTGCCAATGGCACCGATTCTCGAGAATCTGCTCAAAAATTATCAAAGCAGTGAAGATATACCTGATCAAGTGCACATTATTAACGATGACCAAACCGTTTTGCAATTGACAAAAGCACAAGTCGCCCCTTTATTCGATAGCCTCATCCAACTTTATCAACGCCAACCCTTAACCGATAAAATGCGTTTAGAACCGTTTGATGCGCACTTGGTGGCGGGTTTAGCCGATGCGCCTTTGCAATGGATTGGCGCGCGTGATAGCTTGGCATTGGCGCAAAAGCTGAAAGATTTTAAAGGGGTCACTTCTATTGACGTCCCTAAAGGGCTCAAAGCCACGCTGCGTCCTTATCAGCAGTTTGGGCTTGATTGGCTTAATTTTTTACACCAGCATGGCTTTAATGGCATTCTCGCAGATGATATGGGGTTGGGCAAAACATTGCAAACCCTCAGTTGGTGCTTAACGCTAAAAGAAAAAGGGGATTTAAAACAGCCGATTCTACTGGTTGTGCCCACTTCATTAATTGGTAACTGGAAGCGCGAAGCCCAACAATTTACCCCCGATTTAAACATCCTAACCTTGCATGGATCAGATCGATTCAGCCAATTTGAATACATTGAAACAGCGGATATTGTCCTGACCAGTTATCCCCTGATTCAACGGGATGAAACTCTGCTGAGTGAATTTGACTTTGACTATCTCATACTCGATGAAGCACAAAAAATTAAAAATCCGCGCACTAAACTTTACCTGAGCTTACAAAGCCTGAAAAGTCGGCATCGGCTGTGCTTAACCGGCACACCTGTAGAAAATCATTTGGGCGAACTCTGGTCGATTTTTAACTTCCTGATGCCCGGCTTTTTAGGCAACCTAAAGCAATTTAAAGCACACTATCAAAAACCGATTGAAGTCGATCGAACCCCGGGTGTTCAACATCAACTGAACCAAAAAATTGCGCCTTTTTTGCTTAGGCGTACCAAACATCAAGTGGTCAAAGAATTACCGGACAAAACGGAAATCATTAAAACGGTTGAATTTGATAAAGACCAAGCCAACTTGTATGAAACTATCCGTTTAACCATGGAAGACAAAGTTCGTCAAGCCGTTGCCGAAAAAGGGCTGGCGCAATCACAGATTACCTTGCTAGATGCGTTACTCAAATTACGTCAAGTGTGTTGCGACCCAGGCCTGGTCAAAATTGATGCCGCCAAACAGGTTAAACACTCTGCCAAACTTGAATTGTTGTTGGATCTGCTTACTGAGCTGCTTGATGGCCAACATCGCGTCATTATCTTTTCGCAATTTGCCGAAATGCTTAAACGTATTGAATCTGAATTAAAGAAACACGCAATTGGCTATAGCCTGCTGACAGGACAAACTCGCAAGCGTGAAGACGCCATTAACCGCTTCAAAGACGGTGAAGTGCCTGTTTTTCTGATTAGTCTAAAAGCGGGTGGGGTTGGGCTTAATTTAACTGAGGCCGATACCGTCATTCATTACGACCCTTGGTGGAACCCGGCGGTTGAAAATCAAGCAACCGATCGGGCTTATCGAATCGGGCAAAATAAAGAAGTGTTTGTTTACAAGTTGGTGGTTGCCAATACCATTGAACAAAAAATTTTACAAATGCAAGCAAATAAACAAGCCTTGCAAGATCAGCTTTATCAACAAAATAAAACCAATGAAGCCGGCCAAATTCATCTGCAAGCTGAAGACCTTCTCAACCTCCTCAAACCCGATTAATCAAACCGATTGATCACCTCGATTATCACTCCCCATAAGTTTGTCATTTTTTGGTGACAAACTTGTCATCTGCCGGTCAAGTTCTTTCATCATAATAGCGGGATACGTTATGACGGATGATTTGTTATGCTTGATATTCAAAAAACCATTCTTGAAAAATACCCTGATTTCCCATCCAAACCGGGTGGCAAAAAACTGATTCAGTTTCTGCAAAAACTCACCTATGAAAAAGAAATTAATCAATTTATTGAGGAAAATCAGCACCTCCGTGGTTTTGCTTTTTTAGATAAATGCCTGAATCATTTTAACTTTAGCTACCAAGTGAACCATCGTGCTTTAGATGCCATCCCCTCTGAAGGGCGGGTGATTATAGTTGCCAACCACCCGATTGGCTCTTTGGACGGACTGGCATTACTCAAGCTAGTGAGAAGTATTCGACCCGATGTACGCATTGTCGCCAATGAGCTATTAAGCCATGTTGACCCTTTTCAATCGTTATTTTTAAGCGTTGATAACCTGTCATCAAAAGCCAATCATAAAGCCCACTTTAAAGCGATGATTGCGGCACTGAAAAATGAAGAAGCGGTGATTATTTTCCCGGCTGGCGAAGTGTCCCGTATACGACCCAATGGCGTCCGTGATAGTTTGTGGAAACCCGGCTTTTTAAAATTGGCTAAAAAAACCCAATCGCCGATTTTGCCGATTTATATTGATGCGCGCAATTCCATCTTATTTTATGGACTCTCAACCCTCTACAAACCGCTCGGGACTCTGATGTTGGTTCAAGAAATGTTCAACAAAAAAAATCAGCAAATTGCTTTCTATGTGGGCGCAATGGTGCCGTGGAAGTCACTGTCAGAGTGTGACTGGCCTTATCCGAAAATGGCCAAATATTTTCGCAAACACATTTATCGACTCAATGACCCACAAGTGGCCGCTGAAAAATTTGCCTTTAGAACTGAAAATACCTTAGCGCATCCTGTCAATCGCACCGCTCTTAAAAAAGACCTGAAAAATGGGGAGCTGCTTGGCGAAACCGCCGATGGCAAAAAAATATTTTTGTTCGACTATGAAGCCGATTCTGCGGTCATGCAAGAAATTGGTCGCTTGCGTGAGCTCACCTTTCGCACCGTTGAAGAAGGGACGGGCGCGGCCTTCGATTTAGATAAATATGATGCCAGTTATCGTCACCTGGTGTTATGGGATGAAGAAGATCTGGAAATTGTCGGCGCTTATCGGCTGGGAGACTGTCGCAAAATCTTAGAAACCAAAGGGCTTTCCGGTCTCTATACCAGCACGCTCTTTAATTTAAAACCCGAAATCACGCCTTATTTGAATAATGCACTAGAACTGGGTCGAAGCTTTGTACAACCCCGTTATTGGGGAAAACGCAGCTTAGATTATCTTTGGTATGGCATAGGGGCTTATGTGAATCGACACCCGGAAACCAAATATCTGTTTGGCCCAGTCACGTTATCAGACGCCTTTCCAACGCGTGCAAAAGAACTTATTGTGGCTTTTTTTCAAACTCAAATGGGATCAAAACAAGATTTGGCTATCGGCAAGCGCCCCTTTATTCCTAGCCCTGAAATTACAACCATTGCCGAACAAGACTTTGACGAAGACTACAATACCAGCTATAAAAAACTCAATATTCTCTTGTCTGAAGAAGGAGTAAAGGTGCCGACCTTGTTTAAACAATATGCCGAACTCTGCGAACCAGGCGGTTGTCGGTTTATTGACTTTAGCATTGATCCCGACTTTAATGATTGCATTGACAGCTTGATTTTGGTCGAAATTGATAAAATCAAGCCCAAAAAGCAAGCGCGTTATTTAAAAAATAATACCGTCACATTGAAAGCATAACGCACGCCTATCGAATCGCTTCATGCTATTTCAAGAATTCAAAAATTGATTAAAACGCCAAAATCACGCACTATATTGCCAGTAGCATTGCATTCAACCATCTTGCTTAATTTTTTGCGTTTAAAAAGGATTCAACTTATGAAAAAACTTTCCATTTGGCTATGTTCAAGCCTACTGTTATTGACCCATTTTTCAGCTCATGCACAAAGCGCAAGCGAGGCAATTGAAGTGGAAGATGCTTATGTGAGAATTGCTCCACCTAATGCAGCTGCAACCGCTGCTTTTATGGCGTTGGAAAATAAATCCAATGAAGATCACGCACTGGTTTCAGCAAAAACCAATATTAACAGAACCACCGAACTCCACACCCATACCAACGATAATGGCGTTATGAGAATGCGTCAAGTTTCACAAATTGACCTTCCTGCGGGTCAGGAAGTTAACCTCCAGCCCGGTGGCTACCACATCATGCTAATCGGCCTGAATACTGCTATTCAAGAAGATCAGCCTATTGAAATTGGATTAACATTTGAAGATGGCTCAACCAAAACCATTACTGCCAAAAGCCGTTCAATGATGAAAATGGGCGCTATGGATCACAATCACAATCACGGTCATTAAATGATTAAGCCTAACGAAGCCGCTACTGCTTTTCATTCGCATAGCGGTGGTTTCCTGCCCTAGACCGTTTGATGCCCTTTTTGGCCTAACCGCCTGTGATAGAAATGAAATCTCAACCCTGAGACGACCGCAAAAGGCCACGGTGGCACTAATCATATAGCAACCGCAGAACAAAGGAAATCACCAGGCCTGGTTATTATTGAGAAGGATCGCTTATGGCAAGTCATCATCCACAAGACCCAATTGAAGAAAAAGAAGCCTTAATCAAGCAACTCGATCAACTGTTGCAACGATATTCTTCGCATCAGCAGGGTTCGTCTGTTTTATTAAGTGAATTGCAAATAAAGCAGCTTGCCGACAAAATCAAGAAAATACTGAAATCTCAACTAAACTAAGGTAATTGCAAACTATTTGCTACCGACTGCTTTACCGATTCCCCGGCTAATAACTCGATTAGCGTCAGCGCAAACAGTATCGCTGTTCCGGGGCCTCTAGAGGTAATAATTTGCCCATCAATAACAACGGAATCGTCACGATAGCTCATATTGGGCGCTGGATTTTTATCAATAACGCCCGGAAAACTAGTTGCCTGTTTATTATCCAATAAACCTGCCGACACCAAAACTTTAGGCGCTGCGCAAATAGCGGCTACGAAATCACCTGCGACTATGGTTTTTTGAAGCATAGTGTGCAGTAAATCACTGTTATTTAAATTGTCAGCACCCGGCATGCCGCCAGGTAGTACAATCATATCAAAAGGGATATCTTCAACCTGAGATAAAGTGGTTTGGGCAATCAATTGTACTCCGCGACTGGCCTTAATGGTTTGCTGATCATCTAAGCTTGCTGTGACAACGTCAATACCTGCGCGCACGAGCAGGTCTATCACAGTTACGGCTTCAATCTCTTCACAGCCTTGCGCAAGAGGCACCAAAACTTGTTTATCGGACATTTTTAACCTCCTGCAATTTCTGACTAAAATACATTCCTTTCAAGACATTTAGCGCTTCACTCAATTCATAGTCTTTTGCCAAAATAGCTTCCAATTCCTGATCAATTATGCGCTTATCTTCCTGCTGTTGCGTCACATCGTCTTTACCATCTAAATGGCCGGTTAAGTCTTTTTCTTTAACTCGACCCAGATCCTCAATGTTTATTTTTTCAATTTTAACTTGATCAATCTTAATGTCCGGGACGATTCCTTCAGCCTGAATCGAACGGCCGGAGGGCGTGTAATATCTCGCCGTCGTAACCTTGATGGCACCACCATTATTCAGAGGTAACAAGGTTTGTACTGACCCCTTACCAAAGCTGTTTCGACCTAAAATTAAAGCACGACCTTGATCCTGTAATGCGCCTGAGACAATTTCTGATGCCGAAGCTGAGCCTTCATTAATTAATACTACGATAGGTCGCCCTTGTAAAATGTCACCCGCTTCTGCTTCAAAACGCATTGCTGCATTTCTAACCCGACCTTTTGTATACACAATCAAACCTTCATCTAAGAAGGCATCTGTGACTTGTACGGCTGCTCTCAAAACCCCACCGGGATTATTGCGCAAATCTAACACAACACCATTTAAGATTCCTTTATTATCGGCTTCTAATTTTTTAATGGTCGAGACCAAGTCCTCCCCGGTACGAATTTGAAATTGGCTGACACGAATATAACCCATACCGTCTTTTAATAATTTACCCTTAACACTATTGACTTTAATAATTGCTCTTGTCAATGTCTTAACCAAGGGTTTTTCTTCACCTTCTCGAATTAACGTTAGCTTGATTTGCGTACCGGGTTTACCGCGCATCAATTTTACAGCATCTGAAAGACTCTTGCCCTTAACAGGATGGTCATCTAATTTAATAATTAGATCACCCGATTTAATATCAGCCTTCTGTGCGGGCGTATCATCAATCGGAGAAATGACCTTCACAAATCCATCTTCCATTCCAACTTCCATCCCTAAACCACCAAATTCACCGGTGGTGTGTTCTTCCATTTTTTTGTAATTACTGGGAGGCAAATAGGCAGAATGGGGATCAAGACTAGAAAGCATGCCACTAATTGCCCCTTCTAATAAATCTTTATCCTCAACTTCTTCAACATAATCTGTCGAAATACGATTAAAAACTTCGACAAAGGCTTGTAACTCTTCTAAGGGAAGCGAAACTTGTTGCTGTGTTTCTGACCCATTAGTCGCTTCTTCTGCGAGCACACTGGTTCCAACTACGATCAGTGCGCCAAATAAAGCGCCAAACATAATCCAAATACTTTTCTTTGCCCAAGTTAATTTCACAAACGACTCCATGGCTATAAATTGACATCTAAAATGAATACCACACATTATAATTTAACTTTAAGTGACATTAGAGAAGTATTTAATTAGAATTAGCATAAGTATTTAAACAACTCATAATATAATCATTTACTTGGTGAATTCCTAATGAACGAGATCAACCCCTTAACGATAAAAGAAGAAAATATAGAAAAGGCCTCTAAAGCATTAAAAGCCATGGGTCATCCATTACGACTTAAAATTCTTTGTGTATTGGGAGACCATGAACTGCCTGTTATGGATATCGTTTCTAGAGTCGGTACGACACAAAGCAATATTTCTCAACATATAGATATTTTGCGTGAAAAAGAAATCATTGTTTCAAGACGTGATGGTAGTAAAATTTTGTGCAAGGTAAGAGACCCCCAAATACTAAATCTCTTAGAAGCAATGCAAAATACCTTTTGCCCTGTTTAATGGAGATGATCAGTATTCAACTTAACCCGTTAGCATTCTAAGTTCAAATTGGTTACGATCTATATTAAAGCTGGTTTGATTCGTCTCATTTAATGGAATTCGATTAAGCCTATCCTGTGATTGATCAGTGCTTTCTGAAGCTTTTTTAGCGGATTCATCTTGATTAGAACTAGACTCAGCATCTGTATTTTTTGTCGATGACAATTCAGATCTTGCTTGCGCCGCCATACTTGCAGCGGCTTGTGCCACTTTATAATCGGCAGAAGAGGGTTCAGATGGCGCTAAAGCTGCAGCCTGAACCTGTTGCGCTTTTATTAAAGTAGCCTCTGGATCTCCTGAAATAGGACTCGTATCAATACTAACTTCACCACCGACTGCATAACGCCGTCCATCTGGACCAACCTGATAGACATAACTCGCGCCACCCGTAACATATTGCCCACCGGCTGCAAGGTGGGCTTGCTCATGGATCTTAACTTCAAGATCCCTCGCTTTTAATTGTCTAATGACCGTGTCAAAATCTCGTTGCGCATCAGGGCTTTCATTAGCGTTTTTAGATTGTGCTGTTTGCTTATCCGCCGAATCAATAGCATTTTTTTGGCTGACGGAATGTGAGGAGGTTACTGAACCAACACCTTTAGGTATATTAATATATTTAGATTGACTGGTTGAAAGCTCGCTGGCATTCGCGCTTAATGGTGAAACGAAGCTACCATAAGAATTTGAAACACTTGAATTGATTGAATTAATCATAGTAATCAACCACCTATTTACCAGTAAGATTAGTTTACCACTAAAACAACGAAACCAAAAGACATTAAATCGTAAGCGTCCGGCGAACACACCTTTCTTTCCCCCCTTAACCCTCTAGAATAGGTGTCCACCTAATACAAGTGGACACCTAACGATGACAGACAATCTTCCAAAAACACCCCGCCGAAAATACTCACCCCAATTTAAAGCCGGCATTGTTAACGCCTGCCAAGAACCCGGAACATCGGTTGCAAACATCGCCATGCGTCACGGCATCAATGCTAACCTTATCCATAAATGGATTCGCAACACAAATAACTCAAAATCCTCTCAATCACAACCCACCTTTATCGCACTGCCAACTGCGCCACCCAGTGGTGAAAAAGTAACCTTTACACTTCCTTCTGCCCAAGGACAAATTACCGTAGAATGGCCTCTTGACCAGGTCATGCAATCAGCCCAGTGGTTAAAGGCGGTTATCTCATGATACACATTAATCAAATATGGTTAGCCACCGAACCCGTCGATATGCGAGCCGGTGCAGAAACATTACTGGGGCGAGTGGTTAAAGTATTCGGTCAGGCCGAGCGTCACCATGCCTATGTCTTTACCAACAAACGTGCCAATCGCATTAAGGTTTTAATCCAAGATGGACTCGGCATCTGGGTCTGTGCCAGACGTTTAAACGAAGGTAAATTCCACTGGATAAAACACCCGCTCAACCCAACACATCCCTTAAGTCTCGAACAAGTCCAAGCCTTGGTTCAAGGACTCCCCTGGCAAAGGATAGAACAGCCGGTGCAATGTCTTTAAAAACAACTTAAAAAGCCGTTAATCGACAGTTTTTAACCGATAAAGCAAGGGTTGTTTTATCCCTTTTTGGTATAATATAGCCCATGAATAAAGCCACTCTGGATCAACTTTCTGCTCACCAATTAAAACAGTTCGCTACAGAATTAATGGTGCAACTGTCCCACCAAAAAAAGCAGGCACAAGCTGAACTGGCAGACAAAAACCAGGCCATTGAAAAAGCCAAAAAAACCCTACGTCAAAAACAACAAACCATAGAAAAACTCACCTACGAGTTAGCTTATCTTCGCCGTTTAAAGTTTGCCCGCAGTAGTGAACAGTTAAGCGCTCTGCAAATGAGCCTGCTAGATGAAGTGAGTGATGCCGACATTGCCGCTCTGGAATCAGAACTTGATCAGATTCGCCCATCAGAACAGTCAAAAACCAAGCAACAACCAAAACGCCAATCTTTACCCAAAGACCTACCCCGTAAAACCATTGTTCATGAACCAGACAATACCCAATGTGCCTGTGGCTGCCAATTAAAACGCATTGGTGAAACCGTCAGTGAAAAACTCGACTATATACCGGGTAGCTTCCAAGTTGAACGTCATGTACGTGGCAAATGGGTCTGTAAAGACTGTGATCGCTTAATCCAAGCCCCCATGCCAGCACAGATCATCGACAAAGGACTGCCCACATCAGGCTTGCTGGCGCATTTACTATTAGCCAAGTACGTTGATCATTTACCCTTATATCGCCAAGAGAAAATCTTTGAACGAGCGGGAGTGGCATTAAGTCGCTCGACCCTAGCCCAATGGGTTGGCATCTGTGGGGTGCATTTAACACCCCTAGCGGATGCTCTGAAGAATGAACTGCTTGAACAACCGGTACT
>PEWX01000057.1 GCA_002779995.1 Piscirickettsiaceae bacterium CG07_land_8_20_14_0_80_44_28
ATCGCTCATGAATTTTTCACTTTCTCGGGGATTTTAAATACCTAGCGAGTTTAACATTTTACGGTCGGAAAGTCCGACAAGCTGCTAGGCGTTTCACCCCCGATGAAAAGAATTGCGATCATGATCAAACGACTCGCCTATCATGATTCAAATGTGCTAATTCACGGTGAATCCGGTGTTGGCAAAGAACGGGTCGCAAAATTGTTACACAATACCAGGTTTCCTAAAAACGCACACAAACACCCATTTATTGCCATAAACTGTGGTGCCATTGCAGAAAATCTGATTGAATCAGAATTGTTTGGACATGAAAAAGGGGCTTTTACCGGAGCCGATCGACAGCACAAAGGGGTGTTTGAAAGGGCCTTTAATGGCACCCTGTTTTTAGACGAAATAGGTGAAATGCCCTTAGCGATGCAAGTTAAGCTGTTGCGCGTATTACAAGAACGAATTTTATATCGTGTTGGCGGTGAGACCCCCATTGAAATCCATGTCAATTTAGTCAGTGCAACGCATCAAGATTTAGAACAACATATTATGGAAGGGTTATTTCGTGAAGATTTATATTATCGATTAGCCGTATTTAACATTCAAATTCCGCCACTTAGAGAACGAATTGAAGATATTTTACCCCTTGCAGAACAATTTTTATCGGAATTCACCCCACCTAAAGGGGGCGGAGCTTATGTGCTATCGCAACAAGCCAAAACGGCTTTATTAACTTATGCTTGGCCGGGTAATATTCGCCAACTCAAAAATATTTTGCAGCGAGCAGTGATTATGAGCGATGGCCGAACCATTAACGCCGATGCGCTAAATTTAAATATTCAATCCAATGAACAACTTGCAAGTGACAAACATTTATCTGACTATATCGCACTATGTGAAAGAGGTTATATAGTATCAACACTGGAACAATTTCATTGGAAAATAGGCGAAACCGCGCAATCACTAGGCATTAGCCGCAAGAATCTTTGGGAAAAAATGCGCAAATTAAATATTCAACACAATTCATCGACCTAAAAACATAAATAGCGACACTTCGATTATAAAAAATGGCCAGGCCTGGCCATTTTTACGCGCCTAAATCCATATTTTGACTAAATTCCATTGCCAGTAGATAAAGCCTGGATAACTCGGATGGGGTTAATTTTTTTGGTAATTCAAAATCCGTTTGCCCTTGCTCTATTGCCTTAACCGCTTTCAATGCCACGCCTAAAGAGCCATGTTCCTCTAGCAAGGCTTGCTTGATGGACCGTTCAAAATTCAATTCTTTTAACAAGTCATCCAAAGATTGATCCATTAGTGCATCTAAACAAGAAAACAGCCCGACGGTGAAGTAACTGTCTTGAGAGAAGTCATTGGCTTGGCGACCCACCAGTTCGCAAAATTTTGCCCTAATCAGCGCTGTTCTAAATAATTCGGGCGGCTTATCTTTGGTACCGGATAACATGAGTAAACTGGTCCAACTTTGCAACCGATTCAACCCAAAGCGCAGAACCACATCTTGAATGGAGGTCACTTGATACTGCCCACCTTGAGTAGTTGCAAATTTCAATAACTTCTGACTTAAACTGACATCTCGACTAATGGTTTCAGCTAAGGTCTTCATATCAATATTGGGGTCATAAACTTGGGACATTAACTGTATGATTGCTAACCTACTCGGAGGAAGAGACCGTCCCTTGATAATCGTTGGTTTGGAAAAAAAGTAGCCTTGAAAGAAATCAAAGCCAAGTTGGTGACAAAAATCATACTGTTGTTGGGTTTCAACTTTTTCAGCCAACAACCGAATCCCCTGAGACTTTAAACGTGGCACATGTCTCGCTAAATCAATCGGCGGCACATCTAAAATTTCAACCTTAATTAAATCTGCATACTGCTCCAGCTCTGCTAACTCCGGATTAAAAATATAATCATCTAAGGCAATCCGATAACCCAGCTTGCGGAGTTTTTTTAAAGCGGCTATCAAGTTCACAGAAACTTTAACATCTTCTAGGACTTCTATCACCACCTGATTTCTTGGAAAGAAGGGCCTGTTTTCATTCAACAACATGGCTTCAGTAAAGTTGATAAAGGCTTTGCGTTCGCCAACCACATTTTTCAGCCCCATATCACCAAACAAGTTCATCATCACTTGAGCGGTTGCGACATCCGGCTCTAAAATGACCGCTTCATTGTGATCGGTATTGGCACGGAACAAAAGTTCATAGGCATAAACCTGTTTTTGGCGATCAAAAATCGGTTGGCGCCCAATAAATATGTCTACAAGCTCAGCCATTTGACAATCTCATTTTAAGTCCACACCAAATAAATGTTTTGTTATACAAAAATTATAACGAATTTGACCAATGGATGAATTTTATTGGTGGCGTTTACCCACCGACTTAGTCAACCGCTTGAGAAGCATCCGGTAATTCAATATCATCACCGCCAAATAAAAACTTTTGCATTTCTTCTTTCAAAAAATTCTGTGCCTTTTGATCAAGGCTCGATAAACGATATTCATTGATCAGAATGGTTTGTTGAGCTAACCATTGCTTCCAAGCTTCTTTGGAAATATTCTCATAAACCTTCTGACCCAAAGGCCCTGGAAAGGGTTGAAAATCCAGCCCTTCTAATGCTTGACCTAATTTTGCACAGTTAACGATTCTAGACATGGTTATTCTCCTAATTTTTCAATCAATTTTCGGATGGGCGCCGGCAACCCTCTTTTAAGGGCTGACGGCAAAGAAACCCACTCTCCTTCAAGCAAAACCTGCTGGACATCCACCAATACAACCGGTTGAATCATGAGGTGATAGTGGGTAAATGTATGTTTAAATTCAGGCCATTTTATCAGATTGTGCGCCATGGCGTTGCGGCCTTCTACCAAACAGGTAATCTGATTGAAACCGGTTTCTAAGTCGAATTCAGGCAAACTCCAAAGCCCGCCCCAAATACCGGTTTGTGGACGTTTTTGCAACCAAACCTCCCCCTGTTGGTTGCAACACAGTAATACCATCGTTGAGCGAAGAGGTTTGATCGATTTGGGTTGACTAACAGGATATTTCGAAACAGCTCCGGTGTTCCAGGCCTGGCAGTTTTTTGCCACAGGGCACTGTTCACACAAAGGCTTGCTGCGGCGACAAAGCGTTGCGCCCAAATCCATTATCGCCTGAGTATAATCCGCAATGCGCTCATAAGGGGTTAACTGCTCCGCTCTATGCCATAATTGTTGTTGCGTCACTTTTTCACCGGGCCAAAAATCCACTGCATCATAACGACATAATACCCGTTTGACATTCCCATCCAATATCGGATGACGCTGCTGGTTAGCAATCGCCAAAATCGCGCCCGCCGTTGAACGACCAATGCCGGGCAAGGCCATCATTCCCGCTAGGCTATGCGGGAAAACGCCCTGATAGTCGTAAACAACAAGACGCGCAGCTTTCCATAAATTTCGGCCACGCGCATAATATCCGAGCCCGGACCAATGCGCCAAAACCGTTTCTTGAGAAGCCTCTGCCAATATTTGAACAGTTGGGAAACGAGCCATAAAGCGCTCGTAATAAGGAATCACCGTTTGCACTTGGGTTTGTTGCAACATGATTTCCGATACCCATACGCGATACACACTGGGCTGTTTTTGCCAAGGCAAATCATGACGACCAAATTGGTCAAACCAGTTTATTAAGGCTGTCGAAAAATCAAGCTGTGATTCAGGCGTGGTTGAGTGCATAAAAGGGGTTAAGGATATTTGAATAAGGCAAATGGTTATCATACACATTTAAGCTATAATAACCAGCATTTGGCTAAAGGTCGTCTCATTATGACAAAAGAAAACCCGACTGCTCACCTCGAAAAACGACGCATTAAGAGTTTTGTACTCAGACAAGGCCGACTATCGGCTTCTCAGCAAAATGCCATTGATAGCCTCTGGCCCAATGTCGGCTTAGCGCTTGATGAACAGCTCTTGTGCTTTGAGACGCTATTTGGGCGCAAAGCCCCAACCCTTGTTGAAATTGGTTTTGGCATGGGATCAAGCCTAGCTGAAATGGCTGAACGCCATCCTGAAAATAACTATATTGGCATTGAAGTCCATCGCCCGGGGGTCGGTGCTTTGTTAAAACTGATTGAAGCCAAACAACTGAATAATATTCGTGTTTTTAATGAAGATGCGATTGATGTATTGAACCAAAAAATTCCAAAAAACAGTTTAGATGCCGTCTACTTATTTTTTCCAGACCCTTGGCACAAAAGTAAGCATAAAAAGCGCCGCATTGTTCAAGCTGAATTTGTCGCAAAAATCGCTGAGCACTTAAAGTCAGGTGGACTATTTCATATGGCAACAGACTGGGAAGATTACGCCCAGCAGATGATGAAGGTGATGTCTGAAACAAAGGCTTTTAAAAATCTGAGCGGTAGCGGCCAATTTACCCCCAGACCCAATTATCGCCCCTTAACCAAGTTTGAACAACGAGGTCAACGTCTAGGGCATGGCGTTTGGGATCTGGTGTTTGTCAAAACCCATCAGACAGCGGAATCGTCTTAACGCACCGATTGACCCATAACGTTATTTAAACGCTCAAATAATTTTTGCTGATTGGCTGAACTATTCATCAATTTTTCTAGCTCAAGGGTCCAACGCAATTGTTCAATCGGCCCTTTTATCTTAATCGGAATCTCTAGTCCCGCAAAGGTTTCTAGCGACGCTGGAGGGGTATGATAAGTGGTAAACAACTTGCCATCAAAAGTTCCTTTTAACATTGACAACTGTCCTGTACCAATGGCTGAGAATCGTTCACTGTTTAGGTTGAGTCGATCCAAAACCAGTCGGCCTTTTTGGATATGACTTTTTAGTTTTAGTTCTGAAAAGGCAGTTTTGCTGGCTGCGCTAGAAATTTGGCCGGCTAATAGCTTATTAAAATCTATGCCTTTTAAATGACCTTGGCGGATGTCAACGGCAAGATTTCCCTGCATATTTTGTGTCAGCAATATACCATTCACGCCTTGAGTAGCAAAATCAAAATGGCCATTCAAGATGCCTTCCAATTGTTGCATTTTCCATCCATCAGACAAAAAAGGCAGCAGCTTCAAATCGATAAATTTTGCAGATCCTTCATAAGCGGGTGTTGAACCGGTCACATCCAGTTGTAACTTAGCGCGTAATGTACCCCCATATAGGGTTGCGTCTAAAGGCGCTAATGTCAGGTGACCTTGATTCGCGGCTAAGGTTAAATCTAACGTATCAATTTGCATTTGCCACCATTTCAACTGTTTCCCCTGTAATTGGCCTTGCGCATTCAACGCTTGCAAAGTCGCAATGGGTAAGCCGATGGGCAAATAGGTTTCCGTTTTCATACCGGCTTCAGACGGTTTTGATTGACTGTCCGATGAAGGCATTTTAATTTCGGAACGGTAGGTTTCCAAATCCAGCCCTTCTAAGGTCAGGTCAAACTGTAACTTAGGCGATGCGCCAGTCTTGGCAGGTGTTTTTCGCCATACGCTGCCTTGCAACACACTGCCATCTAACTGCAAAACCAATTGCTCAATGCTCAGCTGATCAGGTGCTTGTGACCAATCTAAGGAAACCGAAAAATCGGTTAATGCCTGATCATTTATAAACATCGGCAACGCGATGCCGGCATGTCGAAACCAGTGTCTTAAATTAATTTGTTTGGCAATCATTTTGCCTTGGTGGGAGACGGCGCCAGCCTGGATTGAACCAGAGAAGTCTGTCATCACGGTTGATTCTAGCGAGCGAAACTGGGCACGTTTCACGTGAAACAGGTTGTTTTCCGAAGAGAAGCTTGCAGCGTCGCCGGCCAGTTCGACACGTGTTTCCGGAACACCGGCAGTCACAGGCAGCATTAACCGCACATTGCCCACCCAATCGGTCAATTGCCACTGGGACAAACGATTATTTAAAGTGAGCCACGAGGTCAAATGAGCAGACACATCTGCCGCCATCAGTGAAGTAGTCAGGTCAAAGTTGGTAATCAGTTTAAACGGCTGATTGGGTGTAAGATCAAAAGCCATCAAATCGAATTTTTCGAGCGTCCAACTGGTCAATGTTTGTTGATTCACCCACTCAACACGGCTGTTCTGCCAAATTAAACTATCCAACCGCCATGAAAAGAGCGCTTCCTCACTTGATCCATCTGCAACCAACGGATCAGCTACTTTTTGAAACCCTGACTGAGACGGTTGATTGTCAACAGCGTGCAGCAAGTGATTTTTAATCCCTTGCCAGTTTTTCTGACCGGATGACAAAACTTCAAGATAAAGCTGTGGTGAATCAAATTCAACACCGAGAAAATCTAATCGACGTTGCAAAAATAAACTCGTCAACGACAAACTGGCGCGCAGGGATTGAATCTGTGCTAAATTTTCTCGGCTAAATCCCGGTGGATTTTTCAAAATAATTTGATTCACCTGCAATGAAAAAGGCAAAGGCGTCACCTCGATGCCCCCTTGAATATTCATTTCATAGCCAAGCATTTTTTGAAATTCGGCTTCAATTTGCGGTTTGTACTGATTGAAATCAATTAAAGAAATCGCCCCGACAAACCCCAATAATGCGATAACGGGAATGCCTATAAAAACCAATAACAAACGATTTAACCATTTTCGAATAGGCGATTGTGGGCGTCCTTTCAACTTGGCTAATCTGGCCTCTTTGATCGGGCACTTATGATCATTGTCATAGACCTTTTTCTCTGGTTTTAATGGCTGTCCAGCTTGTTCAGACATAATATTCTCTATTTCGTTATCGGATTCGTTTAGGTGTTCATTTGGATGTTTGTTTATGGCAACAGTTGTTCTAACACATTATTCAAGTAGGCTTTGCCTGATGCCGTTAAACGCAGTACATTTTGAGCTTGAATCAAGTCAGCTTCCACCCAACCCGAAGCGATCCACTGCGTAATCGTTGCATCAAGTACTTGTAACGATAATCCGGTTCTCTGTTCAAATAGCGATAAATCAAACCCTTGTTGTAGCCGTAACGCATTCAACATAAATTCAAAGCGGGCATCTTCATCCGTTAGCAAGATCTGATGACCCATTTTACCATGCTCAATCATTTCAATATAGCCACCGGGAGAAGCAGGCATTTGTGTGCGCCTAATTTGTCCATTCGGCGCATCGGTAATTTTGCCATGAGCGCCCGCGCCCAATCCAATGTAATCACCAAACTGCCAATAATTCAGGTTATGTTGGCAGGCCTGGTTATTTTTAGCATAGGCAGACACCTCATAATGTTGATAGCCTGCTTCAGCCAATTGTGACTGACAAGCCTGCTGCATATCCCAAGCCGAATCCTCATTTGGTAAGGGCGGCGGCTGCTTGTAAAAAGGAGTGTTAGGCTCTAAGGTGAGTTGATAATGCGAAATATGGCTGGGAGCCAATTCAATCGCCAAGGCCATATCCTTTTGCGCTTGAGATAAAGTTTGCTCAGGCAAAGCAAACATTAAATCCACATTGAGGTTATGAAACCCTGCTTCATGTGCTGCTTCGATAGCCCGAATGGCCTCTTGTGCAGAATGTATCCGCCCTAAGGCTGCCAGCTTTTGATCATTAAAGCTTTGCACGCCAATTGACAGTCGATTCACCCCCGCCTCTCGAAAGCCGGCAAACTTTTCATAATCGACAGTGCCGGGATTGGCTTCCAGAGTAATTTCAACCTCAGAGCCAAACCCCAATAAAGCTCTCGCTTTCGACAAAAACCCATCTAAACCTGCTTCGCTGATTAGGCTGGGCGTGCCACCGCCAAAAAAAATGGACTGAATCGGCCGCCCCCAAATTTGAGGCAGCGTTTGCTCTAATTGACGAATCAGCGCATCAAGATAGCGCTGTTCTTGAGCGGCCTCGACACTTGACGACATTTTTTTGCCCTGAGCAGCACTAAGGCTATGTGAATTAAAATCACAATAAGGGCATTTGCGCTGGCACCATGGGTAGTGCACGTATAAAGAAAGCGGAAGCGGTGAATAAAACGGCAACACAAAACTCCAAGTTTTGATTAAAAAGAGATTTTTGCATGGGTGGGACGCGAAACAAAAATGTGGAAAAATTTTTCATATTGAGGCAAAAAACGCAGCGAATAGCCGGCTATTGGCCAGTTTTTTAACGAAAATATCGGAAATTTTAACCCTTTTTATACTTGTAGCCGTCTCGTGCAAAGGTCTCAAAAAGTTATTTTAATTGAATTAACCTGCAAAAGCGTTAACCAAGTGTTAATTAAACGTTGATTCAACCCCTTAATGACAAAAAACAATCCTTTTAGGAGGAGATTTTCCCTTAAAATGTGGAGACACCAAAAGGTTGAGCGTATATGGAATCCAATAGCTTATTTATCGCACCCCGAGAACGTCATTCCGGTAGTTTATTAATCTCGTTAGGGATGATGTCGTTACTGAGACAACGGTTTGAAAAAATCGCTTTTTTTAAACCCTTGATTGCGACACCTGACGATCTTGATACCCGGTTTATTCAACACTTCTTTCAATTACCCATGCCGATTGAGCAAATGCATGGTATGCACCTTTCTGAAGCGACCGAACTCCTCAGTGAAAATCACAAACATACCTTGTTTGAAAGACTGGTAGCGCAATTTAAACAATTACAACAATCTTATGATTTTGTTTTAGTCCAAGGTATGGAACTTTCTCGGCATGCCGCCGGCATCGACTTTGACATTAACCTGGCTTTATCAAAGCACTTTAATAGCCCTTATTTACCGGTTTTAAATGGCCAGGAAAAATCGGAACATGAAATTGCCAAAGAAATCGAACTGGAAACACATGCCAGTTTGCATTCAACGCCTTTTGCCATTTTTATTAATCGCATCGATCCAGCGACCTTTTCACAAATTAAACAGCCTTCTTCTCATAATGATGTGCCTGTTTTTTTTCTTCCCGAGGTGACCGACTTAAACACCCCGTCTATCCAGGAAGTGTGTGAGGCATTAAATGCTGAAGTCATTTGGGGGCAAGAAATCGCTGCGAATCGTTTAGTAAAGGCACCGATTGTTGCTGCTATGACGGTTGAACACTTTTTACCACGCGTCCGTGAAGGTGACTTGATTATCGTGCCGGGAGATCGTAGCGACATTTTAATGGCTTCGATTATGAGTCTTTCTGCAAGAAACCTACCCAATATTGCGGGGATCTTGCTCACAGGGGGGTTATTGCCCTGTGAGATTATTCAGAACATCATTATGAGCATGGAAACCACCCACTGCCCAATATTAACGATTGCAACGGATACCTATGCCAGCGCGATGCACGTTGGACAAGTCAAGGCAAACCTCAATACTGACAACCCTAGAAAAACCAACTTAGCGCTCGGCGTGTTTGATCAATATGTTGATCGTCAGCTACTGACTGACAAAATTATAGAACGCAGCCAAGACCATAGTAAAGACATTATGACCCCGATTATGTTTGAATATGGTCTCTTTGAAAGCGCCAGACAATCCCTAAAAACCATCGTATTACCTGAAGCGGATGACGACCGCATTTTGCAAGCCTGTGATATTCTGTGCCAACGCAAAGTGGTTAAACCCATTCTACTTGGTAACCGTGAAGAAATTCTTTATCGTGCCAGTTTGCTGGGACTATCCCTATCACAGCTTGACATCATTGACCCCAATACCAGTGCCTGGAAAGCTGAGTTTACCGATGCCCTCTACCAACTTCGACGACACAAAGGGTTACCTTATGATGTTGCCAAAGATGCCATGTCCCATGTCAGTTATTTTGCCACCATGATGGTGCATCTTGGCTATGCAGATGGCATGGTTTCGGGAGCCACTCACACCACAGCTGATACCATTCGGCCCGCCTTACAAATTATCAAAACGCAACCCGGATTAACGCGCGTTTCCAGTGTTTTTTTTATGTGTTTTGAAACCCGTGTTTTGGTGTTTGGCGATTGCGCTGTCAATCAATCCCCTAATGCACAACAATTGGCTGAGATTGCCATCAGCTCCGCACAAACAGCATCACAATTTGGCATAGAGCCACGCATCGCCATGCTCTCTTATGCCAGTGGCGAATCCGGTAACGGCTCAGAAGTCGATAAAGTTCGTCAAGCCACACGTCTTGTTAAGCAATTACAACCCGATTTGAAAGTTGAAGGCCCCATCCAGTATGATGCGGCAATCGATCCGATTGTCGCCAAACAAAAATTGCCCTTCTCTGAGGTTGCAGGCCAAGCCACCGTTTTTATTTTCCCTGACCTAAATACCGGAAACAATACCTATAAAGCAGTACAAAGAGCATCCAATTGCGTGGCGATTGGCCCGGTGCTGCAAGGCTTACGCAAACCCATTAACGACCTGAGCCGAGGCTGCACAGTCGCCGACATTATAAACACCGTTGCCATTACCGCCATTCAAGCACAGCAACTGGGGTCTGTCCCGGGGTCTGTCCCCAAATGAAAATTCTGGTTCTGAATGCGGGCAGTTCTTCTTTAAAATATTGTTTGTTTAATGGCAAAGACACGGCAGTGGTTGCAAATGGCATTATTGAAAATTTAACCCCGCATCCAGACGATGACACCCAAACCTGCCAGGATTTCAATTGGGCTCTGCAACAGGTTCAAAAGCGCTTAAGACAGCAAGGGTTAGCCAACCATTTGGCAGATTGTGATGTGGTCACCCATCGGGTGGTGCATGGCGGTGAACTGTTTCATCAAGCCGTGATCATTGATGACGAAGTCATTGCCCAAATTAAGGCTTTATCTAAACTCGCGCCTTTGCATAATCCCATCAACTTAAAGCCTATTCAAGCCCTACACAAAACCCATCCTAAACTGCTTCAGGTGGCCATATTCGATACGGCTTTTCATCAAACCCTGCCCGAAAAAGCTTATCGTTACGCACTTCCAAAATCGCTTTATCAACAACACCATCTTCGCCGCTATGGTTTTCATGGCAGCTCGCATCAAGTTATTTGCAGACGCTATGCCAAATTAAATGGAATGGCTTTCAATGAAGCGTATATCATCTCAATCCATCTAGGCAATGGTGCCAGTATTTGTGCCATTGAAGCGGGAAAAAGCATTGATACCAGTATGGGGTTTACGCCTTTAGCAGGACTCATTATGGGCACCCGCAGTGGTGATTTAGACCCTGCTATTCCTGTCTATCTTATCAATCATCTCGGCTATTCGGCTGATGACGTTGATCAATTGTTGAATACACAAAGTGGGTTGTTAGGACTTGCAGGGCATCAAGATATGCGTGAATTGCTGGCGTTAGCCGCAACGGGCGATGCCGATGCGATTTTGGCCATTGATTGTTTTGTCTATCGCATCCAGCAGCAACTCGGCAGCTATTTAGCCATTATGGAAAAGGTGCAAGCCGTAGTCTTTACCGGTGGTATTGGCGAACACTCAGCGCTCATCCGTGCCAAAGTATTACAAGGATTATCGTCTCGTATGGGAATAAAACTCGATGCACAAACGAATGAGGCCGTGCAATCCAATAAAGAGGTTAAAATCAGCCAAGCTGATAGCCTGATTGCTTGTTGGGTGATCCCAACACAAGAAGAATGGGAAATGGCTCAACAAACGCTTTCACTGTTGCATCAAGCGCAATAAAGCCAAAAAAATGGCCAGATACCGTGTTTGATTTATAAAATCAAGCACGAATCTCGTATTCTCGATCAAACGATTTGCCGCTCTTCAATACAGCAAACACGATATGAATAAGTTTACGCATCACAGCAACCACCATCTTCTTACC
>PEWX01000064.1 GCA_002779995.1 Piscirickettsiaceae bacterium CG07_land_8_20_14_0_80_44_28
AGAAATCAATGCTTACATTGATGCGTCTTTGACGCAAGGGCTGTAATCTAACCCCAATGTTTTAAACAATCATAGCCGCAGTTCTTGCGGCTATTTTTTTATTAAATTCTTTTTATATTCAATCTGTTGTTAGAAGTCCTTCTTCTGACAGGGGGATTTGCTTGTGTATAAAAAAGAGGATTCAGGTAGCAAAATGAATCAATGGCATCAGATGACATGGGAAGACATCGCCCAATTAGTGGATTCCGGCATCGATTCGGCCTTATTGCCGGTGGGCGCCACTGAACAACATGGCCCGCATTTAGGTTGCGGAATGGATTCAGAAATCGCCAATCAACTGGCAGAAAAAGTGTCGGAACAAACCCAAGTGGCGTTGCTGCCCACCTTGCCTTATGGCTGTTCCATCGGTCATTCAAAGCGTTGGCCGGGCACCCTTGCCTTGCAACCCAAAACCTTAATCGATGTGGTGAAAGACATCGGCGATTGGGTGCATGCCTCCGGGTTTAAGCGGCTGTTTATTTTAAACAGTCATGTTTCCAATTTTGCACCCTTGCGGTGTGCATTGGAAATGCTCCGTGCCGAACATGATGGCTTTATGGTGGCACTCATCAATTCAGCAACGGTCAGCGAACGAGTTAAAGCCCGTCATTTTGAAGACGCTGAAGACTGGCATGCCAATGAAGCCGAAACCGCTTTAATGATGGCCTTGGCACCGCAGCTAGTGCGCGAAGATAAATTGCAAAACAGTGATGACCCGGATCGAACCCAAGATTGTGTGTTTTCACACCCCGTTAATCGCACCAGTCTGAATGGCGTGACCGGCAGTCCTAGTTTGGCAACCGTCGAAAAGGGCGCAGAATTATTTAATTGGATGGTTGCCGATTTAAGCCAAATCGTAAAAAAAGGCATGACAGAAACCGCGCCACTGCCTTACGGCTATTTTGATAAAACAAACCATAAATCAAACCTATAAGAGATAAACATTATGAGTCATGATATTGAAACTACCAAGCAATCCCTAAAAGACATGGGGATCAAATACTGTCTCGGCGCTTATGTCGATATTCACGGCATACCAAAGGGAAAATTTGTACCCATTGATCATTTAGATCACATGGTTAAAGGGTCTGAATTGTATACCGGTTATGCGTTGGATGGCTTGGGACAAAAACCCAACGAAGATGAAATCGCCTCCGTGCCCGATTTAAACAGCTTGATTCAGTTGCCCTGGCAACCGGAAGTGGCCTGGATGGCCGCCGACAATACCCTGCATGGCGAACCCTATGAAATCAATACCCGCGTGGCTTTGAAAAAGGTATTGGCCGAAGCCGAAGCAATGGGCTTTGGGTTTAATTTGGGGATTGAGTGTGAATTGTTTGTACTAAAAGAGGAAGAAGACGGCAGTTTATCCGTTCCCGACAAAGACGACAAACTCACCAAACCTTGCTATGACGTTCGCAGCTTTATGAATCGCTTTACCTGGTTAGACAAAATGGCCACCACCATTAACGATCTAGGCTGGGATTTATATTCACTCGACCACGAAGATGCCAATGGTCAATATGAATTTGATTTTCAATATAGCGACGCACTGACCATGTGTGATCGGTTTATCTTTTTTCGCTATATGGCAAAACACTATGCGGCGGAAGAAGGGTTGTTAGCGACCTTTATGCCCAAACCCTTTGCCGATAAAACCGGTAATGGCGCCCATTTCAATATGTCGCTATTCGATAAAGAAACCGGTGAAAACGTCTTTAAATGTGATCCAAAAGACGACCCACGAGGCTTGGGGCTGACTGAAATCGGTTATCACTTTATTGCCGGCGTGTTAAAACATGGCCCGGCACTCTGTGCCGTATTTTCGCCCACCGTCAACAGCTACAAGCGGTTGGTTCGACAGGGCGACATGGCCACCTTTTCTTGGGCACCGGTCTTTAATTCCTTTGGTTCAAACAACCGAACCAACTCCGTGCGCGTACCCATGGGCGGCGGTCGCTTTGAATCCCGCAATGCCGACGGCTCGGTCAACCCCTATTTGGCCGCCACTTTGGTATTGGCCGCAGGACTAGAAGGCATTCGGGAAAAACTCGATCCCGGCCATCCTCAAGAAGATAATTTGTACGATTTAACCGAAGCCGAGCGCGAAGCCAGAGGCATTGAGTTTTTGCCAAAAAATCTACAAGAAGCGATTGAAGCCTTCAAAGCCGATCCGTTTGTCGAAAAAACCCTTGGCAAAGGACTCAGCGATGAATTCATCAAATACAAAACCGCAGAATGGGATGCCTATCATCAAACCATCTCAGCCTGGGAAATCGAGCGTTACAGCCACTTGTTTTAAACAGCACAGATTGCACTAACTTAAAAGCGGTCTAAATGACCGCTTTTTTATTGCCTGAAAACCAAGTGAATTAATAAAAATGCCCAGGCCTGGTTGGAATGTTCTATTATGTATGGCAACAGTGTGACTTTGCAGTTCGTATAGAATAATGCTTAACTTTAATAAGCTGACGCACTAAACCCAAAGACGAAGTTTATTAGCCACGCTTTATGACTTCTAAATAACCTTATGAAAACAGTAAAGTATATAAAAACATCAAGTTAGTTTGAATTCTTTACTAAATTAAAACATAAAACGGCATTGTTATAAGTCGTTAATATACTGAATATAACGAGTTTAGGATGTCTAATTATAGTTAGTTCCGACGCTTGCGCGTCGGAACTAACGGGCTGCGGATTGCCATCCGCTT
>PEWX01000116.1:0-29378 GCA_002779995.1 Piscirickettsiaceae bacterium CG07_land_8_20_14_0_80_44_28
GTCAACCCGCCTGAAGTTGTGTTGGAAGTGGGTGAATATGCCATTGACAGTTTTGATGAATCGGACAACCAATTGTTGCCACAACCTTTAAAAGAGACCCATAAAGCCGCCCCAGTTGAAACTTCCGTCACATCAGGCGCCCAAGACTACGCAAAACAGAGCAGCAACACTTCAAAAAGTTCTGGCAAAAAAAATATTAAACACAATTTAAATGCCAACTTTACCTTTGATACCTTTGTAGAGGGTAAAGCCAACCAACTGGCCGCCGCCGCCGCAAGACAAGTCGCCGATAACCCCGGGGGGAGCTATAATCCATTTTTTATTTATGGCGGTGTTGGCCTGGGGAAAACCCACTTAATGCACGCGATTGGCAATGAACTGTTAAGACGTAAACCCGACGCGAGGGTGGCCTATTTACACTCAGAACGCTTTGTTGCCGATATGGTCAATGCGCTTCGTCACAATAAAATTGACGAATTCAAACGATTTTATCGCTCTCTCGATGCCTTGTTGATTGATGATATTCAGTTCTTTGCCAAAAAAGAACAATCTCAAGAAGAATTTTTTCATACGTTTAATACCTTGCTGGAAGGCAATAAACAGGTTATTTTGACCAGTGACCGCTTCCCAAAAGAGGTTGACGGACTCGAAGACCGATTAAAATCTCGTTTTGGCTGGGGGTTAACCATCGCTGTTGAACCGCCCGAATTTGAAATGCGAGTGGCCATCTTAATGAAAAAAGCCGGCGAATTTGGGTTTTTAATGCCGGATGAAGTCGCTTTTTTTATTGCAAAACGCTTAAGAGGCAATGTACGAGATTTAGAAGGCGCTTTAAAAAGGGTCGGTGCTTTTGCTCAATTTACCCAACAACTGGTGACCGTTGCCTTAGCAAAAGAAGCGCTGAAAGATCTGTTGGCTCTGCAACAAAAAATGGTAACGCTTGAAAATATTCAAAAAACCGTTGCCGACTATTACAAAATCCGCGTTGCTGAGGTTCTTTCGAAAAAGCGTACTCGTAATATTGCCCGTCCGAGACAAATGGCGATGGCCATTTCAAAAGAACTGACCAGCCACAGTTTGCCTGAAATTGGTGATGCTTTTGGTGGCAGAGACCACACTACGGTTTTGCATGCTGTTCGCAAGATTAATGAATTAAAAGAAACAGACCATCGAATCGATGATGACTTTAATAGTTTAATTCGGATTATTACCAATTAAAGTAACTATTGTTATCACAAACAACAAAAACAACCATAATTTCACCCAATTAAGAGTGAAAATTGGCATAATTACCAAATCAAAATACTAAATCGCTTAAAGGGTTTCAGATGAAAATCAGTCTTTCACGTGAAAATTTGTTAAAGGTTCTCCAAACTGTTGGCGGAGTCGTTGAAAAACGCCAAACCATGGCTGTTTTGGCAAATATATTATTTCAAATCCACCAAAATACCTTAACGGTTACCGCATCAGATTTAGAAATTGAAACCCGTGCATCCACCGAGCTTGAAAGCAGTGACGGGGATTTTAGTGTGACCTTGCCGGCAGTCAAACTGATTAGCATCGTCCGTTCTTTGCCGGATGGCTTAACGATTCTATTAGACTTTGACGAAATGCGCTGCCAACTGTCTGCGGGTCGTTCACGCTTTAAACTATCAACCCTACCGGCAGATGACTTCCCGACCATCGACTTATCGCAGACAGAATTATCTTTTTCAATTGCGCAATTCCAGCTGAAACAAATTCTTCACAATACCGCCTTCGCAATGGCGGTTCAAGATGTGCGTTTTTATTTAAATGGGATGTTGTTTGATATTAGTAACCAAACTTTACGCGTGGTTGCCACAGATGGCCACCGCCTTTCGACCTGCTCCACCCTACTGGAAACCGAAGGATTGAGTGCAACTCAGGCAATCTTGCCACGTAAAGGGGTAACGGAATTGCAAAAACTTCTATCGGATGACGATAGTTTAATTTTATTTGCCTTGGCTAAAAATTACTTAACCGTCCAATTGGAAGACACGGTTTTTACCTGTAAATTGGTTGATGGTCGCTTCCCGGATTTTAATCGGGTATTACCACAGCATAACGATCAAATTGTTCAAACTGACCGAGAGTTGTTACGCAGCTTATTGCAGCGTGCAGCCATTCTTTCCAATGATAAATTTAAAGGCATTCGCCTTGCACTCAGTCCAAACCTACTCGCCGTTCACGCCCAGAACTCCGATCAGGATGAATCTCATGAAGACATGGCCGTGGATTACACTGGCTCGGAAATGGAAATTGGTTTCAATGTGAATTATTTATTGGATGTGTTAAATTCCATGCATGAGCAAACCGTTAGCCTTTATGTCAAAGATGCCAATAGCAGTTGCATGGTTGACACGCAAAATGAAACCTGTCATTGCCAACATGTCATTATGCCAATGCGCTTATAATTTCAGCATTGATTCAGATAGCACCCGTAAACTGATACTTAAAATAAAAAATAATAATATTGATTGCACTTGAACGATTTTAACTCGCTGTCAATAACGATATAGGTATCATTATGAGCTCACAAAATTCATTACTTTTAACCAACCGCAATCTATTTCATGTGGGTGTTCGTCTGGTTAAATTTGCATGGGTAGTGGAAATTTTAGCCGTTACCATCGGTTTTTTAATTTCCATTATCGTGTCTTATTCTGTCTATGACGAACTCAATCGTCATGACAGTACAAGCACTTTTGGCGATTATGCCAATATCCTTGTCGCCGGGCTACCTTTTGTATTGGTCGCGGTGGTCGAAGCCTCTAAAATTCCTATTGCCACCGCCATGATGTATGCTCGTCATTTTCGGTGGCGCTTTTTACTGTTTATTGGGTTATTTATGTTGGCGCTTATTACCTTTGAAACCATGTCCAATGGGTTTGAACGGAACTTTGCCGGACTGAATATTTCTATTAACGAACAAAAAAATGAATCCCTGTTATTACAAAATCAAATCCAGGATTTGCAGCGTCGTAAAAAGGAAATCAATACCATTGACCCTGACAAGGTTGATAATCGATACAATCAAACCGTGGAAAAGGCGAATCAAAATTACTACCGAGCGCTACAAGTTGAACGTCAACATATTAACAACCAGTTAAAAAGTTTAAAGGATGATTATGAGCCAGCCTATAAAGAACAAATACGCCAACTAGAAGCGAAAAAAAATGAAATTTATGAAGCTTGGGATCAAGAACGCGTTGCATTGCAAAAGCGCTTAAGAAGCTTACTCAATCAAAACATGTCTGGGGCTAATTCTGAAAAAGATAAATTACAACAAGAAGTTAATGCCCTGAAAGAAGAGATGAAAGCCAAATTAGCAGAAGCAAGCTTTTTAACAAAAGATGCGGTTGAAGAAAAATACCGTCACTTAATTAAAGAAAAGGAACAACGCCTCTATAAAGTATCTGACTTTTCGGCTGGTTCCTCAGCACTCACACAACAAACCCAAACGGAAGAACAACTACAAGAACAGTTACAAATACTGGGTAAAAACTTCCAAATACGTATTGATATGACGCAAAAGCGTATCGATGAACTGGAAAGGGAGTTAAATGAACGTCGTAAACACGATGAAGAGATTCGCAAAAAATATCAGCAAGAATTTAAGAGTTACAGCACACAGGTCGCAAACAATAAGCAAAGTATCATTAACCGCGTCACGAATGAAAAGAAACAAAAACTCAACGAATACCAGTCTATTCAAGAACAAGTCAAAGCAATAGATAACGAAATATTCGAGATTAAAAAACAGCAAACAATCATTGCTCATAAAATTAATCGTTTGGTTAATTCCAACCAGATTTACCGAATGGCAGCTTATATTGCCGATAAAGAAAATGCCATTGATGTGCCCAAGTCCCTTGTTGGTTTAGTGGCATTGATTTGGTTCTCCTCTTTAGCCTTTATCTGTGCAGTCACCGGGATTTTCTTAGCCGTTTCGGGGATTTATCTGCAAAAAACTTATGCCGAAAAAGAGCAAGAAGATCAACAAGCAGAAGACGCCAAACAGGCCGAACAAGCAAGCGCAGCAGCCGAACTGGAAGCTCAGCCTGACGGTCAAACACAGACCGAAACACCTGAAGTGACAGCAACGATGACATCCGAACAATCTAACGATATTCAAACGCGTTAATCAAACTCAATAGGCGCATTCAGCGCCTTTTTCTATTGTTGCCAAAATTCTATTATGCTGATCCGCCTTTTTCTGGTTGGTCACACACAAATCCATTACAATGATGCCATTTAATCAATGAGAATCCCTCTTGTCTAAACTGACAACCCTAAAGCTGCAACATTTTCGCAATATTGACCAGGCCTGCTTAGAATTTAGTGATGGATTAAACTTAATTGTCGGTGATAATGCCGCAGGCAAAACGGCTATCATCGAAGCCCTTTGGACTTTGGCTTCCGGTCGCTCTTTTCGAACGGCCAAACCGCAACAATTGATTCAATTTGAACACCCGGAATTGGTGATATTTTGTCAATTAATTGAACAGCAGCAAACTTTAAACTTAGGGCTCAGCCGCCATGCCGACCAGGTTACTTTAAAGTGCAATGGTGAAACCTTAAAAACCCAAGCTGAAATGTCTGCCCATTTACCCCTGCAACTGCTTACCCCGGAAAGTCACCGATTACTGGAAGAAGGTCCAAAGGCTCGACGTCAGTTCATGGATTGGGGCTGTTTTCACCAATTTAAGGCATTCTTACCCGCATGGCGACAATATCAACGGGTGTTGAAACAGCGCAATCACGCTTTAAAAAAACAACTACCTGATCAACAAATTCAATTATGGGATGAACCCTTGATTGAAGCTGCCGGTAAGATTGATGAGATGCGTTCCGACTATATTGAGCAATTAACGCCTTTTGTCAAAGAGTTTTGCCAAGCCTTGATGCCGGAACTTAAAGCAACGTTATCTTGCCAATATTTGGCGGGTTGGCCAAAAACCATCAATGCCAAAGCAGTCGATGGTTTTACCGATGTCATTCAACAGCAATTTGCTAAGGACCGGCTAAACGGTCACACGCAATATGGCAGTCACCGAGCCGATATTAAGTTTAAGTTTGGTGGGCAAGAAGCCATGTTAACCTTGTCTCGTGGGCAACAGAAGCTATTTGTGTGTGCGCTGTTGCTGGCACAGGCTTGCCTATACCAAAATACCAGCCACCATTCGGTGATTATGCTCATTGATGATTTACCGGCAGAACTCGATGCACACCACCGAACCACCTTATTAAAATTACTGGATGCTTTAGACATTCAGCATATTTTGACCAGCACTGCTGAGAATTTAATTCCGATTTTAAATCCTGAAAAAACCCGGGTTTGGCAGATTGAAAAAGGCTCTATTCATCAAACGATGCCAACCAGGCCTGGTTAAATTTAGGTTTCTAGCCAAAAAGTCACCGGGCCATCATTGGTCAATGAAACTTGCATATCGGCACCAAACTCCCCCACTTGGGGTGGGCGATAGGCTTGTTCAATTCGCTGAATAAATTGCTGAAATAATTCGCGCGCTTGTTCGGGTGCGGCGGCGGTGTGAAAACTGGGTCTTAATCCCTTATGTGTACTGGCTGACAGAGTAAATTGCGGTACCAATAATAATGCTGCGCCTTGTCCATGACAAGCTTGTTGGATATTGAAATTCATTTTATCGGCGCTATCTGCAAAGACTCGAAAATGTAATAATTTATGCGCCATTTTCGAGAGCGTTTGTTCGCTATCATGCGGTTGAAAACCACATAGTACCACCAATCCATAATCAATGGCCGCGATTTGTTGTCCTTGAACCTCAACCTTGCCTTGAGTGACCCTTTGCAGTAAACAAATCATCTTATTCAGAAGGGATCCAATCCATTTCATCCGGCAGTCGATCCATTATTTGCACCAACTGTTTGGTGATTTCCAATTCAAAGGCAGAATGTCCGGCGTGATCGCAGAGATATAGCTGTGCTTTTGGCAGCAACTCAGTTAATTCATAAGCTTGATTAACCGGACAAACCATATCATAACGCCCTTGCACAATATGAATCGGTAGGGTGTTTAGCGGAGCATGATATTTTAAAATTTGGTTGGGTTCTAAAAACGCATGATGGATAAAATAATGGCATTCAATGCGCGCCATGGCGAGCGCATGAAACGGATCACCAAAATGATTCACTAAATCCGCATCTGCCTGCAAGGTAGACGTGCGCCCTTCCCAAATCGACCACGCCTCTGCTGCGTTCATGCGCGCGATTTCATTATCGCTGGTTAAGCGTTCATAATAGCTTTCAATCATTTTATGGCGTTTTTTGACGGGAATAGGCGCAATAAAATCTTGCCAATAATCCGGGAAAAACCGATCCGCACCTTTTTGATAAAACCAGTGCGTATCTTCGTCTCGACATAAAAAAATGCCGCGCAACACTAAAGCCAAGACCCTTTCAGGATAGGATTCGGCATAAAGTAAACTTAAGGTTGACCCCCAAGATCCTCCGAATAACACCCACCGATCAATATTCAAATGACGCCGGATTTTTTCAATATCTTCAATCAAATGACCGGTGGTATTATTGGTTAAGCAAGCATGGGGTCGAGATCTGCCACAACCTCTTTGGTCAAACAAGATAATACGATAATCCTGAGGATTAAAAAACCGCCTCTGAATCGGGCTGGTTCCCCCGCCCGGCCCACCGTGAACAAACAGTACCGGCAGCCCATCAGGATTGCCGCTTTCTTCAATATATAGCGTATGCGTCAGATCCACTTGCAAAAAATGTTCGCAATAAGGAACTAAGGCAGGATAAAGCATCGGGTGAAAGGAATCATGTGTCATAGGCAAATTTTAGCGCAAATCGCAAAAAGACACACGGCAATTCAAACACCCCATTAAAAAAGCCGCTTATTTTGACCAGGCCTGGTAAAAATAAGCGGCTTTGTGTGTAACGATAATGTTCAAGCGGTTAGAGCTTACTGCGCCCTGCACGTTTACGATCATTTTCTGTTAAGAACTTTTTACGGATACGCACATGGTGTGGTGTGACTTCAACCAATTCATCCTCATCGATAAACTCTAATGCTTGCTCTAAAGTAAAGGTCACATGCGGCGTTAATGTTAAGGCCTCATCCGTTCCAGAAGCACGCATATTGGTCAACTGTTTACCTTTTAAAGGGTTAACGGTTAAGTCATTCACGCGACTGTGTAACCCGATAATCATCCCCTCATAGACTTCAGCACCATGGCCAATAAACAAACGGCCTCTTTCTTGCAAATTAAACAAAGCAAAGGCTAATGCTTTACCCTGGCCAATTGAAATTAATACGCCATTATTACGTTCACCTAAGGTGCCAGAGAATTTCGGACCATAATGAGAAAAGCTTGAGAAAATTAAACCATTCCCTTGGGTTGCCGTCATAAACTCAGTGCGGAAACCAATTAAACCACGAGAAGGGATAATAAAGTCAATACGAACACGACCATGTCCGTCCGGCACCATATCTTGCATTTCAGCTTTACGCTCACCCAGTTTTTCCATAATCGTGCCTTGAGAGTCTTCCGGCACATCCACGGTCAAATTTTCGTAGGGTTCTTGCATTTCACCATCAATTTCACGGAAAATGACTTCAGGGCGAGAAATCCCCATTTCAAAGCCTTCACGACGCATGGTTTCGATCAATACTGACAAGTGTAATTCGCCGCGACCGGATACGCGGAATTTATTGGCATCTTCAGTTTCTTCAACACGCAGTGCCACATTGGTTAACAACTCTTTGTCCAAACGCTCACGAATTTGACGAGACGTTAACAGCTTGCCATCTTGACCGACAAAAGGCGAGTCATTGACTTGGAATGTCATGCTTACGGTCGGCTGATCCACTGTGAGTGCAGGAAGCGCTTCAACGTGATTGGGATCACAGAGGGTGTCAGAAATATTGAGCGGATCCAATCCGGTAAACGCCACAATATCCCCTGCATGGGCTTCATCGACATTAATACGCTCTAAACCGTGATAACCAAATAGCTCAGCTAACTTACCTTTGCGCTCTTTGCCATCCGCGCCAATAATAGTAACCGACATACCCGCTTGAACCGCGCCACGCTTAATTCGTCCGGTTCCGATGACCCCTTTATAGGTATCATAATCCAAAGAAATACACTGCAACTGGAAAGGGCCTGCCAAATCAACATTCGGCGGTGAAACATTTTCAGTAATGATTTTAAAAATGGGCTCCATATCGCCTTCGCGAACATCTTCCTCTAACCCGGCAAAGCCATTTAACCCGGAAGCATAAATAACATCAAAGTCCATTTGGTTATCATCTGCACCTAAACGATCAAAAAGATCAAAGGTTTGATCCAATACCCAATCAGGTCGCGCACCCGGGCGGTCAATTTTATTGATCACCACAATCGGTTTTAAACCCTGTCTTAACGCTTTCTCGGTCACGAAACGGGTTTGCGGCATGGGGCCTTCTACTGAATCCACCAACAATAATACCGAATCCACCATCGATAAAATACGTTCCACTTCACCGCCAAAGTCGGCATGACCCGGGGTGTCTACGATATTAATACGGAAGCCATTCCATAATACCGAGGTGTTTTTAGAAAGGATGGTAATGCCACGCTCTTTTTCCAGATCATTGGAGTCCATCATCCGGTCGCCCATATCTTTACGGGAGTCATCAAAGGTGCCAGACTGACGTAAAAGTTGGTCAACTAACGTGGTTTTACCATGGTCAACGTGAGCAATAATAGCGACGTTGCGGATATGATCTGTTTTCATTCAAACGCTCTCAATTTTCAAAAAAGAACGTATTATACTGGATGCAGATCGGATTATTTTTAATCTTTTGAAATGATTAACAATTTATTCTAAAAAGACGAAAACTAAACAAAACAAGCATCATTTTCGCCGAAATTGTTGGTTTACTGAGCAGATGGGGGCTGTTTTTGAAGCTGTATAAAGCTTTTTAAAATGCCATAAGCGGTGGTGCCAATCAATAATCCGAAAAAGGCAAAAAACCCAGCGACCTTACCTTCGCCCATCATCGCTGGAATCGTGCCCGGGCAGGACGCGGTCATTCCCCAACCAATCCCAAACAAAAGCGCACCTACCATTAAACCTTTTTGATAGGGTTTTTTCACAAAATCCACTTCTTGACCCGTTGCAATGGCCGTTACATGAAAGTGCTTTAATATGGTTACCCCAATCATCGCCACAATCACTGCCACGCCGATGACAATCATAAGTTGGAAGTCTTCAAATAAAAACATTTTTGCATGAAAATCATAAGTGGTTGCGCCGGCGTGACTCATAAAGAACCCAAAGGCAATCCCCATCCCTAATCCAAAAAAATTGTTGCGAGCCTTTGTCGAAATCGATTTAAATTTTGCGAACATGGTGATTCATCCCCTTTAAGTGCCAAACAGCAATTGGGTCGTTAAAAAAGCGCTCATAAAAAAGATGCCGCCGGCCAATAAACTGGGGGGGTTTAACATCGCACCCCCGACCAATGCGTGTCCGGTGGTGCAAGCCCCGGCCAAACGAGCACCGAATCCAAGAAGCGCGCCACCAAAAATTAACCAAATGGCTTTACCCGCATCACTTTGCGGAAGAATGGTATCGTACATGCCCATATTAAACGTCAAATGCCAGGCTTCGGGAGATTGCAATGCACTTAACAACCCCCCTAAAGGGATACCCAATAGAAACCACAGCTTGGAATTATTAATGGTCTCGTATTCACCTGTGCGGAAATAAGCAATGTTTTTGCAAAGCAGCCCACAGAAATTACCGTAGCCGGTTGAGCAACCGGCCGGCTTGCCCATTATCCAGAAATGAAAAATGACAAACATGCCCATGGCAAGGCCACCAACCCATGCACTCCACACAATTACTTCCATATTAAGTCCTTATTTTTATGCTAGCCTAATTAAGGTGCGTTTATTTTTTCTATCTATTGTCTTTGATATGGGTACGCCTGTCAAAAAGAGGATTTTTGGCAATCAATAAAATTATTTTATCAGCCATAAGCCATTCCTATACCTTTAAGTTAAACTCTAAGCTATTCGGGCTAGTGTGTATTGGTTTTAATTTTGTGCAAAAAAACATATTATATCGGCTCGAGACCTTTACATGAGTGGGACGCGAAACAAAAATGTGGGAAAATATGGGAAATTTTAACCCTTTTTATTCGTGACGCCATCTCGTGCAAAGGTCTCGGCTCGGTAAACTTATTTAAAATTATGAAAACTGCCCAGGCCTGGGTATTTTTGATCCGAATTAAATTGAATTGGGTATGTCATGTACAAAATATTGTTAGTAGAAGATGAAGTTTTATTGGTTGATAACCTCAAAAAAAACTTAATGCAGAAAAACTACTTTGTCGACATAGCGTTAGATGGCGAAGAAGCGCTCTATTTATTAGCCGAATTTGAGTATGATTTAATCATACTGGACTTAGGGCTTCCAAAACGCTCCGGCTTATCCGTTTTAGAACATATCCGCTCCGAACAAAATGCCACCCCGGTACTGATCCTAACCGCTCGAAATAGTTGGCAAGAGCGGGTAGAAGGCTTAAAAAAAGGGGCTGACGACTACCTTGGTAAACCCTTTCATTTTGAAGAACTGATGGC
This sequence comes from Piscirickettsiaceae bacterium CG07_land_8_20_14_0_80_44_28, assembly GCA_002779995.1. Taxonomy (GTDB): domain Bacteria; phylum Pseudomonadota; class Gammaproteobacteria; order Thiomicrospirales; family Thiomicrospiraceae; genus Hydrogenovibrio. The sequence goes on from PEWX01000116.1 coordinate 10,656, forward strand.
AAGAATTGAAGTGTTACTCAAACGCAACCTTCATGCTGTTGATAATTTATTAACCTATGGAATTGCCCAGCTGAATTTAAACAGTCGCTCTTTAAAAGTTGGCGATAAAAACTTTCAATTGACCAAAAATGAATTTATCCTGACCAAACTATTTTTATCTAACCCAACCAAAATATTTTCCAAAGAATCCTTAATCCATCGCCTAGGCGATCAAGACCATGAAAGAGATTTAAACTTAATTGAGGTTTATATTCATAAATTGCGCCAGTATTTAGGCAAAACCGCTATTGAAACCCTCAGAGGACAAGGGTATCGCCTCAGTGAAACGGCTTTAGAGGAAGCTGACCATTGAATTCAATTGAGGGCATACTTAACCGTAATCTAACCGCCAGTCTACTGTTGATTTTTGTTGGGTTTTGGTGGGTGTCGATCATGACCATTCATCAAATCACCGAAGACTACCTGATAACCCGTTTAGCACATGATTCGGTCTCCATTGAAAAACACCTTCGCGCCCATACTCAACAAAGCGTTTATCCTCAAATTGATTACACTAGCCTTAACCCGATTTATGATGAAAAACATTCGGGACATTATTTTGTTATCGAATATAAAAACAAAATTATTGAGTCAAATTCTTTAGCCAATTTTTCACTGTTTCTTAAAGTCTCTCCCCATTTAATTAGTCATTATGAAACCAAAGGACCCGCTGAGGATAATCTGTTTGTTTATCGCTATAAAACTGAATATCGAAGTGCTCCTTTAGTCATCTATATCGCTGAAGACAATAGCCCGGTCAAACAGGCGTTGATCCACTTTGATATTTTGATCGGTGGCTTTGCCTTACTGGCGTTATTTTTAGTTTACTGGCAACAGCGATATATACTGCGCAAAGGCTTTAAACAGCTTGAACCCATTCATGATGCCCTTAAAAAATTGCACACTGGTGAAGCGGTGCAATTAGAAGTTTCTGACTATCCCATTGAAGTTGCTGAATTAATCGACAATTTAAACCAAGCCTTACAAAGTGCCAGTCGTCAATTACAACGCTCACGGCAATCGAATGCCAATTTAGCGCATAGTTTGAAAACGCCTCTGAATCTCATTTATCAACTGCTGAACGATCCTGCCTTTAAAGACTATCCGGCGTTAAAGGAAACCTTAAAACAGCAAGCCGAACGCATCCATGCTCGAGTTGAAAGCGAATTAAAGCGTGCTCGCTTGGCCGCCCATGCTCACTCAGTGCAGCCTTTTGATTTTCGTACGCATTTGCCTGACTTAATCGAAACCTTGCAACAGCTCTACCCACAAAAAAGATTCCATATTCCCTCATTTCAAAACAAAACGCCGCCACCGCTGGCCATCGAAAAAGAAGACGGTTTTGAACTCTTAGGTAACTTGCTGGATAACGCCACCAAATTTAGCCATGAAAATGTCTATTTAAGCATTCATCAGCAACTTAATCCCGATAATAACGCAGAAACCATCACTTATATCGACATTGAAGATGATGGAGAGGGCGTCCCCAGTGAACAATTGGATAGGATTCAAAACCGTGGCCATCGACTGGATGAATCTATTTCAGGGCATGGCATTGGCTTATCGATCGTCAAACAAATTGCCGAAGCTTATGAATTTGAGATCAGTTTTGGTCATTCTCAATATGGTGGGCTGTGCGTCCGTCTTAAGCTTATTCAATCTGCCAAAATCAACTGACTAGCTGCCGCAACAATTCCCCTATTTTTATTAATGCTAACTTATTAGTTTTATTTATATTATTATGATTTTTTAAGGTTCAGTTAAGGTTTGGTTTTTAACATTGGCTGACTAAAAATTAGAGATACAGTGTTTATGTTTAAATATTTCGTGTTCTGCTCCTGTCTTATTGGGTTTTCCCCTGCCGGTTGGGCGCTGAGTTACGGTGATCTATTGCCCGGTATCATCGACAAGCTGCCCAAAAAAAACCAAAGTGATGCCTACCAATTACTTGCTCATGCCAACCAAGGCTATGCCGATAGCTGGATTGCCGGAGAGGTAGACGTGAGTCTACGCCACGAAAATGCCAATATCATTGGCAATCAAAGCGATCGCATTTGGGAAGTCGGCGCCAGTTTTCCGATTTGGAAACCCGGCCAAACCAAGAGCCTGTCTCAACTTGGAGACAGTTATCAAACCTTAACGGTTTTATCACGTCAAACCCTTAAATTATCGGCTTCTGCTAAATTGCGGCAATTAGTTTGGGCATACAAAAAAGCGCAAACTCAACTGGCATTTGCTCAACAAAGCCTTGCACAAACCCAATCATTGGTAAAATTTGTTTCTCAAAAAGTCCGGGCCGGAGAAAGTCCAAAATTTGACCTGTTAGTCGCTCAAAAATCTGTCATGCAGTATCAACAAATTCTTGCTCAACACCAAGCTAGCCTAAGGGTAGCACAACAAAATTTTCAACGCTGGACAGGCCAGACTCAGCTGCCTGAACCACTGGCGGAAAAGTTAATGTCCTCAAGGTCAACGCACCCGGATAGCGAGTACTATCAAGCGCTAATCGCCATTGAAAACGCTAAATTACGCTGGGTAGAGGGTCAGAAAAGTGCCAATCCATCTGTATTCATTGGTTCAAGAATGGAGTCCTCAGATGGCGCTGCGTCAGCGGACAAACAATTTTTGATTGCCGAAATTTCGGTTCCTTTGGGGTTCGATCCTGCCTCGAAAACACGCAAAAGTGAACAACAGCAACAAGTCTCAGATGCCACCATTCGCCAAAGAGAAATTGATCAACAATTGCAATTAGATCTGCTATCTGCAAAACAACAGTTAAAAGCAACCGAACGCATTGAAGACCTTGCCCAACAGCAGTTCACCCTATCCGAAGAAGCCATGTTGCTAGCTGAAAGTGCCTACCAACAAGGCGAAACCACCATTCAAGCCTTATTGCTCGCCAAGAAACAATTTTTTGAAGATCAATTGAATAATCAATTAGCAAAGCTTAACCATTTAGAGGCCATTGCAAATCTTAACCAGTCTCAAGGAGTCATTTTAGAATGAAAGCAACCCAACTTTATGTGCCAACCAGCTTTATTAAAAGCCTGATCGTCGGGTTCAGCCTTGCATTGTGCAGCCAAGCTTTTGCCACTCAAACAATTGAAATAGCCACCGACAAACAACAGCACCTAGGCATAAAGTCAAGCCCGGCTGTCACAGTTGAGACTTACCCGAGTCGGGTTTATTCCGGTATTTCTATGATTCCACTTGACCAGGCTTATTTGATTAGCACCCCATTATCAGGTTTGGTGACCGAACTTCATCATTTTCATGGAACGGCCAAAAAAGGGGATGTGATTGCCTACCTTGAAAGTCCTGCGTTACTCACAGCACAAAAAGATTTTTTAAACACCTTATCTGATTTTAATAATGCTAAGTACAACCTTGAGCGCGCTGAAAAACTGATGAAAACCGGCGTGGTCTCAACCAAAAGCTTCCAATCAACAAAAGCTAAATACAGTAAAGCGTTTCAAATCAAACGCCAGCAACAACAAGATTTAGCGCTATTGGGTATGGCGCCGAATGCAATTGAAAAACTCATTGAAACACAACGCCTTCAACCCGCTGTTTTACAGATTACTGCGCCGGCCGATGGTGAATTATTTGATTTACAAATCAAATTAGGTCAACGAATAAGTGCTAATCAAGCCATTGTTTCTCTCGGTACAACTGATCCGATTGTCATTGAGGTTCCGGTTCCCATTATGCAAACAGCTGAATTATTCAGCGGACAAGCGGTAAAAATCCGTAACACAACCTTTAACAATTTAACCGGAAAAATCGAGTTAATTCCCAATACGGTTGACCCGATTACACAAACGGTAATGGTGCACATTGAAGCACCAAATCCCAATCATCAACTGACCCCGGGGCAGCAAGTTCGAGTGCAATTCTTAATGAATCCGCCTAACACCAGTGGTCAGGCTATCTATCAAGCACCGAGAAATGTCATCGCACAACTGAACCAATCGCCTGTTATTTTTATTAAAAAAAACGCCCAAATTGAGGCAATCCCCATTCAAATACTCAATTTTTTTGAGGACAAACTATACTTTACGACAGACAAACCTTTAGCGCCCGGCAGTCAATTAATTATCACCAGCACATCTGCAGTAAAAGCCCTATTTGAAGGCGACGTAGAAGGAGGAGAATAATGAATCGTCTGATTCAGTTTTTCTTAACGCAACGAATCTTGGTGGTTTTATTGATTTTAACCATTGTGGGTGGCGGCTGGTTAGCTTTCCAAAAAACGCCCATTGATGCGTTTCCGGATGTCTCTCCCGTTCAAGTCAAAATCATCCTAAAAGCGCCGGGCATGACCCCTAATGAAGTCGAACAACGCGTCATTACCCCTTTGGAAATGGAACTTTTGGGCATTCCCAATCAAGTGAGCTTACGCTCCTTAGCCAAGTATGCCATCGCAGACATCACCCTGGATTTTAAAGAAGGCACAGATATCTACTGGGCACGTCAACAGGTGGCTGAGCGCCTTGGCAATGTCAATCTACCCGGTGGAGTTGACGGTGGAATTGCCCCGCTCTCTACCCCTTTAAGCGATATTTTTATGTTCACCATTGAAGGCGATACCTTAAATGCCGAGCAAAAACGCGGACTTCTGGACTGGGTGATTCGACCAGCCTTGCGCGGTGTTGCCGGCGTGGCAGATGTAAATGCCCTTGGCGGTAAGGTTAAAGTCTTTAGTGTTCAGCCTAACTTTGCTGCTTTGCAAGCACATCAAATCCCTTTAAACCAGTTGGCAGATGCCTTGCGTCACAATAACCAAAATGATGGTGCCGGCCGCTTGAATCAAGGGGAAGAAGTTTTATTAGTCAGAACACAAGGTAATTTGGAATCTCTCGAATCCATCGAAAATATTGTTGTCACCTTTCAAAATGACACGCCGATTTATGTTAGAGATCTTGCGACTGTCAAAGTCGATGCCCTTTATCGCAATGGTGCCGTCACGCAAAATGGGGAAGCCGAAGCCGTACAAGGCTTAGTCATGGCGCTAAGAGGTGCCAATGCAAAGCAAGTCGTTAAGGATGTTGAAGCGCGACTGGCCAGTTTACAGTCAGCACTTCCCAAAGGGATTTCTCTGTCGATATTTTATAATCGTAGTGAATTAGTTGATAAAGCGATTACCACCGTTTCAAAAGCATTATTAGAAGCGGTGGTACTGGTGATATTGGTTCTGTTAGTGTTTTTAGGAAATGTCCGAGCAGCGGTGACCGTTGCGTTGATTTTGCCATTGGCCGCTTTAATGACCTTTATCCTGATGTACTTTTTTGGACTTTCAGCCAACCTAATGTCTCTAGGAGGCTTAGCGATTGCCGTTGGTATGTTGGTAGATGCTGCCGTGGTGGTGGTAGAAAATATTGTCACCACCCAAGAACGAGATAGAGCCAATCTATCGAAGCTCCATATCATCTACCGTGCATTACAAGAAGTGACCGTGCCTGTGGTATCGGGTATTTTAATTATTATGACGGTATTCCTCCCTCTACTGACCTTGGAAGGCTTGGAAGGCAAGTTATTTGTCCCCGTCGCCCTAACCATTATTTTTGCATTGGGTAGCTCATTAATTTTATCTTTAACCATTATCCCAACCCTGGCTTCTTTTATATTAGGTCAACCATCGCATAAAGAACCGTGGCTCATTCGTAAACTGTCAGCCATTTACTTGCCCGCCTTAAAATGGAGCCTGGTTCATGATAAGGTGATTATTGGCTTTGCATTGGTTGCCTTGATATTTGCCGGCTGGGTTTATACCCTCGTCGGCAAAACCTTTATGCCACAAATGGACGAAGGTAATATCATTTTACAGGTAGAAAAAATCCCGTCGATTGGCCTAAAAGAGACGGTACGGATGGACTTACGTATTCAAGAAAGGCTGCTCGAAAAAATCCCCGAAATTACTCGGATCGTTGCCCGAGTGGGTTCCGATGAATTGGGTCTTGATCCGATGGGACTCAATGATACCGACACCTTTATGGTGCTAAAACCCAAAGAGGAATGGCGCATGGAAACCAAGGAAGAACTGATCGAAGCCATTCGCCAAACCATAGAGCAGGATTTCCCGGGCATGAATTATGCCTTTACCCAGCCCATTCAAATGCGTGTTGACGAAATGCTCACAGGTGCAAGAGGGGATATTGCCATTAAAATTTTTGGCGAATCCCAAGCTGAACTATCCCATATCGCCGATCAGCTGGTTGCTAAAGTAGAGGCCATTTCCGGAGCGACGGATGTTTATACGCCTAAAAATGATGGCCTACGCTATTTCAAACTGACAGTAAATCGCCAAATGGCCGGCCGCTTAGGACTCAGTGTGGTGGCCATCGAAGACCTGGTTAGAACACAAATTAACGGCACCGACCTCGGAACAATTTATGAGGGAATCCGCCAAATTCCTTTAATCGTAAGAGGGGCGGAAGACAGTAAATCCTCTAAATTAGAAATGTTGCAGCAACCCGTTGTCATTGCCGACGGACAAACCATTCAACTCGGCCAATTGGTTAGCGCTGAAGAAGTGACCGGGCCGGTCTCCATTCGTCGCGAACAGGGTAAACGCTATGCGACGGTGATTGCCAATGTCTCTGGACGAGATTTGGTTAGCTTTGTAGAGGATGCAAAACAACAAGCGAACAACCTTTCCGTCCCTGAAGGGGTTTATTTTGAATGGGGTGGACAATTTGAAAACCAGCAACGCGCGGCAGCAAAACTGTCCATCGTCGTACCGATTGCCTTGGTGTTAATCTTCCTCATTCTTTTCAGCACCTTCCAATCGATTTCTCAAGCCATGATGGTACTGGTCAATATTCCTTTTGCATTGATTGGCGGTATTGTCGGGCTATGGCTAACCGGAGAATACTTATCTGTTCCCGCATCGGTTGGCTTTATTGCCTTACTGGGGATCGCCGTTCTGAATGGGGTGGTGATGATTAGTTACTTTAATCAACTGATTGCACAAGGGCTCCCTATGGCTGAGGTTCTTATTCAAGGTGCTTTACGCCGTCTAAGACCGGTCTTGATGACTGCCTCCATTGCCGCCCTCGGCTTAGTGCCTTTGGTGTTTGCCACGGGTGCCGGTTCTGAAATCCAACGACCTTTAGCGATCGTCGTCATCGGCGGGCTGATCACCTCAACCTTGCTAACCCTGTTAATCTTGCCCATTATTTTCCAGCGGTTTGGGTTAATGTCTTTAGGGCAAACCAAGGCCAAAAAAGGGGAACAACATGCCTAAAACCATACAAGAATCCATTTTATTGCAAATTCTAATCGACCCTAAGCACAAACATTTATTGAGTGATGAATTGCTGATGATGCAACCGGAAATGAGTTTCCAAATTTATCGGGTTGAGTCATATCACCCGCAACAGACTTTTGAAACCATTGCTGAAAAAGTGGTGGGATACATCCCCAAAATGCGCTTGGAAATTGAAACAACCCATGAAAACTATCGCGCTATCCTCAACAAGCTAAAAACACTGTTACCCAATACCCCTTTAAGTTATCGAGTCATCCCCTGTTTGGCACAAGGTTTAGCTTAAAATGGCCAGGCCTGGCCATTTTAAGTGCATTTTCCTTGCAATAATACGCTTGGTAATGCCATTATGAGATGTTTGCACCAGAAGATGGATGCACGAATAAAAATCGTTAAAAGAATTTAACTGAGACCTTTGCATGAGTGGGACGCGAAAGAAAAATATGGGAAATCTTAACCATTTTTATTCGTGTAGCCATCTCGTGCAAAGCTCTCTAACTATATAAGAGGACTTCAAATGACAACCCGAATGATTATCACACTACTGTTATTCATCCCTTTCTGGCTTCAACCGGCTGCCGCAGATGACTATCAAGACACGGTTAAAATGTTTAAAGATGCCAAAGCCCCTCAAGCTTTTTTTGACAGGGCTTATGGTTATGCCATTTTCCCGACGGTAGGCAAAGCGGGCTTTATAGTAGGCGGTGCTTATGGAGAAGGCCGTGTCTATAAAAATCATCAATATATGGGTAAAACCACCCTTTATCAGGCTTCTATTGGTTTTCAAATGGGGGGTCAAGCCTATAGCCAGGTGATCTTTTTTGAAGATGAACGGGCATATAAAGATTTTACCAGCGATAATTTTGAATTCAGTGCCCAAGCCGCCGTTGTGGTTCTAACAGCCGGCGCCTCTGCTGAAGCAGGCACCAAAGGGATGTCAACGTCTGCCAGTGGTGGGCAAAATAATGCGAAAACAACAGCTGACTATTACAAAGGCATGGCGACGTTTATCATTGCAAAAGGTGGGCTGATGTATGAAGCCTCTATCGCCGGCCAGAAGTTTAAATTTGAGCCCAAATAGCCAATGAATTTTGTGCGCCTTATTTGCGGGCTTTTTCTCAGTATTGCTGTTGGATTAACACCTGCTTTTAGCCAGGATAAGCGTGTTTCATTAACGCCTTTATCTACTTTATATGACTATCATCTGATTGAAACAGATAGCCAAACCCCAATCTCTTTAGCCAACCTGGTCAAGAAGCTCGCCGATAAAGACGTCATCTTTATCGGTGAGTTTCATGGCAATCATGCTATCCATCTATTTCAAGCTCAGCTTCAGGCTCGGTTATACCAACAAACCCCTCATCAAGTTTTGTCTATGGAACAATTTAACCGAGACCAACAAACCATTTTAAATCGCTATCTTGACAGTGAAATTGGTGAAAAAACCTTAATTAAAGAAGCCCCTACTTGGTCAAATTATGCGGGCAGTTACCGCCCGGTGATCGAGTTTGCCAAACGCCATTTTATACCGGTCGTGGCCGCCAATGCCCCTGCAAATACAGTACGTTGTGTTGGGCGACTAGGCAAAAACTACTTAAAGAAGCTAGCGGACAGCGACCTTCAATATATTCCGTCAAATCCTTTTTATTCGGATCCTGCTTATCAAGCTCAGTTTGAACAGTTTATGCAAGCAGGAAAAGCTTCTCATAAGCGGTCATCACAATCCAACAACAGCTATTTTGCACAACTGTTACGCGATAATAGCATGGCTGAATCGATCAACTCAGCTTATCAGCAGTCCCCAAACAGCCAAATTCTGCATTTAAACGGTGCCTTCCATAGTAATTCAGGGCTGGGGACGGTTGCCGCACTCAAACACCGTAACCCGAAATTAAACATTGCCATTATCAGCCCGGTTAGCCAAAAACAACTCGACCACCCTCATATTGAGTTATCGGATTTAAAACTGGGGGATTATTTACTGATCGTCCCAGCACAACCGGACGACTATGTTCAAGCAGCTAAACGGCGTGCTGCCATGAAAGCCATGTTCGAAAATGCCAAATCAAAGCCCTGTCTATAATCGAGTCCAGGCCTGGTCATTTTTACGCACATATATCCAATATCGTTTCGCTTTTTCTAGCAACAGTTTGCCAATAAACGCCGTGCTTTCAATGGCTTATATAACCACTACAAAACCCATAGAATTATGGTAGAATTGCTTGGTTATTTTGATTGTATTAAACTCAAATTCGAACACTTAAAAGATCCCATACCCTATGACCACTGAAGCAGACAAAAAACCCCAACCCTATGAATATAATTCCTCCTCTATCAAGGTTCTAAAAGGCCTGGATGCGGTTCGCAAGCGACCCGGAATGTACATTGGTGACACCGATGACGGAACGGGCTTGCATCACATGGTCTTTGAGGTGGTTGATAATGGGATTGATGAAGCCCTTGCCGGTCACTGCGATAAGGTGGTTGTGACCATCCATACCGATGGTTCGGTTTCTGTCACCGATAATGGCCGAGGCATTCCGGTTGGCATCCATGAAGAAGAAGGGATTTCGGCTGCCGAAGTCATTATGACGGTGCTTCATGCGGGCGGAAAATTTGATGACAATTCTTACAAAGTATCCGGTGGTTTGCATGGTGTTGGGGTTTCAGTGGTCAATGCTTTATCAGAAGAGCTTCACCTAACCATTAAACGCGAAGGCCATGTTTGGAAGCAAACCTATCGCCATGGTGTGCCGGTTGAACCGCTAAAACCCGTTTCTGAAACCACAGAAACCGGTACAGAAATCCGTTTTTTACCCAGCAAAGAAACCTTTACCCAAACCGAATTCAGCTTTGACTATCTATTAAAACGCCTACGTGAATTATCGTTTTTAAATTCAGGCGTCCATATTGAACTATTGGATAAGCGAGATGATCGCCATGAAGTCTTCCAATTTGAAGGCGGAATTAAAGCCTTTGTTGACTATATCAACACCAATAAAACGCCCATTAATGAAAAAGCTTTTTACTTTACGACAACTCGTGATGACATTGTTGTTGAAGTCGCCATGCAGTGGTCTGAAGCCTATCAAGAGTCTATTTACTGCTTTACTAACAATATTCCACAACGCGATGGCGGAACGCATCTATCCGGCTTTCGCGCGGCATTGACCCGTACGCTGAATCAATATGCTGAAAAATCCGGATTGTCCAAAAAGTACAAAATGTCAGTTTCGGGTGATGATGCGCGTGAGGGATTGGCGGCCGTTATTTCGGTTAAGGTTCCGGATCCTAAGTTTTCTTCTCAAACCAAAGAAAAGCTGGTGTCATCTGAAGTCAAAACCGCTGTCGAAACCGCCATGAATGAAAAACTGACGGAATACTTATTAGAGCATCCCAAAGAAGCTCAAGCCGTTTTCTCTAAAATTGTCGATGCGGCACGTGCTCGCGAAGCCGCGCGTAAAGCCCGCGAGATGACACGCCGTAAAGGCGCTTTAGACATTGCCGGATTACCAGGGAAATTAGCCGACTGCCAAGAAAAAGATCCTGCCTTATCAGAACTGTATCTTGTGGAGGGGGACTCCGCAGGCGGCTCGGCCAAACAGGGTCGAGATCGTAGAACACAAGCCATTTTACCGCTTAAAGGTAAAATCTTAAATGTTGAAAAAGCGCGCTTTGATAAAATGCTGGCTTCAGCTGAAGTCGGCACACTGATTACCGCACTGGGGTGTGGGATTGGTGCCGAAGAATACAATCCGGATAAATTACGTTATCACCGTATCATTATCATGACGGATGCCGATGTCGATGGGTCTCATATTCGAACCCTTTTGCTAACCTTCTTCTATCGCCAAATGCCCGAACTCATTGAGCGCGGTTATATTTACATCGCCCAACCCCCTTTATATAAAGTCAAAAAAGGTAAGCAAGAAGCCTATCTAAAAGATGATGCTGAATTAGAAAATTATTTGCTACAATCCGCTTTGGATAAGGCGGCACTGTGGACGGCACCGGAAGCCCCTGCCATTAAAGAAATGGCCTTGGAAACCCTTGCAAAAAGTTTTTTACAGGCCAATCGCATTATTGGGCGTTTAGCCAGACGCTTTAGCCACTCTTTTTTAGAGCTGATGCTCGACTTAAACCCAATTCAGGTTGATACGCTAAACGACTATGATGCTTGTCAGCAATGGATTGATGAAGCTTTACCCCGGCTAAAAGCCATTGGCGAACTGCAAAAAGTTGAATATCAGCTTCAGGTAGAACCCGCTTTAGAAGGGGAAGTAAAATACCAAATCCGTCTACAACAACGTGAGCATGGCACTTTAACATCACAATTGTATGACGAAGATTTCTTTGCCTCCGCTGAATTTGAAAATATTGCCAAGGTCGCTAAGCAATTAAAAGGCTTACTCAGTGAGCATGCAAAAATCCAGCGGGGTGAAAAAGAACAAGCGGTATCAAGCTTTAAAGAAGTGATGGATTGGCTTTTAGGTGAAGCCAAACGCGGCCAAAGCATTCAACGATATAAAGGTCTTGGGGAAATGAATCCTGAGCAACTTTGGGAAACCACGATGAATGCCGAGGCACGCCGACTGTTACAAGTTAAGATTTCAGATGCCATTCAAGCAGATCAAGTTTTTACAACCTTAATGGGTGACGAAGTCGAACCGAGAAGAAACTTTATTGAATCAAACGCCCTTAAGGCTGAAAATATTGATGTTTAGCAACTAAAATTTTGTTTATATTTATAACTAAAAGACCTGACCGAAAACATCCCAATTCAGTCTGGTTGCTTGCCACCCTTTAAGGCAATGGCAAATCTACTAAAGGAGACAATTATATGTCAGTAGAACATCCTATTGTAACGGTAACAGGCTCTTCTGGTGCCGGCACTTCATTTGTAAAACGCGCTGTCGAAAAGATTTTTGATCGAGAAAATCTGAATGTCGCCATTATAGAAGGCGATAGCTATCATAAATATAGCCGTGTCGAGATGAAGCAAAAAGTTGCGGAATCAAAAGAGAATGGCGGCCCCGTTCTGACCCACTTTGCTGAAGCAGCAAACGAATTTGCAGAATTAGAAGCCTTATTTAAAGAATATAAAGAAAATGCAACCGGAAAGCGTCGTTATTATATCCACAGTGAAGAAGAAGCCGTTGAACATAATGCGCGCCTGGGAACCAACTTATCTCCCGGTGAATTTACCCCTTGGGAACCGATCCCGGAAGGCACCGATGTCCTTTTTTATGAAGGCTTACATGGCATGGTGAAACGCATGGATCATGGCCCCAAAGAAAGTATGCATAATGTTGCGCAATATGTGGATCTCGGCATTGGTGTTGCCCCCTGTATCAATATTGAATGGATGCAAAAAATCTACCGTGATACCTCTGAGCGCCCTTATTCAGTACAACAAGTACACGATATTATTCTAGAGCGCATGCCGGATTATATTGAAACCATCGTACCTCAGTTCCACCGGACGCATATTAACTTCCATAGAGTGCCATTAATTGATACCTCTGACCCATTTTCAACCATATCGCCAGACGCACCAATGGGGCCGGCTCCTGAAGACTCCTTGTTGATTTGCCATGTTCGTCATCAAGACATTGACTTGGAAAGCGTCAAAAACCAAATCGACGGGGCTTTCTTACAAAACGAAGAAACCCTAGTGTGTGGTGGTCAACACATGGTTCAAGCAATGGATCTGATGATGACCCCCATCATTCAAAACTTGATCGCAAAAAAACGTGCAGCGATGGCTCGGTTAGCCCAGTCTTAATTGTATTTCGCAAAGATAAAAAACCTGTTCTATTGAACAGGTTTTTTTTTGCCAAAAATCAACCAATTATTATTGCACAACAACCAATTGTGCTTCTAAAAGAATGGCATGACCCAGTTCTTTTTCCATCTTACTTTTTACTGCCACGATATCATCTGTCTGCAAAATCCGATTTGCCATTAATTTTACGGCAATAATATAGTCTTCATTACTAATCACCCGAATATCTTTGACTTGAATATTCTCAAATACCAATTGTTGCAAAACCGTCGTAATGCGCTGCTTCTCTACCAAACCGTTAAATGCCAATACCAGGGGAATACTCACCAACACGACCGACACGGACGCAATCAGCAACCCTCGTTTGGCCAAATGAAAGGGACTAAATCCCATCATTAAAAAGGTCGCTGCCGCTGCTAAAATAATGCCAACCAAGTTGGTTAAAAATAACAAGAAAGCGCCAGAAAAAATGGGCCAATCCCACCAGCCAATTCCGATGGCCGCGACACCAAGTGGGGGAACAAGCGCAACCGCAATGGCAACCCCTGCTAAACTCTTGGCCACTTCTGATCGAGCACTGGCATACGCAGCGGCAACCCCTGAAAAAATAGCCACACCTAAGTCTAATAAATTTGGGCTCAATCGCGCTTGAATTTCAGGCGTAATCATTGTCAAAGGAATCAACCAAGTTAGCACAGTACCAAATACCATCGCCAAGCCGATACCCACTAATAAGGTTTTACCACTGGTGCTGATGAGTTCAATGTTTTGTCTTAAAACCCCCATTGATAACGAAATAATCGGCGACATTAGCGGGGCTAAAATCATTGCCCCAATAATAACAGGGGTGGCATTGGCAAATAATCCAACCGTCGCCAAGAGCGCAGAAAGCACCATCAACACTTTGTAAGATTCTGATGATTGCGCATTCTCATGAATGGCAATAAAGGTCTCTTTGACTTCTTCCGGATCTGAATGATGAATCCAACTCAATGGACGATTAACCAGTTCTTTAACAACCTGACCTTTCGGTAAATTCGATACCCTTACCGCTTCTTTCTGTTCTGACAGCGGTTGTTTTTCGGGTAAAACCAAACCAATAGTCTGTAAAGCATCCGCTTCGATTTTAGCGTTTAGCGCTTCGGCTTGAAATGGTTCGCCGTCAATACTGATATTAAGCAGCCCTGAGCTGCTCTTGACGGTTAAGCTTGCCGTTTTGATATGGCCTAAATAACTGGGCAGCCGCTCTTGCGTTTTGACTTGCTTGGGTAAAAATTTAGTCCATAAAAAATGCAAACTCTCAACAATACTTCTTGGCGAGAAAATCACCGCATTCAAGGTAGCTTCATCTTTTTCCGTTTCACCAATGGTTCTCTTGGTAAATTCACTGTTACCCGGGCGATAGACCAATGCCATACTCAAGGCAGCGGTATTCACTTGTGCCTCTTTTTCAGTAGTCATCTGATAAGAAACCAAGCTAGTCTGCCGAAAACTCAGCAATAGCACAAAAAAGTTTTTGATTTTGCACCACCAGTTTTCATCCATTAAAGCCGCCGGCATCATTACCTCAGGATTGCCAATCATCACCGATCCCAATACACACTGCTGATTACAAACCATTAAATCCATGGTCACAGGATCTGGGTCGGAAAGTATTTTTGCAATTGCCTCTTCGGCCGTTCCAAGCCCCCTAAACAGCTTTAAAGCACGGTTCATATCAGGATGTGGGATCACCCCAATTTGCCAGGCCTGGCGAACCGCGATTAACAATAAAGATTTTAAAGCCGCATCCCCAAGCCACAATAAAACCTTCTGCCCCTCTGATAAAGCATCCAGTGACTGGCCTTCAAAGGCCAAAAACTTACACGCTGCATCCCCTAATAATGGCTTAATATCGCTTTCAAAGGTATCTGCTTTTTCAGCATCATACAAAACAATAATTTTTTTCACACAAACATCCTTAGACGGTGCGGCATAAAAAAACCGACACCTTTTTGAAGCACTCTAATCAGAATTTATAAATAAAAGACAGGCCATATTTTGTTTGTAATATGGTGTTTTCAGGAATTTCGATTTGTAAATTCGTATCTGGATTTACTTTAACTTCTTTCGCATTTTGTCGATAACCCAACATCATTGTAAGTCCAATATGCAGTTGCTGCGTTAACTGATAAGATGCGCCACCAAAAGCCGTCACACCGTAACCATCTGTTGAACCAAACGTCACCTTTGGAGTATTTGAGTTAACCAGTTTTCGATAGATAGGCTTATCAAGCGTTAGGCTAGCGTAATATCGGTATTTCGATTGCACGCTAGTTGCCGACTCATAAGCTACGCCCATATTCAAATCCAAACTGCCAGTTGATTCTTCAACCACCCCATTGGTAATCGAGATGGTATTGGGGTAATCGGTCGCAAACTGATAGCGTTTAAAGGTAAATAACGCATATTGTCCCCCTAAAAGTAGTCGCGTCTGTGGGGTTAATTTATAGTGCGTTAATAATTGCGTACTGGAATTGGTCATGGTGAATTGATTCGTCTGAATCGGATTATTGCCACTTGTTAAAGAACCAACCGTAGCGCCATTATTAACGCGCCAATTTTCTTGACTATTGTCTGGGAATAATGAGGATTCAGCCAGAATCGAAAAGTCCCACTGCGGATTCACTTCAAATAATCCACCCGTCATCAAGACGGGATTGGTCACCGTTACTTTGGTATTCACCTTCGCTAATGACACTTTTTCCTCATACTGGAAAGTTTCGAAACCAGCAGTAAAAAAACTAAAGCCATTGTCTGTCAGGGTTGAATTTGCCTGCGTAATTGACGAAGCAGCAGTTCCCACCAATAAACACAACGACAATTTGATTCGATTCATCTTCATGCTCCATAAAAAAAGGGGTTTTTAGCCCCTTTTAAACCTTGATCAATTTGCGATCAAATCACTCGATTTTGCATTTAAGTTTGGTGATGCTGTTGGCAAGGTCGATTCAAACTTTTCATCGATTAAATCTCCTGCTGACGTATTCACCGTACCATCTGACTTTAAAGTCGTTAACTGCATATTATCAATATAGAGTTTTTCATTCACGGCCAAATACAACTCTGCAGCAGTCGGTGTTTTAACATTCGTTAATTTATGGATTTCTGTATATTCAGAACCATCCGTCGAAACTGCAAACTGATAAGTATTTCCGACAAACCTAAACCGATAATTCGCCCAGTTGCCACTGGCATAGGGTACGACCTTACCATCAGAATTATAGCTATCCCACTGACCATTATCACTGGCATCCTTATAGTCAAGCCAACTACTCCAACTATCAATGAAGTTCTCTAAAATCAACCCATCCCATCGGTAACTGGCTGTCGATTCATGGACGGCAACGGTACCTAAACTGTAATTCAAGTTCTTGGCACTGAATTTCAGTTCAAAATGAGCTGGCAAATTATCGGCAATTTTATAATATTGATGCCCCCAAGTATTGGGGTTATCACGACCCACAAACTTGGCTACTTTTTTATCCGAAAGTGCTGCTGTTGTTGCATCCGTGTCACCAATATACCAACCCTTATCGGGTGCAGTCGATAAGGTTTTAGATAATGTGGTTTGGTCAATGGGAGTCGAATAATAGTCATTAATCCCAGTTCCCAAGCTGACCTGATAGGTTTTATTATTTTCCATGCCCGCACCCGTCGAATTCGTCAGACCATCACTGTCTGGAATTAGATGGAGTGTTTTATTAATCCATAAAGGGAGATAAGCAATAACTTCATTATCAGTGGTATTTTTAAAGGTTAAATTGTCCAATACCGATTGATTATTCATATATTTGGTAAATTCAATGGTAACGGAATTTGGGTTTTCACTATTTGCAAAAAATTCCGCTTTAGGAGAACCGCCTGGATCGTTTTCAGGACGGGTTGCTTTAAGCACGGCAATGTCTTGAATTTTAGCCGTCGCACCAATTGCCGAAGCCGTCTCATTCACTGTTAAATAAGTGGATTCATCTGCATCAACCCGCACTTTTACCGTGTCGATTTTACCGGTGACGACTTTATTGACTGTATTATTTAATGCTGAAAAATACAATTCCGTTCCAGATAAACGCCAACTAAATATTTCATAACGACCATCTGTGGCAGTCTGCGGCATTAACATCACTTTCTTTTCACGGGTTTGCAAATTGACCATTACGATGGTATCGGCTGAACCGAGTGAAACACCGCCTATCGCAATATTGCTCTCTTTCTGACGATAAAATAAAAAGCCTCTTGAAATTTGGAAAGGTGTCCCTTCCATAAATGACCACCAATCGTTTGAGCCTAGATTAAGCTGTGCTTTAGGGACGGGATCGTATGGCAACACTTGATAAACGGTCAAGGTGGTGTTGCTGACCCACTTATCATTTTTATCTTGATAACTAGACCAGGATTCAAAAACGCCATATAACTTACCATCATCCGCTAAAATCACCCGTCTTGGCGTTGGATTTTGATAACTTCCGGCATTATTTACCGCAAATTTATCAAGACCCAATACCGTTTTATGAACCCCTGGGCTGATGGGTTTCACCATTCTTAAACCAGCGCTATCTGTCCAATCTGAAAAAATGACGGTTGACTCTGAATCGGTGGTAAAAAACTCTAGACCCCAATCAGTTTCTAATAAATTAATTCGAGCCCCTAAGGTATTCAGCACGGCAAAAGTTTGCTTTTGGGTATTGTCATTCCAACCCTGAATGACAATATCACCACTGGTGAGCGTAGAAAAGTACTGAACGCCCTCATTGTCCTGAGTCATCGCATCCGCCTTTGCGGTGGACGGATTATATTTGTACAAAGTTGGATTCCATGATGCACTATCAATCCAAACATTTTCAAAGAATTCGAATCCCGCGGAGATGGCTTCCGCCGAACAGCCAATGACTTGACCTTGGTCATTATATTCATTGATATCACCTGTTAATGCATCATAGTTGTCACCAAAACAATAACCCCCATCATTTTGCACAGTAAAACTGGTACCTAAGAAATATACATTACCATCCTTATCAAATTGAATCGGTTTTTGATTGCTACTGACTCGCTTATAGTAGTCATCATCATAGTTTTGCAAGAAAACGCCTTCAACAGCGCACTTAAACGTATTATCCGCGGGCGTCACTTCATAGAGCGCACAATTATTTCTAGCAATAAAGGTTTGATAATCATTGCCATCTGAACCAAACCACCCATTATCTAATGCCAAATAAACCTTATCGCCTGCTGGATTCACTGCGGAATACATGACTTTTACCGGATAATTGGTGTCTAATGCTGGCGTTGCATTGCCATTTGCATCAATCGCCCAAAGATTGGTTGCCCCCTCAGTATCCCCCGTGGCGCGAACACCTCGGGTTTTCTGATCCGAATCGTGATAAATTTCATAGGTAAATAAAGGGGAACCATCTCGGCTACTTCTGGCGGAAGAAGTGGTCTTTTTAACCACCTGATCATTTGCGACTAACGCAACAGCACCTGTTAAATTAAACTTGGGTATTGAAGAGGCCGTTGAGACGTTAGAATCGTTAGAATCGTTATTAGATGTATTGCTCGTATCGTTATTATCGTTGGAAGATTCGCCATCCCC
>PEWX01000116.1:29402-45498 GCA_002779995.1 Piscirickettsiaceae bacterium CG07_land_8_20_14_0_80_44_28
TCATCGCAAACACCCCTTTAAAATTTAGGTACATACAATTCTATACCTGAAATATAGATTAGAACAATTAATTTAGTTTTAAAATCTGATTAGATTTATGAATGGGGCGTTTCAGGTGGGCTGCTGTAAAGTTTTTCGATTTTTCTGCGGTCTCGTTTGGTGGGGCGGCCTTGGCCTCTTTCTCGGAATCCGACTAAGGCGACATCGCCCGTTGAGGTTTTTTGATTCAGCCATTCATTATCCAGCTGATAAAAGCTAGCTGCCATTTCGGCAGAGCCACGTTTGTCGGTGATTTGCAAAACCGTGATTTCAACCTTGCGATGCGGTTGGGTGATTTTGAGACAATCGCCAATGACCACGGTTTTACTGGGTTTTGGCTTGGTGCCATTGAGCTCGATTTTTCCGCCCTTAATCGCGGCCAAAGCGATGCCACGGGTTTTAAAAAACCGCGCGGCCCACAGCCATTTATCGACTCGAATGCTTTCCACAACCGTCCCTATAATGGCCGTTATCAATCCAACCAGTTTTTGGGTGACAGATACTCATACAATTGAGCTTCTTCCGTGCCAGGTTCAGGATGATAATCATATTTCCAGGTGGCGATCGGCGGCATCGACATTAAAATGGATTCGGTGCGCCCGCCTGTTTGCAACCCAAAAATCGTTCCGCGATCAAAGGCCAAATTAAATTCGGCATAACGGCCACGACGATAGAGCTGAAAATCTCTTTGACGCTCACCATATTGCTGGTCTTTACGGCGCGCAACAATGGGTCTATAAGCCGTAATATAATGACTCCCAACCGATTGCATAAATGCAAAACAGGTATCAAAATCCCAGCCAAAGGTGCTTTCATTTAAATCATCATAAAATAACCCGCCCACACCTCGGGTTTCATTACGATGTTTTAAATAGAAATATTCATCACACCATGCTTTATATTTTGGATAAATTTCTTCGCCAAATGGGTCACAGGCTTCCTTGGATTGCAAATGCCAATGCACCACATCTTGATCAAACGGATAATAAGGCGTTAAATCAAAGCCTCCACCAAACCACCAAACGGGTTCCTCACCTTCTTTTTCCGCTACAAATAAGCGCACATTGGCATGAGAAGTGGGCACATAAGGATTTCGTGGATGAATCACTAACGAAACGCCAAGCGCTTGAAAAGAGCGACCTGCCAGTTCAGGGCGATGTGCGGTTGCAGAAGCCGGCAGGGTTTTGCCAAATACGTGTGAAAAATTTACGCCGCCTTTTTCAATCACTTCGCCACCTTCCAATACGCGACTGCGACCGCCTCCACTTAACCCCATGGTTCCGGTATCCGGTTCTCTTTGCCATTCATCAACCATAAAGTCTTTTGAGCCATCTTCTTCGGCCAACTGTTGGCAAATATCGTCTTGCAAACTTAATAAATAATTCTTAACGGCTTCAATATTGATTTGAGGCGATGCATCCGTTGTCATAAATTTTCCTTTAAAGGTTCTCATTAAGTGTCGCCATTTTAATAGAAAACCCTGCCATTATTCTTTAAAATAGTCATTCATTTATTGGTTAGGAACCCATTAAGATGTCTTATCTCATAAAGTGTATCCCTCGCTGGGGTCTGTCCCTAATTGTTTCGCTGTCAATTGTCTCATTGATTGGCTGTAGCGGTGTGACCACCCAAAAAGGGGCGGTGGGTGTTGATCGCCAACAAATGCTATTGGTTTCAGAAAAAGAAATGACACAAGGGGCAATTAAAGCCTATCAAGAAGTGTTAGCGGACGCAAAACAAAAAAATGCGCTCAATACCGATCCCAACACGGTCAAACGCCTGAGAACCATTGCCGATCGTTTGATTCCACAAACAAAAGTTTATCGTAAGGATGCGCCGCAATGGCAATGGGAGGTGAATTTAATCAGCTCAGACCAACTTAATGCCTGGTGTATGCCGGGGGGTAAAATCGCCTTTTATTCCGGCATAATCACAAAACTGAGCTTAACGGATGGTGAAATTGCCGCGATTATGGGGCATGAAATTTCCCATGCTTTGCGAGAACATGGTCGAGAACGCGCTTCTCAAGCCATGCTAGGTCAAGCAGGCTTAACCGCATTGAGCATTTTAACCGGCATGGAAGGTTTGGCCATGGACGCCACCAGCATGGTCATGCAGGCCACCTTTATTTTACCGAATAGCCGAACGCACGAAATTGAAGCGGATAGAATGGGAGTCGAGCTGGCAGCGAGAGGGGGATACAACCCTTATGATGCCGTTTCAGTTTGGCAAAAAATGGCGAAAATATCAAAAGATGCCCCGCCAGAATTTTTAAGCACTCACCCGGCACACGATTCGCGCATTAAGGACTTAACCCGCTACGCAAAAAAGGTCATGCCGCTTTATCAAAAATCGGACAAGGCTAGCTATTAATTTCACAGATTTTTCGATATACTTGCTGATTAATTTTTAATTTCGTAAAGCTTGAGGGGTTAATATGCGGGTAATTTACCGAGGAATTATTCATTTCATGATATTAGTTGGTATTTCTGGAAGTGCTTATGCTGCAACTCAACCTTATATCGGTGTGGGCGCCATTAAGTCACTCAAAACAAAAACCCCTAGCAGCCAAATCGGCGAACAAATTAAGCTCGGACTGAAATTTAACGCCTACCTGAGTGTCGAATTAGCTGCCCAGTCTTTAGGTCAACATCGTTATACCAACTCTACGGACACGAAAGATAATTTTACCGTCGCTGGATATGGCTTTGGTGTACAGGTCAAACCTTTTAGTTATTTGAACCTGCTTGCACAACCCTATATGACGGTTTCTTTCAATACCATCCTCACCAATATCTATGAACAAGGGGATGTACTTGGCTCTCCAACCATCCGTGAAGGTTCTTCTATGGCTTCCGGAACCATTGGTATTGAAACCATTGTATTTGAACCAGGCCTGTCACTGTTTAGTGAAGTATCACAAATGGCGGACAACTCTCTGCAAAGCCCATTTGTTCATGTTGCAATCGGTTTGAACTACCATTTTTAATTAGAGAGAGACTAACGCCAAAGGCGCAACTTCTTAACAACTTATCTTAGCCGAGTCATCGTTGCAGCATCCCAAATTTGTGAAGGTTGTGCTTGTCCCATTAAGTCGCCATCAACAATCGCTAAACGGGGAAAGGCTTTTGCACAGGCCGTTGCAGACAAAATAGGCGCTTGGCCACTGATATTGGCGCTGGTTGATACAATTGGCATTTCAAGCTTTTCACATAAGGCTTTTGCAACGGGATGATGCGTTACTCTGACCGCTAAAGTTGACCGCCCACCCGTCAGCCAAATGGGAACCTCAGGTCGCACGGGCAAAACCCAAGTCATCGGTTGACTCACATCTTGCCAAGTCTCCAAAACCGTTTGCGTCCAAGATTGATTGTGAATTTCAACCAGTTCGTTTAACTGCACAACGGAGGCCGCAATTAAAATGACACCTTTGTCTAAAGACCGATTTTTTAACTGCAACAACTGCTCAAAAGCCATTTTATTAAACGGATCACAACCCAGTCCATATACAGCTTCAGTGGGATAGGCAATAACCTGCCCCGCTAAAATCTGTTCCACGGCTTCTTCCACGCTGACTAATAAAGGTTGTTTCATCCGGTTGAGGTTACGCCTATTGAGTTGAGTGCGCTCATTACACCAAAAAACCCCAGGCCTGGCTATTTTTTTGTGGACATCTCGGTTACCCTATCTTTTTAATAGCTCTTTGTATTCAAAAAGGTAACGCAAATATGTCCTCATTACGCTTTAGACTATCAATCCGCTACCATTGGCTTGGCGTTATTTTGATTTTATTGGTGCTGGCCATGCTACTGCTTAATTTCGATGTAAACAGCCAACCACCACAGGCTAAGCAAACCGGGTCGCATGCCGTTATTTTAATGTATCACCATTTTGGTGAAGACCATTTACCCAGTACCAGCGTTCGATTGGCGCAACTGGATGCGCAAATACAATATCTTGCCGACGAAAACTTTACTGTTTGGCCACTCTCCAAGCTGGTCACAGCACTGATCGAGAAAGCCCCCATTCCGGAAAAAACCGTGGTTTTCACCATAGACGATGCTTGGAAAAGTGTTTATTTAGAAGCTTTCCCACGCTTTAAAGCACGTGGCTGGCCCTTGACGGTATTTGTCAGCACCGATCAAATTGACCGCCGCTATTCATCGAATATGACCTGGGCACAAATGCGTGAAATGCAACAATTTGGCGCTGAATTTGCCAACCACTCACGCCACCACAACTCGATGATTCAAACCGAACATGAATCCTATGCCGATTGGCGCCAACGCGTTTTAACCGATCTAAACCATGCTCAAAAAAGATTAGAAGCTGAATTGGGTCAGACCCCAACCAACTTCAAATTATTCTCTTACCCATTTGGCGATTTTTCAGAACCGCTCGCCAACTTAATTACAGAAATGGGTTATATCGGTATCGCTCAGAATTCTGGCACGGTTGGCCATGATTCAGACCTGAGAGCTTTAATGCGTTTTCCCATTAATGAACGTCATGGAGAGATCGAAAGCTTTAAAACAAAAGTCCATACCCTGCCGCTGCCCGTTCAACAACTTAGCCCCTTTGATCCAGTGGTTAAAAACAATCCCCCCCAACTGACCTTAACCTTCGAAGATCCACCAACTCAAACCATTCAGTGCTTCGATCAAGCAGGCACTCCCCTAACGTTAACTTGGTTATCCAATAAACAATTACAGCTCCAAAGTGTCGAGCCGCTAGCACCACCACGCAACCGCTATGCCTGCACGCAACAAACTCAAAGCGGGCAATGGCGGTGGATGAGCCACAGTTGGGTTATTCCAGCTAGCTCGGTGAAATGATCTTAGTTAAATAACAAAACCCCCACTTTTTACGATGTAAAGCCTCATTAAAAGGCGTTAAAATAATGCTTCAATTTAAATGGAATTCAAAATTGTTATGTCACACTTTACAGATGAAATGCTAGATGATCACCTTTCAGAAGAACACTATAGTCACCGCATGGGTTGGCTACGTGCTGCGGTTTTAGGGGCAAACGATGGCATTATCTCCGTGGTCAGTTTACTGGTTGGGGTGATCGCCTCTGGCGCAGATAAGGAGGCTATTTTAGTGGTGGCGGTGGCGGCGTTGGTGGCGGGTGCACTTTCCATGGCGGCAGGAGAATATGTTTCTGTCAGCTCACAATCGGATACCGAAAAAGCCGATTTGGAAAAAGAGAAAATGGCTCTTGAACAAAACTGGGAAGTTGAGCACTCAGAGCTGGCGATGATTTATCGCCAAAGAGGCGTTAGCGAAGCAACGGCAAATCAAGTGGCAACCGAACTGATGGAACACGATGCGCTGGGCGCACATGCAAAAGATGAATTGGGACTATCAGAAGTTCACAGCGCCCGCCCATTGCAAGCCGCAATAGCTTCGGCTGCTGCTTTTGTTTCAGGTGCTGCCATTCCCGTCATATTGGTTACCATTTTGCCAATGGAAAACCTGGGTATAATGATCGCCTCCAGTTCATTACTGTTACTGGCTATCTTAGGAGCGGTTGCCGCAAAAACGGGCGGCGCCAATATGCTAAAAGGTGCTTTACGGATGGCGACTTGGGGGTTTTTAGCAATGGTTTTAACCACCTACGTGGGCTTAGTGTTTGGCGGCATGGGTTAAATTCCAGCCTAAAAATGGCCAGGCCTGGTCGTTTTTAACCAAGTTTCAATTGAGTTTGACTTGAATCAATCAAAATCGACCTTGGGTAAACGCTCAAATCCGGGCTTAGCAAAATAATACCCCTGCATTAAGGTCACCTCAAGGCCTTCAAAAAAGTCTACTTCCTCTTTTCTTTCAATCCCTTCAGCCAGTACCCGTATACCCAATTGGTGGCACATGGTCACCAAATTTCGGACAATAATTTGCTTGACCTCAATTTGATCAATATCTCTCACCAGTTCAATATCAATTTTCAAAATATTCGGTACAAAACTGGCCAACATATTCAACCCGGCATGGCCGGCACCAAAGTCATCCAGCCCTGTTGTAAACCCTTGAGCTTGGTAATATTCAAAAATATTCGCTAGATGTTGTCTATCCACCACGGCTTCAGACTCAGTAATTTCAAACATAATTTTTTCAATGGGAAAACCACTTTGTTTAGCCGCTTTTAAAGTACTTTGAATGCAATGTTTCGGCTCATAAACCGCATTGGGCAAAAAATTAATACTGAGCATTTTGTCCAGCCCTAAATGACTGGCAAGGGTTATCGCCTTGGTTCGGCAGGCCTGGTCAAATGCATAGCGATTTTCATCATTCACCTTTTCTAATATCGACCCTGCACTTTCATTATGAGTCCCCCGAACCAAGGCTTCATATCCCCAAATTTCGCGTTTAGAAAGATCAATAATCGGTTGATAAGCAAACGTAAAATCAAACCCTAGCGGCGATTGGCATTGTCGGCAACCCGATAAAATCGAGTCCACCGGAAAGTGTGTTGACATAGTAATCTCCAAAAATAAGTCAATCGTATTGCCATTATAGAGCCATCCCACAATAAATTTGGCAATTTATCAATTATTAAAAACAATCACATTCAGCTATCAGCCCTTTATAATCTTGTTATTGCTATGCTGTTGAGGGATGATGATGTCGGATACCAAGCAAACCACAAAAGAGCTTCTGCTTGCTTTATTAGCAGCTATCGTCATCTTCGGATTTTTGAACCTTATTATCACCACGCAACAAGCCGCGCTATTAGGCTTAGTCAGCTTTATGGTGATTTTATGGAGCAATGAAACCCTTCCATTAGGCTGGGTTGCATTGCTACCCATCGTGGTTTTCCCGATGTTTGGTGTCGCTGATACCAATAGTATTGCCCCCAATTATGCGAAATCCATTATCTTTTTATTTTTAGGCGGCTTTATGCTTGCTATTGCCGTTGAAAAAACCCTGTTACATCAAAAAATTTCTCATAAAATGCTCACCATTTTCCCCAGTACCGCTCGAGGCATGATTTATGCACTGGCCATCACATCCGGAACTTTAAGTGCATTTCTATCCAATACCACCACCACTTTATTACTGATTCCCTTAGCCATATTCCTGTCTGACAATCCCCAACTTAAAATACGTTTTGCGTTGGCCATTGCCTATGGTGCCAGTATTGGTGGCATTATTACCCCCATTGGCACCCCGCCAAACTTAATTCTATTTGGACTGTTTGAAGAACATCAACTTCCCGCTATCCCTTTTATTCAATGGATTGTCTTAGTGCTGCCCTTAGCGATGATGATGTTTTTGGTTGTCGGTTGGATTCTTTCTATCGGTGTTGATAAAGACCAAATTGATGCAAAAGCCCAACCCCGTGGACTCTCGGGAGATCAAAAAAAGGTCACCTTTGCACTCCTCGCGATGGTGGCACTGCTGTTGATAAACTCTCCCATCGAGCCTTATTATTCAGGATTGGGATTGAATGAAAAAGGCATACTTCTTGGATTCGGGCTGATGATGTTTATACCCCCTTTTAATATCCTGACTTGGGAAGATGCTCGAAAAATCCCTTATGAAATTATTTTCTTATTTGGAGCAGGATTTGCCATTGCCAATGCGTTTACCGATACAGGGCTCGCTAACCAATTGGCTGAATGGCTTCAGGCCATCACCCATCTACCCCCACTATTACTGATGATCTTAATCGCTTCAATGGTCACTTTTTCAACGGAAATTACCAGTAATACCGCGTTGATTTCAATGGTGTTACCCGTGGTGTATGCGGTGACCGAACAAAGCGGCCTAGACAGCCGCCTATTTATGATGGTCGCCACCATTTGTGCCAGTTATGCCTTTATGCTTCCGATTGCCACCCCGCCCAATGCCATTGCTATGAGCAGTGGTGTGGTTACGGTAAAAATGATGGCGCGTTATGGCGTGGTCTTTAATTTTCTAGGAATTGCCTTTATCACCCTATTTGCTACGCTCTATTGGCAATATTTTTTGATCTAGCCGTTGTGAATATCGTCTTTTAAGGGATTTTTTCGGTCAATAGCGGTTTGTGTTTCTTTCACTCGAATCAACGTCCAACGCGTTGCCACTGGGCCGATCAATTCAAAAAGAATGGTTGCGCCTAAAATCACCGCTAAAATAGGTTCTTTAAGCTGCGGAAACTGCTCAACTGCAACCAATGCCATCCCAATCGCAACGCCTGCATGAGGCAGCATCGCGACCCCCATCCAGCCATATTTTGTGTGTTCACACGCTGCCCATTTTGAGCCAATATAAGCCCCGATTAATCGCCCTAAAATACGGAATATTATATAACCGACTCCAATCCATCCAACCGTCATCAGCGACTCTAAACTGAGAGATGCCCCCGCCAATAGAAAAAACAAAATCAATAACGGCCACTCAAACGTTTCCAATTCTTCAAAAGGTCGATGGCGATGGCGCTTCGCGAAATTTGCCACCATACTGCCCATCATCATGGCCGATAAAATATACGAAACCCCCATCCACTCTGCCAAACCTGCGCACAGCAATACCAACCCTAATACCTCCGCCTGAGAAGACTTTCCTGGGTAAAGATGACTGGTTAAATACGCCATCGGAAACCCTAGCGCGATGCCTAATAACAGCGCACCCGAAACCTCCCAAAGGCCATAATATAACGCCTCAAGCGTGTGTCCATTCCCTGAAATCATGACCGCAATCACCAATAGAAAACTAAACATCAACATTCCCCAAGCATCGTCAATCGCCACCACACCTAATAGTGTATTGGTAAAGCGACCTTTTGCATTGACTTCTTTAACCACATCCATAACCGGAGCAGGCGCCGTGGCTGTGGCAATTCCGGCAAAAATCAATGCCATTTCCAATGAAACGCCCAATAACACCATGCCCAAAAACATCACCGATGCCGTCATCAACATCACGCTAATCGAAATGCCAATAACCGGGCGACCCATTTTTTTGAGTTTTTTTCGGGTTAAATTTTGTCCCAGCAAAAACCCAATCATAGCCAAGGCAATATCGGTCAAAACGGGAAACCATTGATCGATAAAGGTTGGTAACCAATTAAACCCTTCTGGACCAATCAGTAGGCCGCATAGAATCAATAAAGTCACACGCGGCAAAGGGGTGTGACGACCTAATAAATCGGCCATTAAACCGATGAGAAAAAGTCCTCCAAACGTTAATAAAATCGGAGCAATGTGAATGGATTCATGCATATAAGTGAGCGCTATTGTTTGTTTATTCAGTCGGTTTTTAGAGTTTACCTGAAACGCAAATAAACCGCATCTTTCCCATATTTTGTTAACAAAGTCTAACAATCTGTAACTGATTGCAATAGATTGTCAATGCTATTTTGATCAAAAAACATCATAAAAACTTAATAATCATTTGATTTTATTAAAGATATCCATAGTGGCATAAGCGGTGCAATAGCGAAAGCTCAGGTAAGGAGAACCGCACAATGAAAAAAAATTTATTATTAACTCATATTCAAACAATTTTAGTCACATCATCTATTGCATTGACCGGCTTTGCAAGTCCCTCTGTCACCCAAGCCAGTGGGTTAACAGAAGCCATCACCGGGGGCGTTCCATCCATCAACCTTAGAGCACGTTATGAGGGTGTCTCTCAAGAGGGTAAAAACGATGCCACAGCTATTACTGAACGATTATTGGTCGGTTATAAAACAGGCTCATACAACGGCATAAATGCTTTTGTAGAAATGTCAGATACCGCAGCAATTGGCTCTAGAAAAGATTACTTTGTACCAAAAGGCCCTGATGCTGGCGGAGATGCCACCAAAGCGGTTGTACTGGATCCTTCTCTGACTCAACTCAACCAAGCTTTGATTGGCTACCAATTTGACAACACTTCTTTAAAAGCTGGAAAACAAAGGATTATTTTTGATAATCGTTTTTTAGGCAATGTTGGTTGGCGGCAAACCGAACAGGTCTATACTGGATTATCCTTAAAATCGAAGGCAATCTCTAATCTTGAAGTCGATTATGCCTATATTTTAGATTCGAATAACCCGATTGGGGTTCAAGAAAAAATGGCCTCCCATGCCATTCAAGTTAAATCTGCGCCCACGAGCATCGGTGTTATCACAGGCTATGGTTACTTTCTTGATTACGACTTGGCCACTAAAACCGATAGCCAAACAGTCGGCGCTAGATTGGCAGGTAAAAAAGCTATATCGGATAGCCTAGGTTTGAACTACCATCTTGAATATGCCTCTCAAAGCGACTTCGCAGACAGTAAAAATATTGGCGGCAACTACACCCGAGCAGAAATTGCCTTGCAAACAGGCTATGCTAAATTCCTAATTGGACAAGAGACATTAGGCGGCGATGGTAAAAGCGCTTTCCAAACGCCTTTAGGCACGGTTCACTTATTTAATGGATGGGCGGATATGTTTATAGGCCCTGTCGGTGGAACCCCTGTCAATGGGTTAGTGGATAACTACTTTAGTGTCTCAGGTAAAGCCGTTGGATTAAAGCTGGCAGCCATTTATCACCAATTCGGCGCCGACAAAGCCAGTAGTAAATATGGTAATGAATATGACTTGTTAATAACCAAGAAGTTTTCAAAAGTTTATAGCGGTGGGATTAAATACGCCAACTATCAAGCGGACACCCACTTAAAAGATACCTCAAAACTATGGATTTGGGGTCAACTCAAATTTTAAACAGATTTGCCTTTCTTTTTTAAATAGCCCGAATTCATTCGGGTTTATCGGTCGCACCAAAAAACTACAAAATCTTACATTTTGTTACACATTGTTAATATTTGTCCATTTTTGAAGTCAAATTTTGTCAAAAAAAATCACAACTGATTGTATTTTAAAGATATTTATAGATTGGCACTTCCTAAGCTTTAGTAACCCTAATTAAACTTAATCAATTAAAGACTATTTGAATATGACAACAAAAGCTTCCAGTGTTTGGATTTCAGATTTAACCCATACATTTAAAAAACAAACGAGCCCTGCTCTCAAAAACATCAACCTCACCATTCCGAAAGGGCAATTAACCGCACTGATCGGACGAAGCGGCTGTGGTAAGTCAACCTTATTGCAAATGATCGCTGGGTTATTAATTCCCTCTGAAGGTGCCGTTCGTATCAATGCCCATACCGTCACCAAGCCGAGTGCAAAATGGAACATGATGTTTCAAAAACCCTCTTTATACCCTTGGATGACTGTCCGGGAAAACGCCGCATTGGGTTTGGTGTTTGCGGGAACCTACAAAACTAAAAAAGAGCGTGTTGAATCATTACTCGACATGGTCGGTCTGGCCGATCACAAAGACAAAAATATCCAACAACTGTCGGGTGGACAACAACAACGTGTTGCTCTGGCGCGTTCATTGGCAACGGATCCAGAGGTCTTGTTATTGGACGAACCCTTTTCTGCATTAGACGCTTTTACCCGCACCCAGTTACAAAACGAAGTTGCCGAGATTTGCCACAACCAAGGCATCACCATGATTATGGTTACCCACGACATCGATGAAGCGGTAGCCATGGCAGATAAAGTCATCATTATGAGCCAAACCCCAGGGGAAATCGTCGGCGATATGGACGTCAAACTGAGTTATCCACGTGATCGTTCAGTGGACGAATTTATTATTTTGAAAGACAAGCTTTTCAATGAATTTGAAAAAATTGACCTAGCGAAACAGCTCAGTGTCAGCGAATCAAATTCCTAAAACCGAAACCATCCATTGCCATTAAAGGAGAACCAACATGTGTCAATATTGTAATGCTGATCACGAATCTTCAGAACATGATTATATCTATAACCCCGCAAAAGGACGCCGTGAATTCATTCTCGACAGCCTCGCCACCGCAGGTGGACTCGCTGCTGCGATGAGCTTGCCGTCTACTCAGGCATTTGCCAATATGACACCGCCTGAAGATGAAGTGGTTCGCATAGGCTATCTTCCTATTACCGACGCCAGCGCATTATTGGTGGCTCATGCCATGGGATTTTTTGAAGACGAAGGATTGAAAGCGGAAAAGCCGACGTTAATCCGCGGTTGGTCTCCGCTGATAGAAGGATTTGCATCGCACAAATTTAATTTGGTGCATTTTTTAAAGCCCATTCCAATTTGGATGCGCTACAACAATAACTTCCCCGTGAAAATCACTGGTTGGGCACACACCAATGGTTCAGGGTTGGTGGTCGGGAAACACACAGGCGTGAATTCTTTTGAAGAATTGGGCGGCATGCAAATCGCCGTGCCTTATTGGTATTCCATGCACAATATTGTTTTACAGATGGCTTTGAAAAATGCCGGGCTGGAACCCGTTATTCAAGACCAAACCACCCCTCTTAAACCGAATCAGGTTAATTTACAAATCATGCCGCCACCGGATATGCCGCCTTCTTTAGCCGCGAAAAAAATTGATGCCTACATTGTTGCCGAGCCCTTCAATGCGGCTGGAGAAGTTTTAGCAGGTGCGAAAATGCTGCGTTTTACCGGTGACATTTGGAAAAACCATCCTTGTTGTGTCGTGTGTATGCACGATGATGATGTCGATAAACGCCCTGAATGGTCTCAAAAAGTCATGAACGCGGTCGTTAGAGGCGCATTATACGCTCAAGAAAATAAAGAAGAAGTCGCTAAAATGCTGTCTCGTGAAGGTAAGCGTTACCTTCCGATGAAGTCGAAAGTCGTGCTTAAAGCCATGACCGACTATGCACCCACTCATTATGAAGATCCAAAGGCGATCCAGCATCCAGATTGGGATGTAAGCCGTATCGACTTTAACCCTTATCCTTATCCTTCGGCGACCAAGTTTATTATTGATCAACTGAAAGAAACACTGGTCACAGGTGATAAAACTTTTATGGATAAACTCGATACCGACTTCGTGGTCAAAAACCTCGTTAACTATGACTACGTCAAAAATGCCATGGATAAATATGATGTTTGGCGCAAAGTCAGAGGCGTTGATCTAAAAAATCCAACGCAGCGTGAAGAGGTGTTTAAATTATGAGCGATAGCCGCGTCAACCCTCAACTATCATTCGGACAGGCGCTGGCAGGCTTTAAAAGCTTGCCAGGTTGGCTTCAAAGCATGATTAACGCAACCAGCGGCATGTTAATTCTGCTGCTTGTCTGGTGGATCGGAGGCCTTTTAATTTCTGCAAACCCTGACACGGAAGCGTTTGCGGCTTTTGCGCCAGGCCCCACCTTTTCCGCCCTTTGGTATTTGATTGAAACAGGTACGATTTGGGATACCATCTATTCCAGTTTGTCACGTATTATCAGCGGACTTTTCTGGGGGATCGTGATTGGTGTACCAACAGGCGTGCTGGTCGGGTATTTCCTAATGTTCCGACAAGTCGCCAATATGCCCTTCCAATTCTTACGGATGATCAGCCCGTTGGCGTGGATGCCAATTGCGGTGCTGGCATTTGAAACCTGGGATGCCGCGATTATCTTCCTTTTAATAATGGCAACGATTTGGCCAATCATATTTGGAACGGCTCATGGTGTGCAACGCATAGACCCTAACTGGTTCCAAGTAGCAAGAAACTTGGGGGCTGATGGTTATCAAATGTTGCGACGCGTGATTATGCCGGCCATTGCTCAAGATGTATTTGCGGGTATTCGTTTAGCCATTGGGGTGGCATGGGTGGTTTTGGTGCCCGCAGAGTATCTCGGCGTAACTTCAGGGCTCGGCTATGCCATTAATGATGCTCGTGATACTTTAGATTATGATTCTTTGGCCGCCATCGTCGTAGTGATTGGAATCATCGGTTATCTGTTAGATCTTATCGCCGTAACCTTAATCAAACGCTATTCATGGCATGTGGAATAATCTTATGACGCTGAGCAAAAGGATTTCCTTACTGCTCAGTTATTGCCCCTCCTGGATAGGTTCGATTGAAATCAAACCTGACAACGGCCATACTTGGCCGTTTTTTGCTTTTAAAAATTCGCGACCATTTTGGCTAAAAAGATCCACGATTACGCCTTCAAATACAGTTTGATCTGGTGGTGTTTCAAACACCAAACGCATCGGTTGTTTTTGGATTGCAGCTCTTTCCAGTTGGTCATAAAGATGGCAAGAAATCGGCATCGTAAATCGCTCCATTTAAGATTTTGTAAACAACATGTTAATATGAGACAAGAGCCCACCACAAACTTTAGGCTTTAAGAGGAAGCGTTCTGTGAAACACATTGAACAATTGGATATTGCCAACCAATCAGAATACATTGTCATAAAAGAAGCGGCTGAGCAAATCGAAAAAGCCTATGAACCTGAAAAAGCCGTTCACACCATTTTAAGCCTGATTTCACGACAAATGGGTCTAAATCGAGGTCGCGTTCTATTACAGGAAAATACCTCTGGCTATCTCTATACCGCCTATGCCTACGGCCTAACCAAAGAAGAAATCGCTCAGGGACGCTTTGCCATCAGCGAAGGGATTTCCGGCAAGGTCATGCACTCTGGCAGCCCAATCATTGTTGCCGACATTGACCGAGAAGACGACTACCTCTTCCGCACCGTTGATCGCTCCACCCTGCCACAAGAAACCGTCGCTTTCATCGCCTCACCCATTGTTCGCAATGGTGTCACTGTCGGCGTTTTAGCCGTTAATCGTCTCAGCAAACGGCCTCGTTCACTGGATCGAGACCTCAGCATCCTCAAATTAATGTCATTGTTCATCAGCGAGATTCTCGCGGTCAACGCCATGATCGAACAGCAAACTCAATATTTAAAAGAAGAAAACGAACAACTGCGCGCTATGGCGCTCGGTCAAGGCAGTCAATATGGCATCATCGGTGAAAGCGCCGCCTTACGCAGCGCCCTCAATAAAGTCAGTCGCGCCACCAACACCGCCGTCACCGTCCTGTTAAAAGGCGAATCGGGAACCGGAAAAGAACGCTTTTCGCGAATGTTACATCTCGCCTCTCATCGACAAGACGGTCCCTTTATCGCCATCAACTGTGCCGCCATTCCACCAGATTTGCTAGAATCCGAATTGTTTGGACATGAAAAAGGCGCTTTTACTGGTGCGACACAGACCAAACAAGGCAAAATCGAACTGGCCAATAACGGCACCTTATTTTTAGATGAAATCGGCGATTTGGATTTTGGCCTGCAAGCCAAGCTATTGCGCGTTCTCGAAGAACGCTGTGTGACCCGAGTGGGCGGAACCAAACAAATTCATGTGGACACCCGTATCATCGTCGCATCGCATAAAGATTTGCACGAAGCCGTTAATCATGGACACTTCCGTCTGGATTTATTCTATCGCTTAAACGTATTTCCAATTGAACTGCCGCCTTTACGCGAGCGGGATGGCGATATTCGACTACTGGCTCGACACTTTCTAAACCAAGCCAACCAAGAGTATCACACCAGCGCCATCTACGATAAAGGTGCCATGAGCTTTTTGGAAACTTACGAGTGGCCAGGTAACATTCATCAATTAGAAAACGTCGTCAAACGCGCGGTGTTAATGGCTGACAATGGCCGCCTCATTTCAGCGAAATTGATCGAAAAAATCATTCAAGAAGAAAGCGCCATTATCCACGGCGGACACGTCAAACCGATTGAAAACGAACGCATCCCACCCTCAAGAATAGAAGCCTGGCCACCCCAACAAGACAGCAACCACCCTGAGCGCGCCAACCCCTATCCCTCAAACCAAAATAATCACCAGGCCTGGTCAAATACACAACCCTCAACAGATGACAGACGCGCCTACTGGCCCGTTTCAGAAGATGAATCTGACCAACTCAAACAAGCACTCGAAATGGCACGCGGCAACAAAACCCGAGCCGCACTCCTGCTCAATATGACCCCCCGACAATTCAGCTACCGCATGAAAAAATTGGCTTTATAAACAAACCGTTTCCCATTAAATTTATGCCAAAAACCACCAGGCCTGGTGGTTTTTGGTTTTATTTAACTTAATTTAGATAAATCTTGAATTCTTTTCGTTGCAGCAAGCTCGGTGACAATTGATTCTAATTCTTGACAGAAATTAGCATCAACGGCAACTTGCGCTATCGCATGAATTAGTTCTTCATAAAAGGTTTCTTCACCGG
>PEWX01000002.1 GCA_002779995.1 Piscirickettsiaceae bacterium CG07_land_8_20_14_0_80_44_28
TCAAACACCACAAAGCGTCCTTTTTCATACACCACTTTCTTTTCAACGCTTTCATAAGCAGTGATTTGCGCAAGCGCATAAGTGCGATTAACTGTTTGCAAACTGGTCGATTCCTGAGAGGAAAAACCATCCGTTACACTACTGACTTCCGTTGTCAAAACATCGCTTTTTACATCCAGTTTTTTCGCCACCGCAGCATGTAATCGCCCCGCTACTTTTTCTTCTGCCAAATGTAAGTTTTTAGCCGAAGCCGATGCCACCACATAAATAAATTCATCGTTATCCGGTGTTTTATTCAAATACCAACTCGGTAGCTTATCCGCTACGACTTCAGCATTTTCAGTTTGTTCTTGTTGTCGTTGAGACTGAATTTCCTGCCAAGTTTTAGGGGTGGAACTACACCCTTGCACACCCAAAACAGTGGCTAAAACCATTAAAAATGGGCCCGCTAACGTTACGCATTTCATCAATTTAATTTCCATATCATCATCCTTTTTTATTAACATTTTTTTATTAACACCCATGAAAAAACTTCGCTTGAAACACTTACAACTGGAAAAAAATCCCAATTCCAAGCACATATTCACGACTAGACGTAGGGATGTTCAGAATTTCACGCCCACCCAAATTCAATCGCCAAGGAGCATAGCCCTGATTGTTTGAAGTTAAAGTAAAAAACCATTTGTAATACCTTTCAGGCACTTGATAAGCACCAATCATTCTTTCTTTCCCAAATACCGTAACTTGATTCACCTGAAACGATAGTGGCCCTACTTTAACAATGCCCCCCATTTCCCCGATTGAAAAACGCCCTTCATCCACACCACTACAAACGTCATACGTCACTTTATTGCAGATTGCCCACTCCTCTTCACCCACACCAACGTAAAACCCAAAATTTTCATTACCCGGAAAGAAACGCAAACCTAACCCGGCATCCCCAACATACACCTCATTAACCTTGTTCAGACCATAAGCACCTTCTGAGTAGCTGCTATTGCCACCTTTGCTATACAACGTCATGTCGTAATCTATCACCAAAGCCGGATGCCATTGAAAATCACTAATGCTTTGCTGTAAATTACTCCCTCTACCTTCCCGATTATTCGCCTTCATAGTAGCTTGATAAGGGTTTTCAGCAGCCTGATTATTCAATGAAACCAACTGATTTTTTATTTGTTGATTACGCTCAAAATAAGGATCTGTAACCGTTACTTCATAATGCGCCACCCCTTTTAAATGAAAGTCTCGACCGTTTAATTTCTGAGCCCTGCGCTCCAGCTTGGTCTGACGCAACTTATTTTCAGAAGCCAACGTCTGTTTAAAATTCTCCAATTCGGAAGAATCAATCAAAACTTTTGCATTTAGTACCGTACATTCAACTTGATCACCAACCACCTGCTTATGCGTTTCCGGTTGCTCCACAAATTTTGGTTCAACCATCTGATACAAATCAGTACGCGACTGATAAGTTTCATTCGACACCCCATTCTGTTCACTATCAACCAACGTCATTTGAGATCGAATCAAACGGGCTTGATTCTGTTTTGCCTGCAACAAAGCCTGCTCTCTGGCCAACTCACAAGCTTGCTTTACGCTTCCATCAATCGCCTTAGCCTCAATGATGGTCACGATTTCAGAGGCAAAAACCCAACCGGGCAACAAAACCAAACAACCCAATACATATAACAACTGTCGTTTCATCTGCAACTCCGCTCATTTAACTTAAGGCTATTATTCCCCAATCAAATGATTAATCGGCTTTACACAATTTTGTAAACGCTGAATTTCAGACACAAAAAAACCCCAATAAAGGGGTTTCAAACAAATCAGCACACAATTAACCACTAAAATTTTTCTAAACAATGGTCATACGTATTCAAGTTAATTCTCTCAGAGACACCGGAGAGACTGTTACTACCATATAAAGTCGCCAATGAAGACTGCGTAAGTGGCAAATTATTAACGTCATCTTCTCGGTAATGCCCCTCATTGTCACCGAAACACATCCTTTGACCATCATCATAGGTTCGCAAAAAAACACTATCCGAACCCGAATCAACATATTGGCCATTAAAATTAAAGGTCACATCCAATCGAATAATTTTTGTATTCAAACCCTGTAGATTCTGCTCTGTGCCAACAGTGCTGTGATTTAATTTAAAACCTTCACCAAATATCGCACCCACAGAATAAAGATTCCCTACAGAACAACCGGCACCCTTAAAAACCCACATCTCATGATGAACTTCTCCATCGGTTTTAAACTGATAAACATCTCTTATCGAATAAGGCTCAACATCTGAAGAAAAGCAAGCGCCCCTATAACCGGAGCTTAACCTTTGCGAAATGGCAATTGGAACCGGAAATCCCAAATCATTTTGCACGGTATCGCTAGACGTTGAAGGATTATCAGCAACCTCACCTGTACTCTCGCCAACACCGTCACCTGCGTCAGAACCAGAACCACCACACGCCGTTAAAACTAAAAAACTGATAAAAATAAAACCTCTTTTCACACAATCTAAAAACATAATTTTCCCCTTTATAAAAACAACCAACTCACAGGTTCGATAAAACAAAATACCTAATTCAGAGAATTAAGAGAATTCAGAGAAGATTGTAAAAATAAAGAAGAAAAAATGATGATTCACAAATTTGTAAAAACCAAACCAACGCGCTGC
>PEWX01000049.1 GCA_002779995.1 Piscirickettsiaceae bacterium CG07_land_8_20_14_0_80_44_28
GCGGAACTTATCGCTCATGAATTTTTCACTTTCTCGGGGATTTTAAATACCTAGCGAGTTTAACATTTTACGGTCGGAAAGTCCGACAAGCTGCTAGAAGTATTAATGTTTTATAAAAACTCATCAGTCGCTCCCTTTCACTAAAGAAAATGCGTTTGCTAATAATAAACTCACTAACCATAACTGGCCTAATATTTGAACGCGCTAACCACGATTAATTTTAAGTGCCAATAGTCCCGCAATCACAATCATCCCCGAAGAAGCCATTAAACACCCTTCGATCCCGACTGTTTGATATAAATACCCGGATAAAACCGTGCCGGCCAAGCGCCCACCGGCATTGGCCATATAGTAGAAGCCAACTTGCTTTGACGTGCCGTCGCTATCGGCATAGGCAACGATTAAATAGGAATGAACGGCAGAATTCAGCGCAAATAAAATGCCAAAGACCCCTAAGCCAAGGATAATAACCCCTTGTGGATTCAGCGATAAAGAATAGGCCATCACCAATGGGACTCCCCCTAAAATAAGGGCTAATCCAAAGGCGGTACGATGGGTTGGATTCTGGGTTTGTCCAATCAATTTAGGCGAGAAGGCCTGCACAAAACCGTAACCGATAATCCAAATTGCCAGAAAAGCGCCAATTTGTAGGTGCGACCAGCCAAGCGCACTGGCGGCAAAAACCGGTAGCGCCACCACAAACCAGACATCACGCGCGCCAAACAAAAAGAACCTAGCCAATGACAACCAGTTAATCGCCGAAGAATGGGAAAACATCTGCGCGAATTTGGGGGTATTTTTAGACTTGCCTAAAGCGCCATCCAGTTTTAACCAGGAAACCATCAAGGCAACAGACAGCATCCCGGCCATAATCCACATGGCATTGACAAATCCAAACAACTCCAGAAGCAGCGCTCCCATAAAAAAGCCAACCCCTTTCAGGGCATTCTTGGAGCCGGTTAACGCCGAAACCCACCGATATAACTTGCCATCGCCATCACTGGCTAAGGACTTGACCGAACTTTTGGCACTCATTTTATTCAAGTCTTTCGCAATCCCCGACAGGGCTTGCGCGACCATCACATAAAGCACACTGAGCCATTCGGCGGGAACCGTGAGCATCACCAATGCCAATATTTGGATCGACAATCCAATATTCATGGTGACATTGAGACCCGCCCGCGCGCCCAGCCAACCGCCAAATAAATTGGTGACGATGCCGAAAAACTCATAAAACAAAAACAACATGGCCAATTCAAGCGGGCTGTAACCCAATTGGTAGAAATACAGTAACACCAGCATTCTTAAGGCGCCATCCGTCAGGGTAAACGCCCAGTAATTTCCGGTCACAATGGCATATTGTTTTTGGCTTTTCGTCATCAATTTTTCCAGGTCTATGTATTTCCAGTTCTATTTAATTTGAGCGTTTTATGACAAGGCTTGATTGGCAGCGCCAACTTTTAACGCCAGCTCCATCATCCGTTGCATATAGCCAATTTCATTGTCATACCAAGCCAGCACTTTGACATGCGTATCATTGATCACACGAGTAGAAAGTGCATCGATCACCGAAGAACAAGTTTCCCCTTCAAAATCAACCGAGACTAAAGGCAAGTCTTCATAGCCTAAAATATTTTTCAAATAACTTTCCGAGGCTTGTTTAAAAAGTTGGTTCACTTCATTAACCGAGGTGGGGCGTTTCATTTCCATTACCAAGTCGGTCAAAGAGGCATTCATAAAGGGAACCCGAACCGCAATGCCATCTAACCGGCCATTTAACTCGGGGAAAATGGTGCCGATCGCGGTCGCAGAACCGGTGGAAGTAGGAATAAGCGATTCAAAACTGGATCTTGCCCGCCGCCAGTCTTTGTGACCGTGGTCAACGACTTTTTGGGTATTGGTGCGGTCATGCATGGTGGTAATGGAACCATGAGAAATCCCAATTTGCTCATGCAGAACCTTGATCACCGGAGCGATACAGTTGGTGGTGCAAGAAGCCGCAGTGATCAGTTGATCTTCACCCGCAACAAAAATATCA
Source organism: Piscirickettsiaceae bacterium CG07_land_8_20_14_0_80_44_28 (assembly GCA_002779995.1). Lineage (GTDB taxonomy): Bacteria > Pseudomonadota > Gammaproteobacteria > Thiomicrospirales > Thiomicrospiraceae > Hydrogenovibrio. The sequence continues at coordinate 2,039 of PEWX01000049.1, forward strand.
TCGTTAATGCCCATCACAATATTTTTAACGTCTTCCTTTAAGGGCGCGGCCACAATCACTTGTTTGACACCTTGATCAAAATAAGGTTGTAACTGCGCTCGGGTACGGAATGCGCCGGTGCACTCTAATACCACGTCTACATTGAGGGCGCCCCAGTCAAAATCTTCCACGGCTTTGTAACTGCTATAGCCGATTGATTGATTGTTAATCAGGATTTGGCCGTTTTGTTCGCCGGCTTTATGGTGCCAACGTCCATGCGCGGAATCATAGTTCAATAAATGTGCTGAGCCTGCCGCATCGGTGGCGATTTCATTAATATGTACAAATTCAACACCTTCCCAATCAAAAGCTTGGCGCAAGCCTAACCTTCCCATACGGCCAAAGCCATTTATTGCTATACGAATCACTGAAAGCTCCTTATAATTGTAAAATGTTTCAACAACATCTTTGTTCGCTTGTAAAAAATACAAAAATTATACCAACAACCCTGATTGATCAACTGACACTTTTATGACATTTAATTTACTAGAAGACCATGCCCATTTTCACAAAGCGCTGACTGAACCCATTCGATTAAGAATTTTGTCTTTATTAAATTCAAGAGATTTTTTATGTGTTTGTGACCTTGTCTCTGTATTGGAGACTTCACAAAGCACGGTTTCCAGACATCTTGCCTACCTTAAAAATAAACAGATCGTAAACTGTTGGCGAGAAGGCACCTGGATTCATTATGCCATCAATAAAGACCATCCTGCCTATAGCGTGCTACAAACCATTTTGCTTGGGTTAGCAACCTTAGCTGATATAAAACAAGACAAGCAAATCTTAGCCGGCTACGAACAAACGCCCAGACAGTGTTAACCAAAAACAGCGCATCTTAAAAAAACCTATGCTAGAATAGCCCCCATCTCTCGGGGTGCACACCTAAGTGCTGAGACGACGAAGTAAAATTGGAGCTGTTTCCTTTTTCCGGCAGTCGGGCCCGTTGAACTTGATCTGGTTAAAACCAGCGTAGGGAAGAGAAGATTCTTTGGGCGCCCCTTTCTTTGGGTTCCTTCTGATTGCTTTTATATACCTTTGAACTTGTATCAAGTTGAGACAGGGACTTAAAAGCAATTGCCTTCCTGTTTTCCGCTTTTTACTGTTCAACGCTATAACAAGTGCACAGTCTTAATCATTAAGACTTTTGCCCATCTTTTTACGCGGTTTTTTTCATCCTTTTAACACCTAAAAAGTGAGAAAAACATGACTTCTTTTAAACATGCCCTCCCCGCATCGAATGACATCCTAACTCGTAAGCCGTTACCGGCCTCACACAAAACCTATGTTGCCGGTGAGCTGCATCCGCAAATCCAGGTGCCGATGCGTGCCATTAGGTTAACTAATGGTGAAACCGTCACGGTTTACGATACCTCTGGCCCTTATACTGACCCAGATATTGACATAGATGTGGCGCATGGCATTCCGGCGATTCGCAAAGATTGGGTTGCGAGTCGGAACGATGTGGAAAGTTACACAGGCCGAACCATTGATCCGCAAGATAATGGCTATCATTCTCGCACCCAAATGGAAACAGCGATTGCCGGTGCAACCAGCTTAATGCGCCAACCGCTTCGCGCCAGGCCTGGTCAAAATGTCACTCAATTGCACTATGCGCGCCAAGGCATGATCACCCCCGAAATGGAATTTATTGCCATTCGCGAAAATCAGCGCCGTGAATTGACGCGCCGCTATTTGAATGATGCCGAACGCGAAGCGCGTTTGAAAGGCGAAAACTTTGGCGCCAATCTGCCCGAGGACATTACCGCCGAGTTTGTGCGAAAAGAAGTCGCAGAAGGCCGTGCGGTGATTCCGGCCAATATTAACCATCCTGAATCCGAACCGATGATTATTGGACGCAATTTTTTGGTGAAAGTGAATGCCAATATTGGTAACTCCGCCACCACCTCTTCCATTGCCGAAGAAGTCGAAAAAATGGTTTGGGCCACCCGCTGGGGGGCAGACACGGTGATGGACTTATCAACGGGGCGAAATATCCATACCACCCGTGATTGGATTTTACGAAATTCTCCTGTACCGATTGGCACCGTGCCGATTTATCAAGCACTTGAAAAAGTGAACGGCGTCGCTGAAGATCTGACTTGGGAAGTTTTCCGCGACACCTTGATTGAACAAGCGGAACAAGGCGTGGACTATTTCACCATTCATGCCGGCGTGTTATTGCGCTATGTGCCGATGACGGCGAAACGGGTCACGGGGATTGTTTCGCGCGGCGGTTCGATTATGGCGAAATGGTGTATTGCCCACCATCAGGAAAACTTTTTATACACCCACTTTGAAGACATTTGCGAGCTCCTCAAACAATATGATGTTTCCTTTTCATTAGGGGATGGTTTGCGCCCCGGATCGGTGGCAGATGCTAATGATGAAGCGCAGATTTCTGAACTCAAAACACTAGGAGAGCTGACCCAAATTGCCTGGAAACATGATGTTCAGGTGATTATTGAAGGCCCGGGCCACGTTCCGATGCACATGATTAAAGAAAACATGGATAAGCAATTAGAATATTGTCATGAAGCGCCTTTTTATACCCTGGGTCCGTTGACAACCGATATTGCACCAGGTTATGACCATATTACCTCAGGAATAGGGGCGGCGATGATAGGTTGGTTTGGCACGGCGATGTTGTGCTATGTCACCCCTAAAGAACATTTGGGCTTGCCCAATCGAGACGATGTGAAGGAAGGCTTGATTACTTACAAACTGGCAGCGCATGCCGCTGATATTGCCAAGGGACATCCCGGCGCACGCTCACGAGATGATGCCTTGAGCCAAGCGCGATTTGAATTCCGCTGGGAAGACCAATTTAACCTTGGACTCGACCCTGAAAAAGCACGCGCTTTCCATGACGAAACGCTCCCCAGAGATTCAGCAAAAGTCGCACATTTTTGTTCAATGTGCGGCCCCAAGTTTTGCTCAATGAAAATCTCTCAGGAAGTGCGTGACTATGCTGACCGACAAGGTTTGACCACCAATGACGCGGTGGAAAAAGGCATGGCTGAAATGTCTGAAACCTTTCGCAATCAAGGGAGCGAAGTTTATGTCAATATCGAAGACATCACCCAAACCGGCTCTTAACCAACTTTGCGATCAGCTTGCGGTCTTGCCGCGACATTAGGAGACTATCATGACTCAATTAACCATTGGTATTGCAGGGGCGGGGTTGGTCGGGCGAGTGCTCGCTTTAAATTTGCTCAAACTCGGCCATTCCGTAACCCTGTTTGAAAAAGACTCCCCTAAAGCCGAAAATGCCGCAGGGCAAGTGGCGGCTGGGATGTTGGCACCCTTTGCTGAATTGGAAACCGCTGAATCGGCGATTTTCGACATGGGATTGCGTTCGATTCAACTTTGGCCGACTCTGTTGGCGCAACTCAATCTGTCTGAAGCCTTTCAATATCAGGGCAGTTTGATTACCGCACACACCGCCGATATGCCCGAACTCAGCCATTTTATCCACCAGCTCAAAAGCAAAGTGGCTGCGGCCTCAGAGATTCAACCACTCAATCAGATGCAGATTCAGGCTTTAGAGCCGGAATTAACCCATCTAACCCAGGGTTTCTTTTTGCCCCTTGAAGCCCAGGTCAATGCGCAACAGTTTATGGACGTCAGCACGCATTTTCTACAAAACCACCCTGATGTAGAATGGAAACCGTATCAAACGGTTACGGAAGTGGCCAGTGGCCATATCCAAACCCTTGACAACAGGTTGGCATTTGATTGGGTGTTTGACAGTCGGGGATTGGGTGCCAAAGCCCAAATGCCTGATTTGCGCGGCGTCAGAGGCGAAGTCTTTTGGCTGGATGCGCCGGATGTCACCTTAAGTCGTCCCGTGCGCCTGATGCATCCGCGCTACCGCATTTATATTGTGCCGCGACCCAATCATCGTTATGTGGTGGGTGCAACCGAAATTGAAAGCGAAGATTTAAGCGACATGTCAGTCCGCTCTAGTTTGGAGTTGCTTTCAGCCGTTTACAGTGTCCATTCCGGGTTTGGCGAAGCACGCATTGTTAAAATGCTCACCCAGTGCCGTCCTGCATTTAAAGACAATTTGCCCCGCATTGAACATGGCGCTCATACAACGCGGATTAACGGACTCTATCGACACGGCTATTTATTAGCGCCCGCTGTGGTTGAACAGGCGTTAAGCGAGCTATCCATTTTTAGCCTTTCTAAGAGCGAATCTAATTTAAAGAGGAAAGCGATATGACAGCGATTTCTGTGCGCATCAACAATGAAATGACCACGCTTCCCCGCGGTTTATCGGTATCAGCGTTATTAACCCGGTTGGGTTATCAGCAACAAAATTTTGCCATTGCGATTAACGAGACATTTGTGCCTCGCAGTCAATATGCGACCACCCTCATTCAAGCTGACGACACCCTTGAAATCGTCGCCCCCATGCAAGGAGGTTAAATGAATTCGTTCTCAGAATTATCTAATCCAATGCAATGGGATATCGGTGGCAAGCGTCTAAACAGCCGTTTACTGATCGGCTCGGCGCTTTATCCGTCTCCGCAAGCGATGCAAAGCGCGATTGAAGCTTCTGGCGCTGAAATTGTGACCGTCTCTTTACGCCGACAATCTGCCGGAGATCAAGCCGGCAAAACTTTCTGGGACATGATTAAGGCTTTAGATTGCCATATCTTGCCGAATACCGCCGGCTGTCATTCCGCCAAAGAGGCCATTACCACCGCACACATGGCGCGTGAAGTATTTGAAACCCATTGGATTAAGCTCGAAGTGATTGGCGACCAATATAATTTACAGCCAGATCCGTTTGAATTGGTAAAAGCCACTGAAGTATTGGTCAAAGATGGGTTTGAGGTTTTCCCATACACGACAGATGATTTGGTGCTCGCCCAGCGATTAGTGGATGCCGGTTGTCGAATTTTAATGCCGTGGGGATCGCCGATTGGGTCGGGAAAAGGACTCATGAATCCTTACAATTTAAAAGCGATACGGATGCGCTTTCCCGAATTAACCCTCATCGTTGATGCAGGCATTGGCAAGCCCTCTCATGCTGTGCAAGCATTAGAAATGGGCTATGATGGTGTATTGCTTAATTCGGCCGTTGCTTTGTCACCCAAGCCGATTGCGATGGCAAAGGCCTTCCAATCCGCTGTAAAAGCGGGCATTTATGGCTATCAAGCCGGCACCATGCCGGAAAGAGACTTGGCAGCGCCCTCAACACCGGTCATTGGCACCCCATTTTGGCATCAAAAATGACCAGGCCTGGTGGTTTTTTAGCTTGCCAAACACCGGAAAGACCCTTGGGAATTTACCCCTTGGTAGACCGTGCCGACAAACTCCGTCCGCTGTTTGAAGCGGGCATGACCACCGCACAAATTCGCATTAAGGATTTAACGGGAAAGGCATTGGAGAAAGAACTTGCCGATGCGAATGCCATCGCCAAAACCTATCAAGCTCGATTGTTTATCAATGATTATTGGCAAATTGCCTTAAAAATCAACAGTTATGGCGTGCATTTGGGACAAGAAGATTTGGCCGTCGCCGATTTAAGCGCTTTATCTGATGCCGGCATACGACTTGGCATCAGTAGCCATAACCCGTCAGAATTACACCGCGCTTTAGCCATACAACCGTCTTATATCGCCGTCGGCCCTATTTTTGAGACCCGTAGCAAACACCTAACCCACCCTCCTGTTGGCCTAGCGAATTTACGCCAATGGGCACAAAATCTCGAACGCCCGGTAGTGGCAATTGGCGGCATTCAACAACAGCATCTTGCCGAAACGGTTCAAGCAGGTGCCAATGGCATCGCCATGATTAATGGATTGCACCTGAACGACATGAGCCAACCGCAATCCCTACAAACCCTGATCCAAATCTTCAACGCCGCCTACCAACAGAGAACACTCGCAAATGACTAACTCGACCCCCACTGTTTTAACCATTGCCGGCGCCGATCCCTATGGCGGCGCAGGCATTCAAGCCGACTTGAAGAGTATTCACGCGCTTGGCGGCTATGCGCTGACCTGCATCACCGCTTTGACCGCGCAAAATAGCCAAGGCGTCGTGACTAGTCAAGCCACGTCGGCAACGATGTTACGCGCACAATTAACCACGTTATTAGACGATATGAAGGTGGATGCGGTTAAAATTGGCATGCTTGCCAATGCTGAACTAATTGAGGTGGTTGCAGAGATTATTGAGGATTATCAACTCTCCAATATTGTATTAGATACCCCCATTATCAGCTCCAGTGGTCATCCACTTTTAGCAGAAGATGCCATCGAAACGCTTAAACAGCGTCTTTTATCCTTGGCCACCGTCATCACCCCCAATCTGCCAGAGGTTAATTATCTGCTCGGCAAAAAAATCGATAAGGGCTATCAGGGCGCTGCCGATGAAATGCCGACGATTGGTGAAGCCTTTTTTAAACTGGGCGTTCAAGCGGTGGTCGTGAAAGGCGGTCATGCACAGAGTCAGGATCAAGTAACGGATACACTGCTTCAAGCAAATGCTGAAGCCATCCGTTTTTCCAGCCCACGTATTGTCACTCAACATACCCATGGCACGGGATGCAGCTTCTCATCTGCCATTGCTTGCCTGTTAGCCAAAGGCGACTCGCTGGATTTAGCGGTAAAACAGGCCAAACAACAAATGCATCAATGGCTTGCTCAAAGTGACCGGCTTCAACTCCCCTACCGTGACAAGCTAAAATCTCGAAGAGAACCACTGCTTCATTTATCGTAATCTGTCGGCTTAAAACTCGCCCGCTCCATCCAGTAAGTCCGCTGCATTAAACGCATCCACAATTTCTTGCCCCTGAAGGGCATTATTGATGGTCATTCGGGTTTCATCATCGGCCATTAGGAAGTGGCAAGCGATTAAATAACACTCCAGGTTCGGTTTTTCTTCAATACGCACCACCTTCACTCGTTGCTGAATAATCTCCAATTTTTCCACTTTAGGATCGGCAGACACATTGACTTGCATAAAGATTTCTAGAATATCATTGATATCTACCAAAAACTCTGTGTAAAAAGCGAATCCCCCCGGTGACAGATCATGATAACGGTCAACCCAGTATTCAGGGAAAATAATAATATAGTTGCTACTGGAGATACTGTTATAAATCTTTTCAAGCAGCAAAATATAGTGATATAAATGGACGAAAGCGGTCAGTAAATTAGATGGCGAGACTTTGTTTTTATCAACATAACCGCGAATATCCTGATCAATTTTGAGTTTTTTTAAGACCGGTCCTTCATACAAGCTATGGGGCGTAGATTTTTCAACTAACTCAAGGGTATGGCGGTTAATTTGATTTAATTTTTCTTCAAAATCGCGCAGGATTGATTCGGTTCGTGCATTTTGTGCCAACGAAGCATAATCCAAATGATGTTCAAGGTTTTCGGCCAAAAAGCGTTTGGCATTGGCAATATCAACCTGGCCGACCGACACGCCGTTAATCACTTCACGTAAATATTCCAGCTTGTCCAATACATCGATAAACAAATCATAGGCTTCAGGAAAACGTTCTTGCAGTGCAGCTTTAATGTTTTGCAAGTATTCCATCACTAAGCGATCAAGCTTATTGTTGACAATCTTAGAGAAATGCTGAATGCCGGTTGAAAAAATGTTGCCCTGAATCACTTTGTTGGTTTCGTGACTGCCCATACGAATAAAATGATATTTCATTTTGGCTTGGTAGCGAAAATAGCGTCGGGTATTTTCTCGACGGCTACGGATGGCTAATGAATACTTACCATTATCATGCTTGCTCTTGGTTAGCCAGTGATAGGTTTTTGGCGCTTCCTGAGCCAGAAGTTCCATGACCGCCTTACGGGGTAAGCCGTCAAACTCTAATAAATGATAAAAGGCTTTAAATAATGCCTCTTCAACAAACCGAAACTGCACTTGAGATACATAACTTTCTTTTGAAAAGGAGGTAATTTTGGCGACGATACACGCACTGATCGTTCTTTCTACCAACTTTGTATTCAATGCATTCGGGTCGGGGAAAATATTAAAGTGTTCGGAATAACCGGCGTTCAGATCGCGTAATAGAATTTGCAGAGGCGCTTGGCGCAAAATACGAAAAGCGACCCTTTTATATTGAAAGGGTAATAACTCAATAAAAAAATGATCGCTATCGTAATGGGTACCAGGCATGAAGTGACCTTATTGCTATGCGTTTTTTGCTAAGCAACCTGCTTAACGTTTTGTTATTAACACTGAATAATTCGAATATCATAACACCGAACACCTTATCCGTACCTTAACGAAGCGGAGTCATGGATAAATATTGCCACCCAAAAATGCCATCAGCCCTTCGCCCACGATTATTTTAAAATCATCGGTCGCATCGTCACCAATTCTTCTGAAGACGTGGGATGAATGGCGATGGTCGCATCAAAGTCTACCTTGGTTGCCCCCATTTGAACGGCAACCGCAAATCCTTGTAACATTTCATCGGCACCGTCTCCGATAATATGAATACCAACAATTTTTTGTTCTTCCCCCACACAAACTAATTTTAACGCTGTTTTAATTTGATGTTGGGTAAACGCATAACGCATCGGAGTGAAGTCAGTTTGATAAACTTTGACTGCATTACGACCATATTGTTGACAGGCTTGGTGTTCAGCCAACCCCATCACCCCAATCGGTGGATGTGAAAACACCACCGTCGGCACTTTGCTTAAATCCATTTTTAACTCAGGTTGATTATTATATAGTCTTTCTGCCAAATACCGTCCCGCGCGAATGGCAACGGGGGTCAATTGGGCTTGCCCGGTGACATCTCCTAATGCATAAATATTTGGAACTTGGGTTTGGTGATACGCATTCACTTCTATAAACCCTTTACCATTCGGCTGAAGGCCAATTTTTTCGAGTGCGAGAGGTTCGGTGAGGGTTTCTCGACCAACTGCCCAAATCACTTCATCAAATCCCTTTAAATATTGGTGATCTTCAGACTCAATACAAAGAGTGCCGTCTTCGACGCGGCTCAGTTTTTTGACTTTAAAGTGATATTGCTTAGTGATTCCGCTTTCGATCATCGCATCGGTTAAGGTTTGTCGAATCAAATCATCAAAGCCACGCAATACTAAGTCTTTACGACTAATGACGGTGGTTTCAGTACCCAATGCCTGCAAAACACCGGCAATTTCTACAGCAATATAACCACTGCCAATCACCGCCACCTTTTTGGGTTGTTCGGTAAGCGCAAAAAAGCCATCAGAAGTTATCCCCAACTCGGCGTTTTCGGTTTCATTCGGAATCAGAGGTTGCCCGCCGGGTGCAATTACAATCGTTTCTGCCGTGAGCAACTTTCCATCAACGCAAAGGGTATGTTCATCCACAAAACTGCCCCAGCCTTGGAGCAAGTCAATGCCCAGCTCTTTTATGTAGCCGCGGTACCAGTTATTGATATTGCCAATGTATTCTTCTCGACGTTTGACCAGTTCTGCCCAATCAAACCCTTTGCGTTCCACGTGGAACCCAAAGTCCGGTGCATCACGCAAGGCTTCCGCAATATGTGCGCCAAACCACATGACTTTTTTGGGAACACAGCCCACATTCACACAAGTCCCGCCCAGTTTATTGGCTTCAATCACGGCACACTTTTTACCATATTCTACGGCACGCTCAACAACGGATAACCCGCCACTACCCGCTCCAATTGCAATCAAATCATAATCGTATTGCATCTATTTTCTCCCATCAAATTGGTTATTACCATAACAAAAAAACCGCCAGGCCTGGCGGTTTTAAGTACGACTGACGATATAGATAGCGAAATCAATTACCCTAAATACGCTGCTAATTCGTCTGAGCCACCAATCAATTTCCCTTCAATAAAGACTTGTGGCACCGTATCGGCATTGGCGACCGCTCTTAGCGTCCGTGACGTGACACCGGAATGAGAAATGGTAATTTCTTCATACTCAATGCCGGCATCTTCCAGCGCCGCTTTGGCTTTTGCACAGAATGGGCACCCTGGCTTGGTGAAGATGGTCGCGACTTTCTTAGGTTTTGCATTCGGATTGATATAGTTCAACATAGTATCGGCATCCGACACTTCAAATGGGTCACCCGGCACATTCGGCTCGATAAACATTTTTTCGACCACACCATCTTTAACCAACATCGAATAACGCCATGAACGCTTTCCAAACCCTAAATCGGCTTTATCAACCAACATTCCCATGCCTTCGGTAAACTCACCATTGCCATCCGGAATCAAAGTCACATTAGTAGATTCTTGATCCTTCGCCCATTCATTCATCACAAAGGTATCATTCACGGATAGACAAACAATTTCATCTACCCCATTTTCAAAGAAAACGGGGGCTAATTCATTGTATCGTGGTAGGTGACTGGATGAACAGGTAGGCGTAAAAGCGCCAGGCAATGAAAAGGCCACAACCGTGCGTCCTTTAAAGATGTCATCGCTTTTGACATTGACCCATTCACTGTTTTGACGCGTTGGCCAAACAACACTCGGAACTTTTTGACCTTGTTTATTTTCCATATTGATCTCCTGATTGAATAGGGCAGAGTGATCTGCCAAAAATAGTAAGGTGTTTGATTCGTGTTCTATTTTACAGTGACTGTTCAATAAGTAAATTTAATTGTAACTAACGATACGATAGTTTTTAGCTATCAACTGCTTTCGCAATTTATTTGCTATTGTAGCGTTGCCGACTGCAACTCCCGCATAAAGATTTCCAAACCACCGACTTCTTGAGCGTATTTCATCATCACGCCTAACAGCCCTTGATCTTCCTGCTTAGAGGCGATTCTAGCCGCCAATTGATATTCTCGATCACACACATCGCCTTGAAAGGCACGGGACTCCAACAGTGCAGCCACTGCGCCAACATTCCCCAGTAAACAGGCGGCTTGCAGTGGCTTGACGGGTTCACCGGTGGCATCCTTCGCCACTGCTTGTTGCGGGGAAACAAAATGCTCTTGAATCAACACCTTCATCATCCAATAATTCATCTCGACGGCTTCTTGACTTTCAAGCACATTCATAAAAATTTCATTAGGATCCAGCCGATGTTTTTGAATCAGGGTTTGCACTGTTTTTGAAAAAGGTGCTCGGGTATTGGGATCTAATGCCAATAAATTCATAAACGGATTTTCCTTCAAATTTAAAAAACTAAATGACCTGCCCGGCTGCAACAGCGGATGCCCAAGCCCAGTGAAAATTATAGCCGCCTAATTGCCCCGTCACATCCAGGACTTCACCGATAAAATATAAATTAGGCTGTTTCAGGCTTTCCATGGTTTTGGAAGAAATCGCAGACGTATCCACGCCGCCCAGCGTGACTTCAGCTTTGTCATAGCCGGCTGTTTTGGCAGGATAGATTTGCCAGCGTGATATCTGTTCGGCAAGGATCGCCAACTGTTCATTGGCCGTTTCGGCCAATTTTTCGGGTAAAGTGTGGAATTCTGCCCAGGCCTGGGTAAATTTTTTCGGCCAAAACTGATTCAGCCAGGTTTTTAAGTTGCCATTGCGCGCTTTCAAATTTTGCAATTCCGCCAATAGATTTAATTGAGGAAGCAGATTAATCTCCAAAGCGCTGCCCGCTTGCCAGTAATTGGATATTTTTAACACCGCAGGCCCACTGAATCCAAAATGGGTAAATAACATGGCTTCATTCACGCTAACAGTGCCCGTATCCATTTGCACCGTGATGCTCACTTCAAGAGAAAGCCCTGATAATTTTTGGCAAAAAACCAGCAACTTGTCCGCCATCACCAATGGAACCAGGCCTGGGCGTTTTGGCAAGACAGGCATGCCAAATTGCTTGGCAATATCATAACCGAAACCACTGGCTTTTAATTTTGAAAACGAAAGCCCTCCGGTGGCAATAACCAGTGACTGACACTGTATTTGCTGTGTTTGGGTATCGACTTGATAGGCCTCGTTCGATGAAGGGGACTGTGCTTTTAGATCAACCACCTGAACAATATTTTCTTTAAGCTGAAGCTGTACGCCCGCCCAGTCACATTCGGTCAATAACAAGTGTATTAAATCGCCCGCTCGATTTGCACAGAAATATTTGCCCGCATCACGGACTTCATAATCCACACCATGACGCTCAACCAGTTCAATAAAATCCTCTGGTTGGTAACGGGCTAGCGCACTTTTAACAAAATGAGGGTTGTGACAAAGATAATCTTCAGAGGTAACCGTTTGATTGGTGAAATTACATTTTCCACCACCGGATATACGAATTTTAGCGGCCGCTTTGGGCGCATGATCCAAAACCAACACAGAGCGTCCCCGATAGCCGGCCGTAGCAGCGCACATTAATCCTGCCGCACCGGCACCAATAATCACAACATCCTGTTTTATGATGTCCACGAAAACCCTTTATAAAATCTCATAAAGGTGCTGACGACTTTCTGCTTCTTGAATGAGTGCGTCTAAGCCTTTGGCGGCCTCTTTTGGTTGGCCTTCTACCCCCATCTCAATGGTTCTGTCGCCATTATCCGCAATGCTGGGTAAACTAAATAAACGCAACTGTGGGAATTTCTGCTCAAAATCTTCCATAAACGCCACCCATTCAGACTCTTGACCATTGATTAATCGAATGGTTTTCTCAACAGTAGGGGTTGAATTGAATTGTGCATAATAGTGATTGAGCACCCACTCCATCATCGGTTTGGCCATCATTGGAAATCCGGGCATAAAATGGTGGTTGCCAATACTAAAGCCAGGCACCCGATTATAGCTATTCGGAATGATGGCTGCGCCTTGCGGGTATTCAGCCATATGAATCCGTTGCGGATAAGCCGCCTCACCAAATTGCTCTTCAATTTCTTTCACCGCATCCGGATGACGCGCAATCGGAACGCCTAAGGCTTTCGCTGCTGCCTGACGTGTTCGATCATCCGGTGTTGCCCCAATACCACCAAAACAAAACACCCAATCGCCACTGCGAAAACTGTCGGCCAACACCTCTGTTAAAAACCCAGGCTCGTCGCCGACAATTTTGACCCAGCTCAATGCCAAACCTCTCGGCTTTAAAAGCTGATTTGCCTGATGCAAATGCTTGTCTTGTCGCTTTCCGGAGAGCACTTCATCACCAATAATAATCAAGCCAATTTTCGGCGTCATCTTACCAACATCCCCTTACGATTCAGCTGACATCTGAGCATCAGACAGATTATCTTTTGCACTTAATTGGTATCGCGCGCCAGTCTTCAATAACTTCGGCGACCAAGGCGCTAGATCACAATAAATTTCCGTAATAACCGCATCGGCATTCACTGTGGGGAGGTGTGAGATATAAACAGGTGGCTGATAAGTCAGTTTTTGCAAGTCTTTTGCCAAGGAGACAGGATAATAATGTTTTGCCAGAGCACTAATGGCTTTTTCTTCATCGGTATATTGATTATCAACAATCAACATATCGACAGGGGGTAAATTATTCAGCGTCTCCCAAAAAACATCATTTTCAGAACAGTCTCCACTAAAAGCAAAAGCCGCTTGATCATTCCCAACCCAATACCCCACCGAGGGAACAGAATGAAATGCAGGCAAAACCACCACCTGTTTATCACCAATGCTAATGGTTTGCCCAACCTCAATGGCATTCAGCTTAACGGAAGGCGTTGCAATAGAAGGCAGTTGCGTAAAGTCTGGCCAGATAATATTGTTAAAAATATGATCTTGCAAGGCTTCAAGCGTTTCTTTTAACGCATAAACTTGAATGGTTGGATGACCCGTACCAATCAACGTATTCAACAAAAAAGGTAAATGTGAAATGTGATCCAAATGACTGTGCGTTAATAAAATCGAATCAATTTTTGACATTTCTTGGGGCAATAAATTCCCCACCCCGGTTCCAGCATCCACTAGGAGCGTCTTGTCTACCAAAAATGCGGTTGTGGCTTGCCCAGATGCAATGCCGCCGCTACACCCTAAAACCCTTAGCTCCATAACGTTCTAACCTTTTCAGCCCCGCAAAAAATTGATAATAAAATTCGTAATAATTTACAGTATAAACAAAATATGTCAAACTAGAGTTCATTTTTAAGGCCAGATCCAGCAATGAGTGCATCCCTTTTCAAGAAAATTGACCAACTGAATCAAGTCGGTATCGCGCTATCTGCACAAAGCGACACCGCTAAACTGATGGAACAAATTTTAACCAGTGCGCAACTGTTAACAGAGGCAGACGGCGGCACGTTGTATCGGCTGGCCAACCATAATGAATTGCACTTTGATGTTCTGCAAAACACCAGTCTCAATATTCAATTAGGGGGCACCCACCCTCAACCCGTTACACTTGACCCCATTCTATTGAGAAATACCGATAATACTGACAACCTGTCTACCGTTGCCAGTTATGTTGCCATTAAGCAGCAAACGGTGAACATTGAAGATATCTATACAGATGAAAACTTTGACTTTAAAGGCGCTCTGAATTTTGACCAGGCCATGCATTACCGCACCCAGTCAATGCTCACCATTCCGTTGAAAAATTTTGACAATGACACAATTGGCGTGCTCCAGCTGATCAATGCCAAAGATGATAATGGTCAAACCATCGCTTTTTCTGAAGAATCGAAAAGCTTGGCCAGTTCACTTGCTTCACAAGCGTCGGTGGCTTTAACAAACCGGCAACTTATTAATGAACATAAACAACTGTTTGAAGCCTTCAGCCAACTGGTCGCCGATGCCATCGATAAAAAATCGCCTTATACGGGTTCACATTGTAAGCGTGTTCCGATTTTGACCATGCTATTGGCACAAGCCGCTAACCGCTCTCAACACCCCGATTTTAAAGACTTCTCATTAAATGAGGCGCAGTTATTTGAAATCAAAACCGCCGCATGGCTCCATGATTGTGGTAAGTTGGCAACGCCTGAATATATCATGGATAAATCCACCAAATTAGAAACCATATTTGATCGAATTGAAGAAATCAAAACGCGATTTAATGTCAAAGCCTTTCAAGACCTTGCTGAAAAATACGGCATTCCAAAAACAGAAATTCAGGCAACTCAGGCACATTATTTAAAACAATACCAGCATTTGAATCACATTAATTCCGGTGGCGAATTCTTAGACCCTAAAGACCTTGAATTTGTCGAACGCTGGGAGCAGCAAACCATTCAAACCCTAGAAGGGGAGGTGGTTCCTTTCTTAAGCTTGGAAGAGGCCACTAATCTCAAAATTGAACGCGGCACCCTAAACGATGAAGAACGAGAAATCATGCAAGATCATGCCGCCATATCTATCGATATGCTCAGCATTTTACCCTTCCCAAAAGAACTTCGTCATGTTGCAGAAATTGCCGGCGGCCACCATGAACGCATGGATGGCCAAGGCTACCCAAACCACTTGACGGAATCGCAACTGTCTATTCCCGCGCGCATAATGGGCATTGCGGATATTTTTGAAGCGCTTTCGGCAGGTGACCGTCCTTACAAAAAAGCCAAAACCCTATCGGAAAGCTTGAGAATTTTAGGCTTTATGAAAAAAGAGGGGCATATCAATGGCGAGCTCTTTAACCTCTTTATCCGTGAAAAAGTCTATCTGGACTATGCCAAAGCGCATTTAAAACCCGAACAAATCGATGAAGTGGATCACGACAAAATTCCAGGATTTGAGGGTTAAGACTTTAAAACCAAAGTGCCTATATCAATAGCCATCAAAAGAAATCGTCACCCCAACATGCGGATTGCCATCGACTTTATAACTACCCGGCAAACCAAAATCAGCTAGGATTTTTCGATAGCCAACATAGGCAATCGCACTGGGCAAAATCCTCAACTCTGCTCTAAATCCATATTCCGTCGTCGATTGCCCATCCCCTGCCGTGACAATATTTGGAGAATAAAGATAATCTGCGGAAATAGCCGTCGGCACACTGGTGGGCAACCAATAACGCGCAATGCCGCCCAGCATCAATCCATAAGAATTACGGCCTGTTGAGTTTTGATCTAAGTAATATAGCTTTGCTTTTAGCCCTAGCTCTAAATTATTATTAGACAGCATCCCTTTTCGAGTTAAGACACCCATCACATCGATCATACGATCATCGTTACTGGTAAACAGCAAATTGGTGCTCAGATTGGTAATTTCGGTTGGCGTTTCCCGCAAAGAATAAAGACCGAACTTACCCACATTATTTGCGAGCGATAAATCCAAGCCTGCATGGCCGTCAATCGCATAGGCAGGAAGCAAACTGCTTGCAAAGCCTATAGCGAATAGCTGCGACAACCTCTTTAGTCCCTTGTTTATCATATTATTCATTCCCTTCTTTAAGATTTTTGAGTGTTTTTATAGAGTCTTTAAGTTCGTCGCCTGTCTGTTGAACCTGATCCAAAACCGACTGGGCTTGGCCGGTCTTTTCTTCTAACCAGTCTCGACTGCCAAACCAGTCGAACATAAGGGTTAAAGCCCCTAATCCAATCAATACAATTAACAGCAGTAGTTTATTCATTTTTTTATCTTCTCTGTTTTTCAAGTTTTTCCGAAATCTTTTTTACGAATACCTTCTTGGTGTCGCGCTTTTATGATGGCTTTCATTGAGCCAATCATCGATCGCACCAACTCATCCATGGATGCTTTTGCCAGGGATTCCATTGCTTGCTGCTGATACTGCCCTGAGACAGTTCCGTAGGTTTTACTGGCATCATTAAGCATTTCAATATCGCCAATCACCTCTTTACCTTCGAGTTCAATAAAATACTTAAAGGTTAAATCCGGCTTTCTTGCCGACATATTAAACCCTTTTTCCGCTAACGCTTTCTTTAAACCCGACTCAAAAGCGGCCGACTCCGGGGTCATGGCATCCAAACTAATCACCAACTGATCAATCAATCGTTCAATCTGATTTTCCATCAGCTTAGCTAAATTCTCATTCGGTAAAGCCAACGTTTCACCACTCATGGCTTCCAAATCCGCTATCAACAAACGTCTTTCCATTAAAACAGGAGCGGCGGGTAACAATGCAATGAGCTGAGTCAGCTTTGACCCTTTACCGGTGACATGCAAATGCTGTCGCAATTTCCCGTCCAACAAATATAAACGACTCATTTGTGACTTGATGACCTCGGCTCTGGTCACCTTAACGACCGCAGTCACCTCACCCGTCTCTGGATTTTGTACAGGCTTTTCTTCGATGACTTGTGCCAAACTGGGCTTCGGTATCTCCGCATAAATGGCTTTTGTTAACGCCAACTCAAATGCAGTTGCGCCTTCACTCCTTTTAACAAGATCGATATTTCGATAATTCTGAAAAACCTGTTGATTCAATCGTTTCCTGGCTAAGGCGACCGCTTTTTCTTTGGTGTCGGTGGCTTCCGGCAAGGCCTTCAGCTTGGCTTCGACATAAATCATCGCCGGCAATTCAATTTTTTTTACCTCAGCAACCTGCTGTTGTTGCTTTCCAAAGGAAAAAAAAGAAGATAGGGAAGCACATCCCGTCATAGCGACACCCAATGCTAAAATCAATATGGTTTTCATTCACGCCCCCTTATAAATTGCTGCTGCCAGTGTCGTCTATTCATACAAACGCCCCATAACAATGAATTGATTGGTATTTTATTATAAATAACATCATAAAATGAGAAGAATCCATTCTCGACGATAGAAGTTTTGCCCGCTATTGGTCATGATGATTTTTCTGAGGCAGACCCTTACGCCATTGACGAATGGCAAACCTTGCCGGATGAACGGCATGGCGTAACGTTTCAGGCAATAACGATGCGCCTCCTGTCAAACTATTCACAATGTCATCTGCCGCCAAAAAAGCCGACATCAAGCCCCTTGCGCCATGACCATTCGACACATACAAACCTTGCTGGTAACGTTGTTTTGGATAAAAATGTTCCGCATGAGATGGATTCTTTTGTAAATAGGATGCTGCCATCCAACCCCAGTCCGGCACTTCACCAAAAATCGGCAAATGGTCTGGCGTTGTCGGTCGAAACCCAACGTTACCGGCCAAGCATTCTGAATCACCTGATTGAAGCCAGTTTGGTAAGGCTTTTGTCGCCAATGTTTTATTATGCTGCTGCGAAGCAAAGGATAAATGGTTGGTCATATTGGGTGCTTCAAAAGTCGCGCCACTGATGGCAACCACTTGACTTGCTTGACCAAAATCCCCGCACACACTGTAACCTTCATGCGTTACCGTGGTTTTTAATGCGCTGTTGATTTCGGATTTCCCAAAATGCGAAACCTGACCTTTGACCGGCCGAACCGGCAGTTGCAGCTTGGCATTCAGTCGTGCATCTAGTGCCCCCGTAGCCACCACCACCACCGATGCATCATAATGACTGGTTGCCGTCAAAACCCGCCAGGCCTGGTCATTTTTTGGGTTAGCACCCATGTTTAAAAGCTGAACATCCTCAACCGTTTGGTGCAGTTTGACGTCAATATAATCATGACTTAAACAATTTTCGACCACCGATTTTGGCTGCACCCAACCGCCTTGCGGGAAATAAAGCCCGCCATATTTTGTCAAGGTGCCCATTTGCTCACTTGCCTGTTGGGGCGTTTGCCAAATGGCGAAGTTTTCAGGCATCACCTCTAAGCCGGCTTGTAATCGTTTCACCATCGTTGCTGACATCGCCAATTGCATTAACCCATTTTGCGCGCCTCGAATATTACCGTTTTTCCACCAAGGTTGTAGCCAACGTAACGTCGACTCTAAGCCTTTAGCATAAAATTGGCTCCGTAAATTCCAATCGGCAGTCACTAAAGGATGAATGGCTCCCGCCAAATTGCCTGACGCTTGTTGAGATACCGCCCCTTGCATTTCCAGCACCGTCACCTTCCAGCCCATTTGCGCCAATCGATAGGCAACGGTGGCTCCGGCCAACCCCCCACCCACCACCACGGCTGTCTTTGACTGCCATGCAGCGATCGGCTGATGATTTTCTAAAGAAAACCAAGGCCGCGCCACAGAAGACTGAGTAGTAGTGTTCATCTTTCCTGTCCTTTTAGTCACCGATAAAACCTGTCCAACATCAACACTTTTCCAATTTAGCAAAAGCCGTCACCAGCCATTTTGTACCGGCGTGTTTAAAATTGACCTGAACACGGGCATGCTCTCCCGCACCTTCGGTTGCCATCACCATGCCCTGTCCAAACTTTTGATGAAAGACATTTTCACCCACCCCGAACCCCGTTTCATTTACTTGGCTAGGTTGGCGAGAGGATGAATGATAACCGGCTTGACCATAGGCCTGGACGGAGCCAGTCAACCTGACCACTTGCACACAATCGCTCGGCAATTCTTTAATAAACCGCGATGGCATAGGGTAAAACTCCGAACCATGTAATCGTCGTCGATTCGCATAACAAATCACCAGTTTTTGCTCTGCTCTGGTAATGCCGACATAAGCTAAACGCCTTTCTTCTTCCAAACGATAGGCATCTTCTTGAGACTGCTGAGAAGGAAATAACCCCTCCTCTAAACCAATCATAAACACCAATGGAAATTCCAACCCTTTAGCGGCATGGAGAGTCATGAGCTGCACACAATCATCCCATTTATCGGCTTGTTGCTCACCGGCTTCTAATGCAGCCTGCGCTAAAAATTCAGCCAAAGGCGAATCAAACTGATTCATCTCAAATGCCGCCATGGCTTCCGGTTGCGCATCTAAACCTTCCGTTGTTGCCATCGGTTTAAAGCCGGTAACGGCATTGATCAGTTCATCAATATTTTCTAACCGGCTTTGTCCTTGCTCAGAGGTATCTTTTTCAAAATACAACTGCAAGCCGGAACGCGCAATGACCTGAATCATTAAGTCTGATAAAGCGGTGTCTGTGGTTTGTTCATCCAAGACCTCTATTAGCGATAAAAACCCCATCACGGCGGTTTTCGCTCTTGCAGTCAGCCCGGCATCCACCAACTGTTTCGCTGCCTGCCAAAGTGACACCTGTTCGGCTCTTGCCATGGCACGAATCTGCTCTATGGTTTTATTGCCAATGCCTCTTGGTGGGTGATTGTAAACTCGCTCGAAAGCCGCATCATCGGTTCGATTCACCAGCAGTCGACAATAAGCCAGTACATCTTTAATTTCTGCTCGGTCATAAAATCGCAAACCACCATAGACTCGATAAGGAATTTGAGCTTGAATAAGCGCTTGCTCCATATTACGAGATTGAGCATTGGAACGATACAGCACCGCCACACCTGAACGTTTACCCCCTTGTTCACACCAAGCTTCAATCTGATTACAGACATAACGCACTTCATCTATTTCATTAAAGGCTTCATACAATTGAATGGGATCACCCGCATCTCCGGCACTCCATAAATGTTTACCCATACGATCTTGGTTGTGTGCGATTAAATGATTCGCTGCCGCCAAAATCATGCCGGTGGAGCGATAATTCTGCTCTAATCGAACCGTCTTAACATCGCAAAAATCTTCTGAAAAGCGACGGATATTTTCGATTTTTGCACCGCGCCAGCCATAAATTGATTGGTCATCATCCCCCACAATAAAAAGCTTACCGATCCCGCCCGCTAAAACCCTTAACCAAGCATATTGCAGGCTATTGGTATCTTGAAACTCATCCACCAATATATAGTTAAATCGAGCCTGATAGTGCGCCAATACTTGAGGGTTTTTCAGCCACAATTCGTGCGCACGCAACAGTAATTCAGCAAAATCGACCAGGCCTGATCTTTGACATTGTGTTTCATAAGCCTGATATAAGGCCACCATTTGCTGAACATAAGGATTATGCCCTGCATCAATATGATGTGGGCGTCGCCCCTCTTCTTTTTCACTATTAATAAAGGCCTGAACTTGTCGATGAGGCCATTGCGCTTCATCCAATTCGTGCGCCTTTAAAAGTCGTTTAATGACCCGCTTTTGATCATCTGCATCCAAAATTTGAAAGGATTGCGGCAAGCCGACTTCTTGGTAATGCGCGCGTAGTAAACGGTATGCAATACCATGGAAGGTTCCCAAGGTAATGCCCTGTGATTGATTGCCAATCAAGGCGTCAACACGACCCCGCATTTCTTTGGCCGCTTTATTGGTAAAAGTCACCGCTAAAATATGATAGGCTGAAACCCGCATCACCTCGATAATCCAAGCAATGCGATGCACCAGCACTCGCGTTTTGCCACTGCCTGCACCAGCCAAAATCAGCCCATGCTGATTCTCTAATGTGACGGCATCACGCTGTGCATCATTTAAATCCTCTAATATGTAAGAAATATCCATTGCCTTCGTCGTTCCTTTTCGGTTTGCTGCTTATCCTAAGGGATTTAACCCTGTCTCGCTGACTAAATTAAAAACTCTCAAAAATAATTGAGTTTTTTCTTGCAATCATTCTTGAGAGAATGTAATAATTATCAAAATTAGAAAATTAACCTTCACCCTACTATAAATATAGTCTTTTCGACTCTGTTAGGTTTCTGTTGGTGAATTCATACCTTCATTCCGGCACCCTCTGTTTATTAAGGCATAATCGTATCCATTTATGGGATTCGTTTTCAGTACCGGAAATTATAATATTTTAAGGAGACATCTTTATGAGCGATAACATGATTGCGACTTCTGACGCAAGTTTTGACAGCGAAGTATTACAGTCCGACATCCCGGTTTTAGTCGATTTTTGGGCAGAATGGTGCGGTCCTTGTAAAATGATTGCCCCCATCCTTGCCGAAGTTGCCGGTGAATATACGGGCAAAGTTAAAGTCGCCAAGCTGAATATTGACGAGAACCCTGCTACGCCACCAAAATATGGTGTCAGAGGCATTCCAACTTTGGTACTTTTCAAAAATGGTGAAGTTGATGCAACACAAGTGGGAGCCCTTTCAAAATCGCAATTAACTGCATTTTTGGATGACAACCTATAAACGCCTTTTTCAAAATCAGCGCTCATGTTATGAGCGCTGCATAAGCCAGACCTGCAGTAACAAACTTTTCCTTTTAGCCTTCAAATCCAACTCTTTTTCCAAGCCATAATATTATTTCAAAAGAAGTTAACCCTATGAATTTAAACGATCTAAAAAAAATGTCAGCCGCCGCACTGTTAGAGACAGCTGCTGAAAAAGGGCTAGATAACCTAGCTCGATTAAAGAAACAAGACATTATCTTTGCCATTTTAAAAGCGCATGCAAAAAGTGGTGAAGATATTTATGGCGAAGGCGTGCTGGAAATCCTTCCGGATGGCTTTGGCTTTTTACGCGCAGGAGATGGTTCTTACCTTGCCGGCCCCGATGATCTCTATGTTTCTCCCAGTCAAATTAGACGATTTGGTCTGCGTAAAGGCGACACCATTCAAGGGAAAATACGCCCACCGAAAGAAGGAGAGCGTTATTTTGCATTATTGAAAGTTGAGAAAATTAACTTTGAAGACCCGGATGTTGCCCGCAAAAAAATCGCTTTTGAAAACCTGACGCCGTTGCATGCGCAAGATCGCTTGAAAATGGAATTGGGCAATGGAAGCACAGAAGACATCACCACCCGAATCATTGATATTGCTGCCCCTTTTGGAAAGGGACAACGTGGCTTAATTGTTGCACCACCCAAATCCGGTAAAACCGTTATTTTGCAACAAGTCGCGCAGTCTATTGCAGAAAACTATCCCGACGCTTACTTAATTGTGTTGTTGATTGATGAACGTCCGGAAGAAGTGACTGAAATGCAACGAACGGTTAAAGGCGAAGTCATATCATCAACCTTTGATGAACCCGCCACTCGTCACGTACAAGTCGCAGAAATGGTGATTGAAAAAGCCAAGCGTCTTGTTGAACATAAAACTGACGTGGTCATTTTGCTGGATTCCATTACCCGCCTTGCTCGAGCTTACAACACCGTGGTTCCCTCATCCGGTAAAATCTTAACCGGTGGTGTTGATGCCAATGCATTACACCGCCCAAAACGTTTTTTTGGTGCTGCCCGAAATATTGAAGAAGGTGGCTCTCTTACGATTATCGCCACCGCCTTGGTTGATACGGGTTCAAAAATGGATGAAGTCATTTTTGAAGAATTCAAGGGAACCGGTAATATGGAATTACATCTTTCTCGTTCGATTGCGGAAAGACGTGTGTTCCCGGCCATTAATATTGAAAAATCAGGAACCCGTAAGGAAGAATTACTGACAACACCGGATGAGCTTCAGAACATTTGGATTTTGCGTCGTTTCCTTCAAGGCCTCAATAATGAAGTAGAAGCCATTGAAACCTTGATTGACCAACTCAAAGTCACCAAAACCAATGAAGAGTTATTTACAGCGATGAAACGATAATTTTTCAAGCAAAATCGTTTATTTAGATAGGATTTCGCTTGCAATTTATTTTTTTAGCTCTATAATTTCGCTTTCTTTTTTAACAACTGTAGTTTTCTTTTGTTTGACAGGGTCAAAAAATTACCAAATCAACATTTATTGGTTCATTTAATCATGAATCCCCTTAGAAACTACTAAAACAATGGACCGTCATCATGCAAGCAGGCATTCATCCAGAATATAAAGACGTCGTTTTCCAGGACATTTCAACCGGTGAAACTTTTTTAACACGTTCTACCATTAAAAAAACATCTGGCGAGACCATTACTTTAGACGGCAACGAATATCCTGTCGTTCGTATCGAAGTCTCCAGTGCATCTCACCCTTTCTTTACCGGGAAACAATCATTGGTTGATACCGAAGGACGCGTCGAAAAATTCCGTCAAAAATACGGGTTACGCAAATAAACAATTTCACAAAACCCTTTGTGCGATTCTGTTAAAAGGCCTATTTAGGCCTTTTTTCGTTTTCCAATCCATTCAAAAGTCGTTACAATGCTTTTATGAAATGGATACCGACAGCCTACCCTAAACTTTTTCTAGGACTCTTGCTCACTACCTGTGCATCAACAGCACAAGCAGACGACTGTGCGCCCCAAAAAATTGATGTTTGGGTCAAAGCGTCCTTTGCGTTATCGGGAGATATCGTCAATATACAAAATCAAAAATACCGTTTAATCGGTGTAGAAGCCCCTCAAATTGAAATCAAAACGAAATTCAATACCCAAGGCCAGCCCTTAGCAAAAGCCTCTCAAAAAAACTTAAACCGCTTATTAGCCAACCACAACACCGAAGTCGGCGTGGAATATGATGCTGCACGCTTAGATAACTTCAACCGCCCTTATGCCCACTTATTTGTCAAACAAGGCGAGCAGGTTGTTAACTTACAAAAACTGGTTCTTGAAAGCGGTTATGCACTTGCCAAATCCACGCCACCCAATAATCTCCACCAAAAATGCTATTATCAGGCAGAAGCTAAAGCTCGCAAAAACCAAATTGGGATTTGGTCGTTACAGCAAGACAACCCACAGCTAAATTATCCTATTGCGGAATCTTCAAAGCTTGATAGTAAAACCGTTGGTTATCATATCTATCGTGGCAAAATTATAAAGGTGATGAAAACCGGCAATAATTATATTCTTAATATGGATACGACAGGGATTCGCATTCGCAAAGAAGACTGGGATAAATTTGACTATAACGCCATTAAAGCTTTAGAAGGCAAAGTCATTGAAGCACGAGGGTTTGGTTTTTTATACCAACGCGCCATGTACGTTAAAGTCCACTCACCTTTTGCCATAGACCTTTTAAATCCGCTACATCGGTAATGGAAACACGCCAAACCCTCATCAAATACGCTCAAGAGGGTATCTTAGTAAGATTTAATAACACATCGCCCTCATCAACCGTTAAAATACTCGTTATTTTTAAACTCTTAGACTGAAAGGACTCCCTATGGCGGAACTACAAAATGATCGTTTTTTGCGCGCCCTACTAAAAGAACCTGTAGATCGCACTCCAGTTTGGATGATGCGTCAAGCAGGGCGTTACCTTCCTGAATATCGTGCAACACGCCAACAAGCGGGATCATTTATGGATCTGTGCCGTAATAAGGAGTTAGCCTGTGAAGTCACCTTACAGCCGCTAGAGCGTTTTCCGATAGATGCCGCCATATTATTCTCCGATATTCTCACGATCCCCGATGCCATGGGATTGGGTTTAAGATTTTCCAAAGGAGAAGGCCCGGTCTTTGATAAGCCGGTGAGAACCCTTGCCGATGCCAGAAAACTCTATGTGCCGGATATGGCTTCTGAACTTGGCTATGTCATGGATGCCGTTAGTACCATCCGCAAAGCATTGAATGGTCGCGTACCGCTAATTGGTTTTTCCGGTAGCCCCTGGACACTCGCAACCTATATGGTTGAAGGCGGCTCCAGCAAAACCTATTCAAAAATCAAGGCGATGATGTTTGACGAGCCGGCAACCCTGCACCATATTCTGGATGTGTTGGCAGATTCGGTCATTGCTTATTTAAATGCACAAATTGAATCCGGTGCCCAAGCGGTTCAAATCTTTGATACTTGGGGCGGCGTTTTAACGCCTCGCGACTATAAAACTTTCTCTTTGCGTTATATGGCAAAAATTGTAGAGGGTTTAAAACGTGAAAATGATGGCCGTAAGGTACCCGTTATCTTATTTACCAAGGGTGGCGGCCAGTGGTTGGAAAGTATTGCACAAACAGGCTGTGATGCCATAGGCGTAGACTGGACGACGGATATGGATGAAGCACGAGCAAGAGTCGGGCATCAAGTCGCATTGCAAGGGAATATGGATCCTTGTATTTTATATGCATCACCTGAACGCATTCGTGAAGAAGTGGCGGTGATTTTAGAAAAATATGGTCATGGCTCAGGTCATATCTTTAACCTGGGACATGGTATTCATCCGGAAATCGATCCGGAACATGCGGGAGCCTTTATTAAAGCCGTTACCGAACTCAGTCCCGCTTACCACGCCAAATAAAAGCATCTTGATGTTAAAAAATGGCCAGGCCTGGCCATTTTAGCAACTTTAACCATGGTTTTATCGCAATGATGTTAACGGATAAAAAGGCAATAAATCTCCAACTGAAACCGTTTGACCCACTTGAATATCAACCAAACCTTGTCCCCATTCTGTGGCACGCATTAATCCCACACCTTGATCTTGGTAAAGTTGAATTTGCGTTAAAGGTCGACCCGCATTCACCACATTGGTTAAATGGCCACGCAAGAACTCACGCTTTCGTGCAGGCTGCTCACGGTTAAATCCGGCAGGCATATAAATCGGTTGAGGCAAAGGGGTTTCCACACCCTGCATCTTAAGCAAAATGGGCATAGCAAACAGATTAAAGCCCACAAAGGCCGAAACAGGATTGCCGGGTAAACCAATCAGCGGCGTCGCATTAACATGGCCAAATGCAATCGGCTTACCGGGTTTCATATTCACTTTCCACATTTGTAAACTGCCTAATTGGTCAATGGCTGCTTTCACATGGTCTTCTTCACCCGCTGAAACGCCCCCCGTGGTCATAATCAGATCGCCAATTTCCGCAGCCTTTTTAAAGGCTGTAACCGTTTCATCCAAGCTATCTCTGACTTGGCCCAAATCAACTATCTCAGCCCCCAACTGTTGTAACAAGGCATGCAGCATACCCCGATTAGCATTATAAATTTTCCCGGTTTGAGGCGCTTCTCCGGGCATGAGTAACTCATTGCCTGTCGTTAACACCGCCACGCTAATCGGACGTACCACATCAACATGACTTAAACCAATACTGCCTAGCAGCCTGTCGGACTTCGCTACCACCAGCAAATCAAATCCGACAACATTGAAACGGTGATGCTCGAAATTAACGGAAATAACT
>PEWX01000091.1 GCA_002779995.1 Piscirickettsiaceae bacterium CG07_land_8_20_14_0_80_44_28
GATTCCCACGCAGTTAAGCTCAAATACGCTTTTTGTGGAGCATTATGGTTTGGCGTCTGTCGCTATGGAGGTCATTCTACTTGCACTGGTAATGACCTATCAAGTTGGCGAACTGTACCGTGAACGTATGAATATGTTGCTGAGTCTTGATCATAACAAGAAGTTAGCTCATACCGATTCGTTGACTCAAATTCCAAACCGCTATGCTTTGGAAGTTGAATTGGACTCGTCAGTCGTAAAAGAAGCCTCTTTAACCTACATCGATATGGATAACCTAAAGTTATATAACGACCGCTTTGGGCATGCAAAAGGTGACGAAATGCTATCTGTGTTTGCCAATTTAATGAAGCAGGGCATGGAAGGTCATGGAAATATTTACCGATTGGGTGGCGATGAATTCGCGGTTACTTGTCCGGCTGGTAATACGCATTTTGTGAAGACATTGATAGACAATGTGATACACAAAATGCGAGAAACGGGGTTTGAAAATTCGGGTGCCAGCTCGGGTACAGCTTTTATGTATGAGGTGGAGAGTACCTCGGACTTGAAGCTGCTAGCCGATATGCGAATGTACGAAAATAAACAGCGTCGAAAAACGGAAAATGTAAATCCATCACAAGTTTAATATGGAGTCGTTACTATGAATTCGTCAAAAAAAGGGTTGATCTTACCGATCATTATCTTAACCATTGCGCCATTGATTGCTTCATGGTTTGCCTATGCCGATCATTTACCGCCTGGTTTTGGGGTGTTTCCGCCTTTACAAATTTTAGAACCGTCAACGCCGGGTTTTAACCTCTGGGTATTCCTTGCGCTTATGGTCATCGAAATATTACTGGTTATTTTTTTAGTGTTCCCGCAAAAATTCGGTTTTAAACCCGTTGAGCCACCGTCACCTTATGACCGCAAACCCTTGCCTTGGTGGTTTTGGTTAGGGACGGTCGTCACCGTCGTTTTTTGGTATTTGATGTGGGCTAGACCTGAGCAATATATCGAGCTGGTTTATATCGCATTTACCCCACTCTGGTGGGGCTTTATTACCGTGATTGACGGTCTGGTTTATTCAAGAAGTGGTGGCTATTCGTTGATGAGTAAAAAACCAAAACTCGTTATCATTACGCTTGTGGTGTCGATGTTTGCCTGGTTCTATTTCGAGTATTTTGATTACTTTGCATTGGGTAACTGGTATTACCCGAATTCAGTATTGATTCCCGCGTTATTCCATACAGAAGTGGTCATTCTATTTTTGATCGCCTATACCACCGTTTGGCCAGCGGTGTTTGAGTGGTACACCTTGTTACATACCTTTCCTAAATTGGCAGTCAAATACTCTGATGGCCCCAAAGTCAAACTACCAGGGTATCCTTTATTAATGGTTGGCTTGGCATTGATCGTTTTGATGGTGTTTTTCCCTTATCCATTGTTTTGGGCGCTTTGGATCGGCACGATGATGGTTTTCGCTGGGGTGTTGGTTATTATGAAGATTCCATCTCCGCTAAGTGAATTGGCAAAGGGCAACTGGAGCCCGATGATTTTGATTGCACTGTCTTCTTTATTCAACGGTTTCTTTTGGGAAATGTGGAATTTCGGCAGTGCCCATCCAACCGATCCGATTGCGAATCCAAACTATTGGGTGTATGACGTGCCTTACGTTAATGTGATTCACCTCTTCTCTGAAATGCCTTTAGAAGGTTATTTTGGCTATTTGGCATTTGGCCTGATGGTGTGGTTGATGTTTATTTGGGCGGGTAAAGTATTTGGTTTTGAGACTTATTTGCTCAATGAAGATGAGCGTAAATATAAGAGTGACGTCTAAAACCACCATACCCACAAGGGGCATAAAGGCCTGGTGGTTTTAACCCGTTTGAGTGCTAATTTTTTCCGAAATTCCCAATCCTAAAAATCACGTTAAGAGGTAAAGATGCAAAAACTTCCTGCCATCCAAGAAATGCTGACGATGCAAAATACTTTAAATGAATTGACCAATGGTACGGATTGGCGTTCGGGGGTGACCCATTTAGGCAAAGAAATTGATTGGCGACGCTGTATCGTTATGGAAGCGGCAGAGTTGATTGACAGTTATCCGTGGAAGCATTGGAAAAGTGTGGATGCGCAAGTCGATATTGAAAATGTTCGCGTTGAATTAGTCGATATTTGGCATTTCCTATTGAGTTTGGCATTGGCACATTTTGAATCGGATAAGGCGGCTGAATTGTTCAATAAAGCCTTAGCGGATAGTACGGATTCGGATGAATATGACTTGACTCATTTATCAACATCCGCTCAAGTTCGGATCTATGAAATGATGATGGCGATTGCTTTGCAAAATACCGACGTGACCGAAGAATATCTAGCGACTTTAGCGGAAGCCTTTTTTAATAGCTGTCAGATTGCCGAATTGAGCTTTGAGCAGTTGTACCAGATTTATATGGCCAAGCATGTGTTAAACAGGTTTCGACAAGATCATGGCTATAAAGAGGGGACTTATCTTAAGATTTGGAATGGCAAAGAAGATAATGTGGTGATGTTT
>PEWX01000069.1 GCA_002779995.1 Piscirickettsiaceae bacterium CG07_land_8_20_14_0_80_44_28
TACCGTACAGTTTATAGTGCGTGGGGAAGTGGTCTTAATCTGGGCATCAGGCTTATTAACCTTGGCCTGGTCACAAGATCTCACTTCCCTTTACTTAGCGTCCTTAGTAAATTCTCTTTATTTCAGAGAACACGTCAACATATAAGGCCTAGTCATTTTTATCTATTTTTTTGGGTGTTTTTGTTGGATGGATAAGCTTGTCCAGACATCCTGTCTTACTGTTGTGCTCCAAATATTTTATGAAAGGGCACTAAAGGTTATTAGCGAATTTTTTTTCCGCCAGTCTCTTGAAAATAATTCGTTTGCCACTATAAGGGTTGACACTGATTAATCAATCAATACAATTATTAGCACTCTCATTGCTTGAGTGCTAATTAAAACCTTTTTTGGTAGTCTAACGCTTTGATTTATTTATTATTAGGAGAAAAGAATGAACATTAAACCGCTACATGATCGTGTTGTGATTCGACAAGTAGAAGAACAAAAAGAATCTGCCGGGGGGATTTTGCTTCCTGGTTCAGCACAAGAAAAAGAAAATATCGGTGAAGTGGTGGCTGTTGGTCCTGGAAAGGCATCTGATAGTGGAAGCATCGTTACGATGACTGTGAAAGTGGGCGACAAGGTCATGTTTGGACAGTATTCTGGACAGGAAGTTAAAGATGACCAAGGTAATGCGCTTAAGGTAATGCGTGAAGACGACATTATCGCAATTATTGAGTAAGTGACCTATTGATCGATTACTATTTGGTTAACCTAACAATATAAAGGATTTATAAGATGGCAAAAGACGTAAGATTTGGAATGGATTCACGCGAAAAGATGGTTGAAGGCATTAATATATTGGCAGATGCTGTTAAAGTCACACTTGGGCCAAAAGGTCGTAATGTGGTGATTGAAAAATCATTTGGCGCACCGGCAGTCACCAAAGATGGTGTCACCGTTGCTCGCGAAATTGAACTTGAAGACAAGTTTATGAATATGGGTGCTCAAATGGTGAAAGAGGTCTCCTCTCAAACCAATGACGTTGCAGGCGATGGCACCACCACTGCAACGGTTTTGGCGCAATCCATTGTTCGTGAAGGGATGAAATCCGTTGCTGCAGGGATGAATCCGATGGATTTGAATAGAGGGATTCATAAAGCTGTAGATGCTGTTGTGGAAGAAATTAAAAAAATGGCTGTGCCTTGTACAACTTCTGAGTCGATTGCTCAGGTTGGTACCATTTCGGCGAATTCAGATGCCGCAGTTGGCAAAATGATTGCCGATGCGATGGAAAAGGTCTCAACAGAAGGCGTGATTACTGTTGAAGAAGGGTCTTCATTGCATGATGAGTTAGTCGTTGTTGAAGGGATGGAGTTTGATCGTGGTTACTTATCACCCTATTTTGTGACCAATCAAGAGAAAATGGTTGCGGAATTAGAAAACCCATACATTTTATTGCACGATAAGAAAATCTCTAATATTCGTGAATTATTGCCAACCTTAGAAGCGGTTTCTAAAGCAGGCCGTCCGTTATTGATTATTGCAGAAGATGTCGATGGTGAAGCGCTAGCGACCTTAGTGATCAATAATATGCGTGGCATTGTCAAGGCAACAGCGGTGAAGGCGCCCGGGTTCGGTGAGC
The DNA here is from genome assembly GCA_002779995.1 of Piscirickettsiaceae bacterium CG07_land_8_20_14_0_80_44_28. Classification (GTDB taxonomy): domain Bacteria; phylum Pseudomonadota; class Gammaproteobacteria; order Thiomicrospirales; family Thiomicrospiraceae; genus Hydrogenovibrio. The sequence goes on from PEWX01000069.1 coordinate 1,625, forward strand.
GTCGTAAAGCGATGTTGCAAGATATGGCTGTTTTGACGGGTGGTACCGTGATTTCTGACGAAGTGGGGCTGACGCTTGAAAATATCACCTTAGATATGTTGGGTGAAACCAAGTCTGCAGTCGTTGGTAAAGATAATACCAAACTCATTGATGGAGCGGGTGCAAAAGCGGATATTGAAGCGCGTTGTGCACAAATCAAGTCTCAGGTTGAAAATACCACGTCTGACTATGATAAGGAAAAGTTACAAGAACGCTTGGCCAAATTAGCCGGTGGTGTTGCCGTTATTAAACTGGGCGCGGCAACGGAAATGGAAATGAAAGAGAAAAAAGACCGTGTTGATGATGCATTACATGCAACGCGTGCAGCCGTTCAAGAAGGGATTGTGGCCGGGGGCGGTGTTGCGCTGGTTCGCGCCCGTGCGAATGTTCAGGTTAAAGGGGATAATGACGACCAACAAGTCGGGATTGAAATTGCACTGCGTGCAATGGAAGAGCCTATGCGCCAAATTGCAGCAAACTGCGGCTTAGAAGGTTCTGTGATTGTTAACAAGGTAATGGAATCTGATGTTAATATCGGTTTTGATGCAGCCTCCGAAACCTATGTTGATATGATTGCAGCAGGGATTATTGATCCGGCTAAAGTCACTCGTTCAGCCTTGCAAAATGCCGCATCAGTGGCTGGTTTGGTTCTGACCACGGGTGCAGCCATTGCAGACTTACCATCGAAAGATAATGGTGTAGATGCTGCAGCTGGTGGTATGGGCGGTATGGGTGGTATGGGCGGTATGATGTAATTCAGTCGCACAAAACCCTTGTGTTACCAAAAAGCCCCTCTTCTTGAGGGGCTTTTTTTGCCTATAATATCCTTAGATTTCGTTCAAATCATAACAGTGATAGAATGGGTTTTCTTATAGATGGAAGAGACTGAATGAAACAAATGACATATAAAGTAGGTATTGTTGGGGGTACGGGCTATACCGGTGTTGAGTTATTAAGGTTACTGGCAAAACATCCGGCTATTGAAGTGGTGGCAATTACCTCTCGTAGTGAAGCAGGGGTAGCCGTTGCTGACATGTATCCGAATTTACGGGGTTATTATGATTTGGCTTTTACGGAACCATCAGAAGCCGTATTAATCGGGTGTGATTTGGTCTTTTTTGCCACGCCGCACGGTGTGGCGATGGAGATGGCGCCCAGTTTGGTTGCAGCAGGGGTTAAAGTCATTGATTTGGCGGCTGATTTTCGGGTTGAAGATCTTTCAATTTGGTCAAAATGGTATGGTTTGGAACATACCTGCCCTGAGTTAATGGGGGCGGTGGCTTATGGTTTGCCTGAACTGTTTCGTGAACAGATTCAACAAGCCAAAGTCATTGCGAATCCGGGCTGCTATCCAACCAGCATTTTATTGGCTGCCGTTCCTTTGTTGCGGTCAGGCCTGGTTAAATTAGATGACATTGTTGCTGATGGTAAATCAGGGGTCAGTGGTGCCGGGCGGGGGGCTAGTGTGGCGATGTTGGGGGCTGAAATGAGTGAAAGCTTTAAAGCCTATGGCATTCAAGGACATCGTCATTTACCGGAAATGCAAGAAAAGCTTCAGCAGTTGACGGGGCAGACAGTTGGGTTAACCTTTGTACCGCACCTGGCGCCCATGGTTAGAGGAATGGAGTCAAGTGTTTATATGACGTTGACTGCGGATGCCAGTGAGGCGGCTTTACATTCAATTTTGGCCACGACGTATGAGGATGAACCTTTTGTGGATGTGATGCCGTTAGGCAGTATGCCTGAAACCAGAATGGTCAAAGGCTCTAATATGTGTCGGTTAGCGGTTTATCGTCCACAAGGGGGTTCAAAGGTGGTCGTGGTTTCCGTCATTGATAATCTTGTTAAAGGCGCAGCAGGACAGGCGATTCAAAATATGAATATCCTATTGGGTTTACCTGAATCCCTTGCCTTGGAGCAAATTGCATTGATGCCTTAAATAGACGGGTGCCATTATTAAGGAACATCCGTGACGGCATGCCTTGCATTTGGTACAATTGTTTTTTAGATTGCCATTCAGTAGGAGATAATCATGTCTGAAATGCCAACCCCTGTTAACTTTACCGAAGCAGCCGCTATAAAGGTTAATGGATTAATTCAGGATGAAGGAAATCCGGAATTAAAATTACGCGTCTATATTACCGGAGGTGGCTGTTCCGGGTTTCAGTATGGTTTTACATTTGATGAATCACAAACAGAAGAAGATACTGTCGTTGAAAAGGATGGGGTGAAATTAATGATTGACCCGATGAGCTTTCAATATCTTGTCGGTGCAAAAATTGATTATGTTGAGGATTTGCAAGGTGCACGTTTTGTAATAGAAAATCCTAATGCAACAACCACCTGTGGATGCGGTTCCTCTTTTGGGGTTTGACAAGCAATGATTGCTCTCCAAACAACCATCACCTTCACGAATCATTAGGGTTTAATTATGGATTACATTCCTGGCTTAGCAGGCGTTCCTGCCACCGAGTCCGAGATCTCTTATATTGATGGTAATAAAGGAGAGTTGACTTACCGTGGCTACAATATTATGGAGTTGGCCGAGTATTCTTCTTTTGAAGAAACGACTTTACTGTTGCTTTTCGGAAACTTGCCAAATGCCACTGAACTAGCGGATTTTGAATCTAAATTGCGGGATGCCCGTCGGGTTAAATACAATCTTAGAGAAATTATGAAAAACTTACCTGCCACCACCCACCCCATGCATATGTTGCAGGTTGCAGTGGCGAGCTTGGCAAGTTTTTATCCCAGTACCGAATATATGAAAGGTGGCACCGAAAACCAAGAATATATTAATGAAGTGACCGTGAATATTATTTCGCATATGGGCACATTAGTGGCAATGTGGGAGCACATGCGCAATGGCTATGACCCGATTGAACCTCGTAAGGATTTAACCTATGCCGAAAATTTTTTGTATATGGTTACAGGGGAGCAGCCGGATAAGGATTGGGCAAGATTATTGGATGCGTGTTTAATTTTGCATGCCGAACATACCATTAATGCTTCAACCTTTACGACGATGGTAACAGGCTCAACACTTGCAAACCCTTGCTCGGTAATCTCCTCTGCAATTGCTTCCTTGTCGGGTCCTTTACATGGCGGTGCTAATCAAAAAGTCATTGAAATGTTAGATGAAATTGGTAAGCCGCAAAATGCCAGAGCCTATATTGAGAAGCGACTGTCTGAGAAAAAAGTGATTTGGGGGATGGGGCATCGAGAGTATAAAACCAAAGACCCTCGTGCCACCATTTTACAAAAGTTATCTTCAGAGTTGCTCAAAAATAAAAGTGAGCAAGGGTCGTTGAGTCAAGCCTTTGAAACCGCAAAGGAAGTCGAGCATGTGTGTGAAGCGTTACTGAGTCATAAAGGCGTTTACCCAAATGTGGACTTTTATTCGGGCATCCTTTACAAGGAAATGGGCTTTGATTCAGGGCTATTCACACCGATTTTTGCGGTAGCACGCTCTGCTGGTTGGATGGCACACTGGCGTGAGCAGCTTCAAAATAATAAGATATTTCGACCCACTCAAATCTATAAAGGTGCCGGCAATTCTTGTTACCTTCCCATGGAGAAAAGAGGTGCCGGGCTCAGCCAGGCATTTTCCGATCAATAATCGAAGGTGTCGATGCGTTAAGCTTTCGATTAAATGGGTGACCAAACCCCTCCTAAAATAGAGTTTTTATTGGCTCCGGTAATCGACGTTAATGCGATCGGACGATTTTCCAGTCGCTCTTTGGCTAACCATGCGCACATCATCGCTTCAATAGCATGTGGGTTGATTGACTGGATTTGTGTTGACTGTACAGGGTAAGGCAGGTGTTTTTGCAAACGCTGTATCAATGTTTGGTTTTCGGCACCACCACCACATACCCAAATAGCTTGTGGTTGTTTTGGAAGTTGTGTCAGTGCCATTAATAGGGTTTCGACGGTTAATTGTGCCAGTGTACTGAGTAGATCCTCGACCGTATAAGTTGTTAGGTTATGGGTGTTTTTTTGAAGCCAAATGGCATTAAAATATTCTTTTCCCGTTGATTTGGGTGCTGGCTTTTTAAAATAAGGGTCTGATAACCATCTCGAAAGCAATTCTGGAATAACCTGACCCTTTGCCGCTAAGGCTCCACTTTTATCGTAAGCTTGAGCCAATGTTGTTTGGCAGTAGCTATCCATTAATCCATTTCCCGGCCCTGAATCAAAGCCGATAACCTCTTGGCCGTCTAAGTAAGTAAGATTGGCAATTCCACCAATATTGATAATGACAACGGGTTGAGACGACTGAAATAAAACTCGGTGAAAAGCGGGTGCCAGTGGGGCGCCTTGCCCCTGGTGTGCAAGATCATCTACTCTGAAGTCAGCCACTGTGCAGATACCTGTATGCTTCGCGATAAAGGCTGGGTGACCAATTTGCAAACTCATCGGAATGGCTGGCGCATGGTGAATGGTCTGGCCATGACTGCCTATCGCACGAACTTGGCTTGGCTGTGTTTGAGTTACCTCTAATAAAGCGCAGGCGGCCTGACTAAACTGATTTGCGACTTCATATTCGAGTTGACATAAAGTGGATAACGCGAGATTAGGATCTTGATTTAAGTCATCTAACTGCTGCCTCAGGGAGGTCGGATAAGGGTAGGTTAAAAAGCCTTTTAAAACGGGATCTTCTCTTTGGAAGTCTACTAAAGCTGCATCCACACCATCCAAGCTAGTGCCAGACATCAATCCAATAAACAGCGTTGGGTTATTCAAAATTTGAGGCAATTTGTGTATGAGGGTCGAGTCTGCTCAGCTGAGCCGACATCAAGCCGGAAAATTGATTGAAATGGTTTTGATGCTTCTTGGGAACTGGGCTAGCATCGGGAAACTTAACTTTTAATGGATCAATATAGCGTCCATTTTTGCGGAATTCATAATGTAAATGGGGGCCGGAGGCCATACCGGTCTGTCCAATATAACCGATCACCTGTCCTTGCTTGATCCATTGTCCGCGTTTAAAAGAACCAAATTTAGACATGTGGGCATAAACAGTGGTGTATTTATCAGCGTGCCGGATAAAAATGACCTTGCCATAGCTGCGGCTCCAATAGCGTTTAATAATTTGCCCGTCTCCTGTCGCACGAATCGGTGTCCCTGTTGGTCCGCCATAATCGACCCCACGATGAGCCCGCCATTTTTTTAATACCGGGTGGAAGCGTTTGGGTTTATATCGAGAGGTAATTCGGACATAATCAACCGGGTTTCTGAGAAAGGCTTTACGCAAGTTCTGGTTATGGTGATCGTAATAGCCGATCGTCTCATTATTGTTATCCTTGAGTAAAAATGCAGTATGGCGTTCATTTCCGCCCGTTATAATTTCTGCAGCCAGAATGTCACCATCATCAATATACTCACCTTGAATATAGCGCTGTTCATAAATAACTTTAAAGGGGTCACCGGAACGGAGTTGACGGATGAAATCAATTTCCCAAGAAAAGATATCGGCTAAATTCATAATGGTTTTTGCACTTAAACCTTGCGCTTCCCCGCTGAGATAAAATGAGTGTTGGATTAATCCACTGGCGGTGACAATTTTGGTTTCTACCGGGAAATGAATTTCTTGAATCTCAAATCCATCCTCTGTGGCAATGAGTTGATAATGGGTCTGTTGCGTTTTTGGATAGAGTATTTTTTTAAGGTTTTGGTCTTTATCAAGCCAAATTTGCAATGTGTCCCCAGCGGTTAATTGCGTTAGCCATTCACTGTTTGGTGATTGGGTAATTTGATAAGTCGTGGCAGCATCAATCCCTACTTGGTTTAAGGCTTCAGATAAAGAACCATTGGGTTTGATTTGAATGTGTTGTTTTTGCCAGTTTTTTTCCGGTGTCTTCGGCTTGATGTTTGTTTCGTCGGTGATGGGGGGCAGTGGCATGAGCATTCTTTTTGGCGACTCGGATGCTGTGGCAAACTGAATAGCCAAAAGAAAGACTGAAATAAATAATAGCAAAAAATGCATTAAGGGGTTGTATCTGCTCACAATATTTAGGTTTCGCTTCATAGTTTAGGAATATCTTGAGTGTTTGAACTTAAATTATACTGAAAAAAGTAGTATTTTTAGCCTTTTTATGCGGTTAGCTGGTAACGGTCAGAGTGTAAGCGATGCGGGTTAAGTGCTCAAAGAACTGACTTTAATGGTGATTAATTGATAATTAGCTTGATTTTCAATGTGGAGAAAGGCATGTTTATTCAGACGACACCAGCTGCGAACATCTTTTTCAGCCGCCTTGTCCGTTGTGCGCAGCTGAATAATCTGACCCGGCTCACATTGACGTACCTGTTGTTGTAGCTTAATGATAGGCATCGGGCATTTTAAACCAATTGCGTCAATCTCAAGGGCTTCAGGCATATTTTTTATTCGTAACTTGTTATAATTGTCGCTATTTTACGTTACTTTCGAGTTTAAGGCGAATCTCTGTGTGAGAAAGGCCTATTAATTTATTGAACAGGAATCAACAGTGTCAAACAATGCGGCAACCGATATTTCAACTTTTCAAGGCTTAATTCAAACCCTTCAAGCTTACTGGGCAGAGCAGGGCTGTGTCATTATGCAACCTTATGATAATGAGATGGGGGCGGGAACTTTTCATCCGTCTACCTTTTTAAGGTCGATTGGCCCTGAACCTTGGCGAGCTGCTTATGTTCAGCCCTGTCGGCGTCCAACAGATGGTCGATACGGTGAAAACCCAAACCGACTACAGCATTACTACCAATTTCAAGTGATGTTGAAGCCCTCTCCGGATACGATTCAAGAGTTGTATTTGGATTCATTAAAAGCGTTAGGGATTAACCCTTTAGAACATGATATTCGATTCGTAGAAGATAACTGGGAATCCCCGACCTTAGGGGCTTGGGGGCTCGGCTGGGAAGTGTGGATGAATGGGATGGAAGTGACCCAGTTTACCTATTTTCAGCAGGTGGGTGGGCTAGAGTGTCGTCCCGTTACCGGAGAGATTACCTATGGACTGGAACGAATTGCCATGTATTTGCAAGGCGTTAACAGTGTCTATGATTTGACTTGGGTGAAGGGACCTGCCGGCAAAGTGACTTATGGAGATGTGTTCCATCAAAATGAAGTGGAAATGTCACGCTATAACTTTGAAAAAGCCGATACTGAAATTTTGTTCCGAACCTTTGATGAATGCGAGTCTACCTTTAGTCGATTGGTGGCGGATAAATTACCCTTACCGGCATACGAACAAGTATTAAAAGCTTCTCATGCGTTTAATTTATTAGATGCGCGTCATGCCATTAGCGTAACGGAACGAGCACGTTTTATTGGGCGAGTACGCAATATGGCCAAACAAATCGCTGAGGCCTATTATGAAGGGCGCGAAACACTCGGATTCCCTCTGGTCAAATCCGATAAAGCGGAGGGGCAATAACATGACCTTGAAAACAGCAGATTTTTTAGTCGAAATTGGAACCGAAGAACTTCCGCCGAAAGCCTTAAAAAGTTTATCAGATGCCTTTATGAAAGGGGTTAAGCAGGGGCTAGAGGAAGCAGCGTTAAGTTTTGATGAGGTGATGGCTTATGCATCCCCCCGTCGTCTAGCGGTGATGGTCAAGGCCTTACAGACCAAGCAAGCTGATAAAATGGTTGAACGAAAAGGGCCGGCAAAAAAAGCGTCTTTTGATGCAGATGGCAACCCCTCTAAAGCGCTACTTGGTTTTGCAAGAGGCTGTGGTGCTGATGTTTCAGAGCTATCCGAAATTGAAACCGATAAAGGCATTTGGATGGTCTACCATTTAGAGCAGAAGGGTCAATTCACCCGGGAACTGTTGCCGAATATCGTCAATCAAGCATTAAGTCAGTTGCCTATCCCCAAGCGTATGCGCTGGGGAGATTTGGATGTCGAATTTGTTCGTCCGGTTCACTGGGCGCTGATGTTGTTTGATGAGGCGGTGGTGCCTGCGACGGTGTTGGGGCACGAAACCTCGAATGCGACCCACGGCCACCGTTTTCATGCACCGCAAGCGATAAAAATCACCAGGCCTGGTGATTATTTGACCCTATTGCGTGAACAAGGCTATGTCCAAGCCGATTTCGCTGAACGCAAAGCTTCTATTTTTAAACAGGTGACTGATGCTGCACAAGCCGTCGGTGGGGTTGCCGAGATTGATGAGGATTTACTGGATGAAGTGACGGCCTTAAATGAGTGGCCGACAGCCGTTGTGGGCGCGTTTGATGAAAGCTTTTTGGCGGTTCCCTCAGAAGCGTTAATTTCCGCCATGAAAGGGCATCAAAAGTACTTTCATGTTTTGGATGCCAATGGCCGCTTAATGGCGAAGTTTATTACCATTTGTAATATAGAAAGCGTGAATCCTGAATCGGTTAAAAAAGGAAATGAACGGGTGATTCGCCCAAGACTTTCAGATGCAACTTTTTTCTGGAATCAAGATCGTAAGCGGCCATTAGATGATTTCTTACCCCGTTTAAAAACCGTGGTGTTCCAACAAAAACTCGGCACGCTATTTGATAAAACTGAACGCTTGGAAACCCTGGCAGTCAAGATTGGACGTCCGCTTGGTGAGCCGGCACAGATTTTGGAAAGAGCGGCGCGTTTATCAAAATGTGACTTGATGACAGAGATGGTCGGCGAGTTTCCCGAGTTACAAGGCATAATGGGGCGTTACTATGCGCAAGCACAACAGGAAGATACTCGGGTCGTTCGCGCGATTGATGACCAGTATCAACCCCGTTTTGCAGGAGATGGATTGCCCGATTCAGCCGTTTCACAAGCCTTAGCCATCGCCGATAAGTTGGATACCATTACCGGTATTTATGGGATCGGTCAGTTACCGACCGGAGATAAAGATCCTTTTGCATTGCGTCGTTCCGCTTTAGGCTTGCTGCGTATTATCATAGAAAAAGAATTGGATTTAGATTTACAGCTTATGATTCGTTTCAGCTTAGATCTTCATGCCAATATCTCCACCACGGATGCGTTGGTGGGGGGAATCTATGAATTTATTATCAGCCGCTTAAAGGCTTATTATGCGGCAAAAGGCGTTAGCTCAGAACAATTTGAAGCTGTCAGGGTTTGTGAGCCAACCCATCCATTGGATTTTGCAAAACGAATTGATGCTGTCTGTCAGTTCAGTAAAATGGAGGCCGCAGAGAGCTTAAGTGCTGCCAATAAACGGATTGCTAATATTTTGAAAAAGGTCACGGTCACGGTCACGTTACCTGAAGTCGTTGAGTCAAATCTCTTTGAGGAAGATGCTGAACGAGATTTGTTTGAGGCACTGGATGCATTACGTGAATCTGTCAGTATGAAGATTGCAGCGCGTGACTATTCAGGTGCGATGCAATTATTGGCAACCATTCGTCAGCCAGTCGATGCCTTCTTTGATGGTGTGATGGTGATGGCGGAGGATGAAGCTGTCAAGCAAAATCGCTTGGCTTTACTCAACCAAATTTATCAGCTGTTTAGACAAGTGGCGGATATTTCAAGGTTGTCATAATGTAAACGGGGCTTTTCGAGGCTTTAAGACAGCGTCTCGAGTTGATTAACGGACTCACAGCCGTACCTGCTGTTGAGTCCGTTTTGTTTTACCGGCAAGCTAAAAGTGACCAGGCCTGGTTATTTTTCTCTGGTTTTAAGGAACAAACCTGCTATGAAAATCATTGTGTTAGATCGTGATGGGGTCATTAATGAAGACTCGGATGATTATATTAAAACCCCGGAAGAATGGCAGCCGATTCCGGGGAGTCTTGAAGCCATTGCATTGCTGAAAAAACGCGGCTGGACAGTGGCGGTTGCAACCAATCAATCCGGCATTCGACGAGGCTATTACAATCGTCAAACCTTGCATGCCATGCATCAAAAATTTCAAGCCTTGTTACAGTCATATTCAGTGGGTATTGATTGGATCAGTTATTCGCCTTATGTTGCTGATGATGAGAGCCCTTGCCGTAAACCGCAAACGGGGATGTTGAGAGCGATTGAAAATCGATTTGGCTGTTCTTTACAAGGTCAACCCATGGTGGGGGATTCGTTAGCGGATATTCGGGTGGCGAAAACCCATAAGATGCAACCTTTTTTGGTTAAAACGGGTAAAGGACAGCGCACCATTGATTCTTTAGACCCTTGTTTGGAGGGGGTGCCTGTTTATGATTCATTAGCCGCAGCCGTGGAGAAAAATTGGTTATGAAATTTTGGTATTTTTTAAGGTCGTTGGTTTTTAGCTTTGGTCAAATGGTCACTTTAGTGTTTTTTTCTCTATTTGGTTTGTTGCTCGCGCCGTTTTCACATCAAGTTCGTTATCGTTTTATTCATTATTGGGCACGCTTTTGCATCTGGTGGTTAAGGTGGACTTGTGGAGTTCAATATCGTGTGTTTGGGGCTGAAAATATCGACTTATCCAAAGCTGGTTTGGTTTTTGCTAGACATGAATCGGCATGGGAAACTTTTGCATTTCAGGCGATTTTTCCTCAACTGACCTTTGTGTTGAAGAAGGAATTGTTGAAAATTCCTTTTTTTGGTTGGGGGCTAGCGATGCTCAGCCCCATTGCCATTGATCGAAAGGCCGGTCGAAAAGCCATTAAACAGGTCGTGACAGAAGGTTGTCAAAGGATTGACAAGGGTGTGTGGGTGGTGATTTTCCCGGAAGGGACTCGAATGCCGGCCGGTGTTCCCGGACAAATAAAATCGGGGGGTGCCATGTTGGCCAAAAAAGCCCAAGCGCCTGTTTATTTAGTTGCGCATAATGCGGGTAGCTGCTGGCCTAAAAACAGTTTTATCAAAACACCCGGAACGATCGATGTTTATATCAGTCCGCCATTGGATGTGACGGAATTGACCGTCGCAGATATTAATCAAAAAACAGAGGAATGGTTGTTTGAGCCCCATACTCCCCCAAAGCAGGAGGGTTTTTAAGCGGCAAGAACACAGTGATAATAAATGAGTAAATTGGCAACCTTTATTGGCGTCATTTTAGGACTGATTATTGTCGGCATGAGTATGTTTGACTTTGAAAAAGGACAAATACTGATGGCCTTCTTTAATTGGCAAGGTCTGCTGGTTGTATTGGGGGGGACATTTGCCGCCACCTTTATTAATTACCCATTAAGCCAAGTTGGTTGCGCACTGAGTGGCGTGGGCAAAATATTCCTATCAGAACCCGCTTCTGAACATGAAGCCATTGAACAAATTTTGTATTTAAGTCACATCGTTCAGAAAAAAGGCATTTTGGGCGTTGAGCGCGAAATTGATTTGTTATCAGACCCTTTCTTAAAATTTTCTATTTCAGAAATGATGGTGTATCGGGACATAGATTTGTTACGTCACAGCCTGGAAAATCGATTGAATTCCATGCGGTTACGTCACTTATCTTGCCAAGATATGTTCAATAATATGGCCGCCTATGCCCCCGCTTTTGGCATGATGGGAACGGTGATGGGATTGATTATGATGATGACCGCACAAATGGCACCAACGGATCCCTCAGCATTTTCGGGGGGGACGGATAATATGTTGGCCAACCTATTACAAGGCATGGGCTTGGCACTGGTCACCACTTTTTATGGGGTGCTTTTTGCCAATCTTGTGTTTATTCCAACCGCAGGCAAACTGAAAGTGTTGTCAGATGCAGAATTGTTTAAAAATGAAATTTTAATTTTTGGCACTTTAGGCCTTAAGCAGGAACAGTCCCCGCTTCTGTTACAAGAGAGTTTAATGGCCTTTGTAAACGAAAAAACCAAACAAAAACTTTCTGCTCAATAAGAGACGCCTATGAAAGCGCATGAGATCATCGAGTTAGAGGAGCAGCAGGCTTTAAAGCAGTTGCGACGCAATAAATCTTGGCAGCTGGTCTTTGTGGCATTATTTACTGCGCTGTTAGCTTTTTTCGTGTTAATTGTCGCGATGATTGAGGTTGAAACCAATGCCAAAAAACGCGATTACCAACGTCTTGTCAATAGCCTTTATCAACAAGTTAACTTTGAAAAGGAACGCATGGGGTTGAGTTGGTTGAATACTGAGAATACCCTTGCTAAGGGGATACGAATGACAATTGATGCCGATGTTTTTCAAGACACCCCGCTGTTTATGTCTGCCCGAGCCAGAGTGAATCCCCGCTATATGCCTTATGTAAACCGCTTGGTTGAGTTACTGAAACGGTTGCAGTTACAAAAGATGCAAGATCGTTATCCAGACTGGGTAAGCACTTTGCAAGCACCGGGAACGGATTTTGTGGTCACCATTCGTGTTGAAGGTCATACCGATGCCAACCCAATGACGGGGATGGGTATGTATCGATCTAACTATGAACTCAGTGCTTTACGTGCCTATGCCATTATGGATTTACTGAGAATCTATACCCAACTGCCCAGCCGTCAATTTGCCATTGCCGGTTACGGCCCTTTTTATCCGTTAAATTCGGCAAATCCTTTTGCAGCCGAAAACCGTCGCGTTGAAATCTATCTATTGCCACAAGTGATTCCAAAGAGGGGTCAAGATGGCAACGGTTAGATCTGAAAAAGCCCGGTCTGCTTGGCTATTTTCTTTTGGCGATGTGCTGACGCTATTGATTACCTTTTTTATTATGATGATCGTGCTCAATAAAGGGGAAATCACCAAAGTACAGCGCTGGAGTGATATACAGTTAAAAAATGTTTATGAGGGGTTGGCAGATGAAATGCAAAGCGCCCAGTTTGTTGAAATCGAATATCAATTACAAGGTACGGTTATCCAGGTAAATAACGACAATGCATTTTTACGAGGAGGGTATGACCCTTCTCCTGCATTTGAAAAGGAATTAAAGCAGGTTGGTGATAAGTTGCGATCTATGGCGCTTTTTAAAGTTCAACCCAGCGAAATGCCCCCTTATGTACAAAAATATATGGAGGCAGACGACCTTGTGTGGCGGCCGGAAATCTCGATTGAAGGTCATACCGATAGCGATGCGATAGACCCGAATTCCGCATTAAGGAATAATTGGTTTTTGAGTACCATGCGTGCGCAAGCCGTGATGCGTATTTTGTTTAGCGCCAGTGGGCTTGATCAGTCTTTGTTTAGCATGGCGGGTTATGGAGAACACCGTCCAAAAGTCGATAACGATAGTCTTCAAGGTAAAGCGCAAAACCGACGGGTTCAAATTATTGTTTCAGCGACCTTTGAAAAAGCGCCTTAAGCGCTTAATGCGAGTGGTGATTGAACTGTAAATTGAGATACCGATGTCATTAATGCTTGACTCAGATCAGTTAATTGATCGGCATTGTTAGCCGTTTCTTCAACCAAGCCGGCATTTTGCTGTATCCCTTGATCAATATCGGCTATCGTCCGGTTGACTTGGTTAATGCCTTTTGCCTGCGCTTGACTGCTGTTGGAAATATGGATAATCAATTCATTGACTGCTTGAATATGGTCTGCTAGCTGATCAAATTCTAGCTGGGTTTTGTGTAAATGTTCTGAGCCATTTTGAACTTCTTCAACGACTTGATGAATCACACCGCGAATGTCCGTGGCGGCCTGCGCTGATTGGCTTGCCAAGTGACGAACTTCACCTGCAACTACTGCAAATCCTCGGCCTTGTTCTCCGGCGCGAGCCGCTTCCACCGCTGCATTGAGTGCCAATAGATTGGTTTGGAAGGCAATATTATCAATCAGTTCGATAAACGAATTAATCGCATCGCTGGATTGCGATATTTTCGTCATAGACTCGACAGAAGCGCGCATTATGGCTTGCCCTTGGTTGGCCTGTGATAGGGTCTGTTGGCTGAGGGTTTGGGCTTCTTTTGCATTTTCTGCCGTTTCATTAATGGACGCTGAGATTTGATTGATGACCTGAGCAGTATTTTCCAGTGCGTCTGCTTGGTGTTTGGTGCGATTAGATAGATCTTGATTGCCACTTGCAATTTGCTGAATACCTTCTGAAACCGTACGTGAGTGTTGCATGACTTGATAAATCGTTTGGTTTAAATGCTGTGTGGTTTTATTTAAATTGACTTTTAATAGGTCTAGGTCGCCCTCAAAATGAGTGTCGATGTGGTACGTGAGATTTCCTTGTTTCAGCGCATCAACCGCAGAGTTAAAACTTTTGATACCTAGGGATAAGCTATTGATGGTTTTGTTGATATTGTTTTTGAGTTCGGCTAAACGACCGGAGCAATCAATTTCAATGCGATGATCATAGTCGGCTTGATGGACTTTTTCCATGATTTGGTTAGTTTGTTCAATGATGGTATCCATTTGTTGCATCGCATGATCAACGCTATGACGCACTTTTCCGTTAACTTGTTGATTCATCCGTGAAGAAAAGTTTCCTTGGCTGAGGTGAGTGGTCACTTCTTCTAAAGAGTTCATGGTGATTTCTAAGCTGGAAATCGCATCGTTAACATTGTCTCTAAGAATGAGTAAATCACCGTGTGCATCGACATCACAACGCACACTAAATTCGCCATGGGAAACTTGTGACAATCGTTGGTTAATTTGGTCGAAATTATTTTTGAGTCCTTGAGTCAATCGATTAAAGCATTGCGATACTTGGCCAACTTCATCCGGGTGTTTAACGGGAATGACTTGTGAAAAATCATTGGTTGAAGTCGTTTCGGTAATGCCTTTCTCTAAAGATTTTAGCGGACGAACGATTTTATGTATTAAAGTGCTGTACATCAGTATAAAAAAAGCACTGACTGTCGAAAGGACGGCTACAATGAACCATAAGAGTAAGTTCATTAACGCATCGATTTTATTAGAAATACGCGTTAACAGGACTTGATTATCGGGCGAATTCGCCAGGGTTGATAATCCTGTATGAAAGCTTTGCCAATCTTGGTGAATTTCTGATAGATTGTGATGTAAGAAGCTAAAAGCGCCTGTAAAAAATACACCGGCCAACGCCATCATGATTAATAAAATACGGCTTAAGGTGACAATTTTGGTTTGACTCCATAAGTGAGAAAACATAATAATCGATCTCCAAAATAGTTTCCCCTAGTTTTTCAATCTTAAATAATGGGGCGAAAACACTTATCATAATGGATGAGCCGGGTTGTTTGAAATTCAAGTTTTCTATCGTTCCCCAAGAGATTTAATCTTTTAATGAGGCAGTTGCCAGTTAATGGGTGCCAGTTGATGGTGTTGGAGGTAGCTGTTGGTTTGTGAAAAGGGACGGCTGCCAAAAAAACCTCGGTAAGCTGACAAAGGCGAAGGGTGTGGGCTTCGAATAATGCAGTGTCGATTAGATGGGATAAATTGTCCTTTTTTTTGTGCATAAGCGCCCCATAAAATAAAAACAAGATGGTCTTTTTGAGTTGCCAATGCTTGAATAATGGCATCGGTAAAGGTTTCCCATCCCCGGTTTTGGTGTGAATTTGCCCGTCCCGCTTCGACGGTCAGCACCGCATTGAGTAACAATACGCCTTGATCTGCCCAAGGCTGTAAGTAGCCACAGTGTTGGTTATCAATATTTAAATCGGTTTGCAGTTCTTTATTCATGTTTTGTAACGACTTTGGCAAAGGCTGAACATCCGGTAGCACCGAAAAACTTAATCCATGTGCATGGCCGGGCGTGGGATAAGGATCTTGTCCTAATATCACCACTTTGACCTGTTCAAATGGCGTTGAATTTAACGCATTAAACCAAAGACTGGATTTGGGTAATATCTGTTTCCCCGCCCGTTTCTCAGCGATTAAAAATTGTTTTAACTGCTGCATATAGGGTTTTTCAAATTCAGGTTCTAAAATATTTAACCAAGAAGGAATCAGTTGAATAGGGTGATTTGGCATGAAAAACCTTAGATTACAGTTAAAAAATGGCCAGGCCTGGCTATTTTTGATGGAGGGTTAACCCGCAAGACCGCTTAAATTGTACACGCTAAGTGGTTTGAATCCAAATGGGTTACGGGGTAATATAGCGCCTTGTCTTTGAATGAGTTTTGATGGCGCAAATAATATTTCTGACGACAGGGAGTGTCACCAAGTGAGTGAAAAATATAATGCTTCGGAAATTGAGGTTTTAACCGGGCTGGATCCTGTCCGCAAAAGACCTGGCATGTACACGGACACCACGCGCCCGAACCATTTGGCGCAAGAGGTTATCGATAATAGTGTGGATGAAGCCATTGCAGGTTATGCAACACAATTAGTCGTGACCCACTATGCAGATGGGTCTATGTGTGTCGAGGACGATGGTCGCGGTATGCCCGTTGATATTCATCCAGAGCAAGGTATTTCAGGTGTAGAAGTGATTTTAACCAAATTACATGCGGGGGGGAAATTCTCCAATAAAGCTTATCAATTTGCCGGTGGTTTGCATGGTGTGGGGGTTTCAGTTGTCAATGCGTTGTCGAAACGAATCGAAATAGAGATTAAACGTGCTGGTCAGTTGCACAAAATAGCGCTTGAAAACGGTGTGGTGGTTGAGCCCTTAGCCGTTGTGGGTAAGGTTGGCAAAAAAAATACCGGAACGAAATTGCGATTTTGGCCGGATGCCGGTTTTTTTGACACGCCTAAATATGCGTTAACTAGGCTAAAACATTTGTTGAGAGCGAAAGCAGTTTTAAGCCCGGGTTTAAAAGTGGTTTTTGTTGATGAAGTGAGTCAGGAAACCTGTGAATGGTGTTATCAAGATGGACTTAGAGATTATCTAACGCAGTCGCTATCCGGTTTAGAATGTGTTCCAGAAGCGGGATTTGTTGGCGAAGTCAATGCAGAAAATGAAGGCGTTTCTTGGGCGATTACTTGGTTAGCAGAACCGTCTGAATCCTTATTGGAAAGTTATGTCAATTTAATTCCCACACCGCAAGGTGGAACTCATGTGAATGGGTTACGCGCAGGGGCGACAGATGCAATCCGTGAGTTTTGCGAATTTAGAAATCTATTACCAAGAGGCGTTAAATTGACGCCTGAAGATGTTTGGCAAAATGTTGCCTTCGTGTTATCCGCCAAAGTAAGAGAACCGCAATTTGCAGGGCAAACTAAAGAGCGTCTTTCTTCAC
The DNA here is from genome assembly GCA_002779995.1 of Piscirickettsiaceae bacterium CG07_land_8_20_14_0_80_44_28. Classification (GTDB taxonomy): domain Bacteria; phylum Pseudomonadota; class Gammaproteobacteria; order Thiomicrospirales; family Thiomicrospiraceae; genus Hydrogenovibrio. Next base: position 18,639 of record PEWX01000069.1, read on the forward strand.
GAGAGTGTGTGCCCTTTATTTCCGGTGTGCTGAAAGATAGCTTGAGCTTATGGCTGAATCAGCATACTGATGAGGCAGAGCGCATTGCTGAAATTGTCATTAACAATGCTCATAACCGTAATCGAAAAGCGAAAAAAGTCACGCGCAAGAAAATTACCTCTGGCCCAGCCTTGCCCGGTAAACTTGCAGATTGCACCGAATCAGATTTAACGCGTACTGAGTTGTTTTTGGTTGAAGGGGATTCTGCCGGCGGCTCAGCAAAACAAGCCAGAGATAAGAACTTTCAAGCAATTATGCCGTTGCGCGGCAAAATTTTAAATACTTGGGAGGTGGATTCTAGTCAGGTTTTGGCATCCAATGAGATTCATGATATTAGTGTAGCCATTGGTGTTGACCCCGGATCAGGCGATCTTTCCGGATTGCGTTATGGAAAAATTTGTATTTTGGCTGATGCCGACTCGGATGGGGCGCATATTGCGACTTTGATTTGCGCGCTGTTTGTTAAGCACTTTCCGCAATTGGTGGTACAGGGTCATATTTATGTTGCCATGCCCCCTTTGTATCGTATCGATGTTGGCAAAAGGGTGTTTTATGCGTTAGATGAATCTGAGCGAACCGGCATATTGGATCGCATTGCTTCTGAAAAAATGGCCGGAAAGATTCAAGTAACGCGGTTTAAAGGGTTGGGCGAAATGAATCCAAAACAATTAAGAGAGACCACCATGATGCCCGAATCCCGTCGATTGATTCAGTTAGGCATGGAACAAGAAGAGACAGATTTGATGATGGATAAACTCTTGGCTAAGAAACGTTCCGGTGATCGAAAAACCTGGCTAGAAGAAAAAGGGGATTTGGCAGAGGTTTCATAAACTTTTGGGTTAAACCGGCTTGGCTTTTAAACTTAATTCATGAAGCCTTTTTTTATAGTCAATGAAATCTTCAATAATGGCTTGTTCATGCGGTGTGGGTTCGATAAATTCAATGGCCAAAGAATAACCGTTGGGGGTGTCGTGAACAGCTCGAACATAACCAAATAAATCCATGTCATTAAAAACCTTAAGTGCAGGAAGCTCAAAAAAGACTTCTAATCGGGTGCCAATGGCAGCTTTTTTGGTTGACTCAACTTCAATGCCGGTTTTGGAAATGGCTTTCAACTGACCCGGTGCGGTGACCGTTTGGCCTTTTAACTCAATGTGTCTATCGGTAGCAACGGATGGCGATTGAAATAACATCTAGTTGTGCCTTATTGGTGGTGATGGTGTTTACGGATAAAATCATTAATAACCGATTGCAGATAGTTCGAGAGGTCTTTAAACTGAATCCCGATTAAGTATTGATGGCGAACCTGTGCGGTTCGAGCGGCAATGCCACATAAGATGATTTCTTTGTTGTTGATATTGGGAAGACCGAAGGTAATTTGAATTTCGCTTCCTTCTTGAATGGGGGTTTCACTGAGAACGCCTGTACCAATAATGGATAAGTCAATCATTTTAGCCGAAATGGTTTGTTGATCCGCTTTCATACAAATCGGGCGTTCGGTGGAAACTCTTTCAGCATTTCTTTTATTGATGTCAAAAGTTGGCTGTGTCATAGTGAGTGCTTAACCTTTAAGTTTATTCACGAATAACACTATGATAAATTAACTGAATCAATTTGGGAATATATTGATTGATTCTATATGAGTGGTGCCTGCCCTTCATATAAAAAGCGTATCGGTAAACGTGCGGGTAATGAATGAGTGATTGATTGATAACCTGAGACCCAGTCAGCAAAGGTTTCAGCATAGGAGGCAAGTGTGGATTTTGAGATTATCGTGGAAAATATAAAATGTGGCGGTTGTGCCAATAGCATTCAAAATCAGCTAAATAGCTTAGATGGCGTGAGTCATACCCAAGTAGATGTTGAGACTGGAAAAGTTAGTTGTCAATTAGTTTCAGAAGCGCGGATAGACTCGGTCAAGAAACACCTTTTAAAGTTAGGGTATCCAGCGGCAGGAAGTGTTGAGGGATTGGGTGCAATGGGTGCAAAAGCAAAATCCTATGTTTCCTGTGCCATTGGCAAAATGCAAAAAGAAGCTTAACGATACCAATTACATGAAACCGCGAGAGATAAAATGAGTCAGCAAATGATTAATTATGAAGGGATTGAACAGCAGTCGGTTGCGCAGTTTACAGAAAAGGCTTATTTAGATTATGCGATGTATGTCATTTTGGATCGTGCGTTACCGCATATTGGCGATGGTTTAAAGCCTGTACAGCGTCGTATTATTTTTGCCATGTCTGAACTGGGGTTGAAGTCAACGGGTAAACATAAAAAATCAGCTAGAACGGTGGGGGATGTTCTGGGTAAATTTCATCCTCATGGTGATTCGGCTTGCTATGAAGCAATGGTGCTGATGGCTCAGTCGTTTTCTTTTCGTTACCCATTGGTGGATGGTCAGGGCAACTGGGGGTCTGTTGACGATCCTAAATCCTTTGCGGCGATGCGTTATACCGAAGCAAAATTATCTAAGTTTAGTGATGTTTTGCTCGAGGAAGCAAGTCAAGGTACGGTTGATTGGGTGGCTAATTTTGATGGCAGTTTAGATGAGCCGTCAGTGTTGCCGGCAAGAGTGCCGCATGTATTATTAAATGGAACTTCGGGGATTGCTGTGGGAATGGCAACCGATATTCCACCGCATAATTTACAGGAGGTGGTATCCGCTTGTGTTGCTTTACTCGATGACGATCGTTTAACTGTTGAGCAATTGTGCGATTATGTGCAAGGACCCGATTATCCGAATCATGCTTGGGTTATCACCCCAAAATCGGAACGGTTAAAGTTGTATGAAACGGGCAGTGGCTCGATTCGTCAAAGAGCGCGTTATTTTGTTGAAGATGGTGTGAATGTGGTGATTGATGCTTTGCCTTTTCAAGTTTCCGGGGCAAAGATTTTGGAACAAATTGCCGCACAAATGCGTGCAAAAAAACTTCCGATGGTGGTGGATTTACGAGATGAATCTGATCATGAAAACCCCATTCGACTGGTGATTGAATTGCGCTCTAAACGGGTGGATGCCGAAATGGCAATGCTGCACCTGTTTGCCACGACCGATCTTGAAAAAAGCTATCGTGTCAATCTAAATGTCATAGGGCTAAATGGCCGGCCGCAAGTTAAAAGCTTAAAAACCATGCTTTCTGAGTGGCTGGTGTTCCGAACGGAAACGGTGCGCCGGCGATTGCAATATCGTTTAGATAAGGTATTGGCGCGACTGCATATCTTAGATGGGCTTTTAATTGCATTTTTAAATATTGATGAAGTGATTGCGATTATTCGAGAAGAAGATCGTCCTAAGCCGGTATTGATTGAGCGGTTTGGGTTGACGGCAATTCAAGCAGAGGCCGTTTTGGAATTAAAATTACGGCATCTTGCGCGTCTTGAAGAAATGCGAATTCGTTCAGAACAGGAAGCCTTAGAGAAGGAGCGCCAAAAAATCGAAAAGACGTTGGCGAGTTCGGCTCGGATGAAAACATTGGTGAAAAAAGAATTGTTAGCCGATGCACAAGTCTATGGTAATGATCGTCGCTCGTTGATTTTGGATGCGCCAGCGGCTCAGGCGCTCAGTGAGCAGGATTTACTCCCTTCTGAACCCATTACCGTGGTGTTGTCTGAAAACGGCTGGGTGCGCGCTGCAAAAGGTCACGATGTTGATGGCACGGCTCTGAGCTATAAATCCGGTGATGCATTTCATGCCCAGGTTTCGGGGCAAAGCCGCAATATGGCGATATTTTTAGATTCAACAGGGCGTGCATATAGCATTGCTGCCCATACATTGCCTTCCGCAAGAAGTCATGGTGAACCTTTAACAGGGCGATTGACTTTGGCAAAAGGGGCACAATTTACCCAGGTTTTATTGGGGGCGCCAACAGAAAAAGTCGTTTTGGCTTCAAGCAGCGGTTATGGGTTTATTACCCAATTGGAAAATTTGATTTCTAAAAATAAAGCGGGTAAAGCGGTCATGTCCTTGCCGAAGGGGAGTCAGTTGTTAACGCCGGCACACTATCAACCAGGTGATTGGATTGCCGTGGTAACGGATGAACCTCGGTTATTGGTTTTTGACAGTCAAGAATTGCCAGAACTTGCAAAAGGCAAAGGCAATAAGTTAATACAGTTGCCAAAGAATTGCCAAGTCACGGCGGTGTTTGCCTTTACGCCAGGAAAAAAACTGGAATTGGTGGCAGGAGATTATGCAAAAGCCTTTGGGGGTTCCGCTATTGAAGAAGCCTTTGCCGGTCGTGCGAAGCGGGGTATCCCTTTGCCCAGAACTTTAAAGAAGTGTACAAAAATTCGTATTCAAGACTAATATTTATTTGGTTGGTATTGATATTGCTTGTAATCGCGTAGTTTATAAGAATACGGTTGAAAAGTAGCCATTATGATTTCAAAAATTATCGCAATACTCGTCATACTGGGAAGTTCTGCAGGTGGGTTTTTATGGTCTGGCGGGGCACTCAGTTCTTTATGGCATCCAGCCGAGTTATTGGTCATTTTAGGGCTTGGTTTGGGGGTGTTTCTTAGTTCGACACCCGTTTATATTTGGAAGAAAACCCTCGTTTTTACAGGACGTTTTTTTAAGGGTGGACGGGTTAATCAAAAAATCTATATTGAAGTGCTAAGTTTGTTAGATGACTTGGCTAGGCTAGTGCGTGCTGACGGCCTTTTGGCGTTAGATCGCCATATGGAAGATCCTGATAATAGTGCGATTTTTAATAAATATCCTTTGGTGATGAAACATCGTGAACTTAAGAAATTTATTGTCGATAATTTTAGCTTTTTATTGTTGAATCCTCCCCAGTCGTTAAATTTTGAACATTACTTGGACAACCAAATTGATGATATTGTCCAATCGATGATGGAAGTCCCTAAGGCAACGGGCAAGATTGCTAACTTAATGCCCGGATTCGGGATTATTGCTGCCGTTATGGGGGTGATTTTGACGATGAATTTATTAGGGGGGGATATGGATGTTTCATTAATCGGAACCTCAATTGGCGCTGCATTGGTGGGAACTTTAACGGGGATCTTTTTTGCGTTTTCAGTTATTGCGCCTTATACCCATGCGGTAGAAATTATGATTCGCCAAGATAAAGCTATCTTTTCTGTCGTTGCATCTTTTCTTCTGGCCTTTTCTTATGGCGTTTCGCCTGCAATGGCTTTCGAGATTGGCCGTCAACGCGTGCCACCAGAGTTTGAAATTCCTAGATCGGGAAGCTAATAATGTCAAAAAAACATCATCATGAAAGTAATGAAGAAGGGGGTGCTTGGGAAATTGCGCTTGCCGATTTGATGACAACTTTGATGGTGTTCTTTTTGGTGATGTGGCTATTGTCAATTGTTGACAGCGACAAACGAAATGCTTTTGTTAACGGTTTGATGGGGAAGGGGACTTCGGGTGATGTGTTAAGTGAAGAAGTGACCGGTGAGAAAGTTGAGTCTGAATCTATTAACCCTATCGCGGAAATAAAACAACCGATCACCACGGATGAAATCAAAGAGGTTTTATCTGAGGTGGATCCTAAAGACATTGATATTGAAGAAACTGAAGATTACACCAAAATCACCTTGCGATCGGATAGTTTCTTTGAAAGCGGGCGAGCGTCTATTACCGATAAAACTCGGGAGCAGTTGGAGCAACTGGGTGAGTCTTTAGCAGGTCGAGATCAAGGGTTGACGATTACCGGTTATACTGACAGTATTCCCATTAAAAATTTACAGTTCCCCTCTAACTGGGAGCTTTCTGCTGCTCGTGCCGCAACAGTCGCGCGTACTTTTATTTATATGGGCGTTGAGTCAGCATTGGTTACTATTGAGGGTAAAGCTGATAATGAACCCGTTGCACCCAATACCACGGCTTATGGCCGGTCGTTAAATCGGCGAGTCATTATTTTGGTGAATAAAAAAGCTCAGACTAAACCGGATGTCTCTCCCATACCCCATTAAGCAAACTAAAGATGGCTCGTCTGCACTTTGATTGCATTTGCGCTGAGTTGAGTTTTACGTTGAACAAGTCGGGCAGTTTGACTCCTTCGGGAGCTTTAAGGTGCGAATCTGCAGGGTGAGCCCGTCAATAATCATTAACTTTCCGGCTAAGGTCGGTAAATTGAGTAAGGCTTTAATCGCTTCCATGGCTTGCATGGACCCTATCATTCCAACGAGGGGAGCAAGAACGCCATTTTGTGTGCAGGTTTCGTTTTGTTGACCAGCCGATTTGTATAGGCACTGGTAACAAGGAGAGGTCTCATTTCTAAAATCGAAAGTCGTCAATTGTCCTTCCCAGCGGATGGCTGCGCCGGAAACCAGTGGTTTTTTGTTTTCAAAGCAGGCCTGGTTTAAGGCATAGCGGCTGGCAAAGTTATCGGTACAATCTAGCACAATGTCCGCTCGATGCACGAGTTCGTTCAGTTCTGTTGTGTCAAGTTGATGATTGATGGGGTCAATCTGAATGTGGCGATTTAACGCTTGAAGTTGTTTTTTTGCAGAAATAACCTTGGCCTCACCCAGTTGCCGTTCAGTATGAATGATTTGGCGTTGGAGATTGGAGTCATCGACGGTATCAAAGTCCACCAGCGTCAGCGAGCCGACCCCGGCAGCCGCTAAATATAAAGCAGCGGGCGAACCCAACCCGCCCAGGCCAAAAATCACCGCATGCGATTGAGCTAGGATTAACTGGCCTGAATAGTCGATTTCAGACAGCAGTATCTGACGGCTATATCGGCTGAGTTCGTCATCGTTGAGTTCCGTTTTGTGTGGGTTCATTGTCGATTTTTTGTCTCTTTGTCATTAAGAGATTTTTGCACGAGAGGGCGTCACGAATAAAAAGGGTTAAAAATTGCCCATATTTTTGTTAAAAAACGAGCCAATAGTCGGCTATTAGCTGCGTTTTTCGCGCCTCACTCATGCAAAAGTCTCATTGAGTTAAAAATTTATTTTTGACCAATCGTTATTCTAGGGCGCTGGCCATAGTCTTGTCGAGTCTCAATATGATAAAAACCCGCTTGCTGAAACAGCTTTTGAACGGTGTTACCTTGTTGATAGCCATGTTCAATCATCAGCCAACCTTTCGTTTTTAAATGATTTTGTGCTTGTGAAATCAGTTTGCGAATGTCATTGAGGCCATCCGTGCCAGAAATAAGCGCTGTTTTGGGTTCGAAGCGAACATCTCCTTGATCAAGGTGCGGATCTTGGCTTTCGATATAGGGTGGATTGCTGATTAATAAATCAAAAGTTTGGTCGGCAACCGGCGCTAGCCAATCGCCTTGCTTGAAGGTAATGTCAAGCCGGTGTCGTTTAGCGTTGCGTTGTGCGACCATGATCGCATCTTCGCTTAAGTCAATGGCGGTGGCTAGGCAGTTTGGTTGTTGGTGTTTTAAAGTGCAAGCAATGGCGCCGGAACCGGTTCCTAAGTCACAAAACGACCAGGCCTGGTCGTTTTTAACGGCCATTTTTTCCAACACGGTTTCAATCAAAATTTCAGTATCCGGTCTTGGAATTAAGGTTGCCTCGGTGACATAGAAGTCCAGCCCAAAAAAAGCGCGCTCGCCGATTAGATAGGCAATGGGTTTACCTATTACGCGCTGCTCTAATAGCTGAAAAAAATGGATTTTCTCGGTGGGTGAGAGTCGTTTTTCTGGCCAGGTATAGAGGTAAGTTCGGTTTTTACCCAGCACAAATCCAAGTAATATTTCCGCATCTAAAGCGATGGTATCAGACTCGGATGTGGCCAGTTTTAATTTAGCCCAGCTCAATGCTTGCTCAATTCTCAGCGGTTCTGGATCGGTTAAGGCGTCAGTCTTCATTGCTCAAGTTGGCAAGTTGTTCTGCTTGGTATTCATTGATCAAAGGCTCAATGATTTGATTTAACCCCCCTTGCATGACTTCATCAAGTTTGTAAAGGGTGAGGTTGATGCGGTGATCCGTTACTCGCCCTTGAGGGTAGTTGTAGGTGCGAATACGCTCAGAGCGGTCGCCGCTGCCCACGAGACTTTTTCGTTCTTGTGCAATTTCTTGGTCGTGGGCACGTTGCCGTTCGTCCATAATGCGTGAGGCTAGCAATGACATGGCTCTGGCACGGTTTTTATGTTGAGAGCGCTCATCTTGGCATTCCACGACTGTGCCGGTCGGTAAGTGGGTAATTCGAATTGCGGAGTCGGTTTTGTTTACGTGCTGACCCCCTGCACCGGATGCTCGGAAGGTATCGACTTTTAGATCGGCGGGGTTGAGATCAATTTGTTCAACGTCAGCTGCTTCCGGCATGATAACGACGGTTGCTGCTGAAGTATGGACACGCCCTTGGGTTTCTGTTGCCGGAACCCGTTGAACTCGGTGTGCACCGGATTCAAATTTTAATTTTGAATAGGCACCGTCTCCAATAATTCGTACAATGATTTCCTTGAATCCACCGTGTTCACCTTCTTGCGAATTGATGAGTTCAACTTGCCAGCGTTGTGTTTCGGCATAGCGACTGTACATTTTGAATAGATCCCCAGCGAAAATGGCGGCCTCGTCCCCCCCCGTGCCGGCACGAATTTCTAAAAAGATATTGGCATCATCATTTGGATCTTTCGGGAGTAACATTTTTTGAAGCTCAGATTCAAGCTTGGCTTTATTTTTCTCTAACAATGGCAACTCTTCTTGCCCCATCTCTTTAAGGTCGGAATCCCCAGATTTGATCATGGCTTTCGCTTCTTGAAGGTCGGCTTCGTTGCTCATGAAATCGTTAAATGCATTAACAACAGGGGTGAGTTGTGCATGTTCTTTACTTAAAGACCGAAACTTATTCTGATGGGTAATCACTTCAGGGTCAGAAATAAGGTGGTTGATTTCTTCTAGGCGCTCAACGAGACCTTCAAGCTTGGCGCGAATGGATTTTTTCATAGGAGGTTTTAGCTTTCTTTTTGAATGGGGTCTTCGGTGGGCTTGACAGTGGGTAAAAGTAGTCTTTTGGCGGCATCAAGGACTTCTCTTTCGCCGTTTAACCCCGCTTGATTAAGGTTGTATGTCGAGGTGTGCAGTATTTTGTTGGTCAGTTGATTGGCCAGTTTTGTGAGCAATGTGGAAGGGTCTGCACCCAATTCGAGTTGGTGGTGCGTTTCACTTAACAGTTGTTGTTTTAGTTCATGCGCTTGTTGTCGGTAGCTTTGAATGATCGGGCTAACGACTTGAGTTGCTTTGAATTGATTGATAAAAACCTGGGCTTGAGCGTCGATAATTTCTTCTGCAGCTAAGGCCGCATCTTGGCGAGATTGTTTATTTTCTTCAATAATTTCTTGTAAGTCATCCACGCTATAAAGATAGGTGTCACTAAAGTCGCCTACTTTGGCTTCAATGTCTCTTGGCACCGCTATATCAACCATAAACATGGGTTTATGGCGACGTTTTTTCAATGCACTTTCGACCATGTCAGTATGAATAATGGCATTCGGGCTAGCGGTAGAGGCGATGACAATGTCGGCTTCGTGAAGGTGATTGCTTATTTCATCTAGATTGATGGCATAGCCACCCAGCGCTTCGGTTAATTGATGGGCTTTTGATAGGGTTCGATTGGCAATAATAAGGTTGCCGATTTGATTCTCTTTGAGGTGGCGGGCGACCAGTTCAATGGTTTCACCCGCACCAATTAACAGTGCATTTTGCGCTTTTAAACAACCAAAAAACTGCTTGGACAAGGCAACTGCAGCAAAGGCGACAGAAACGGGACTTGAGCCGATTTCTGTGTCGGTGCGAACTTGCTTAGCGGTTTTAAAGATGCATTGAAATAATGCGTGTAATGTTTGGTGAATGCTATCATTCTTGTGGGCTAGGTGATAAGCATCCTTGATTTGCCCAAGTATTTGCGGTTCACCCAAAACCAAAGAATTGAGCCCGCTGGCAACACGCATAATGTGCTTGATGGCTTCGAGTTCAGTGTATTCGTACAAAAATTGTGAAATGCTTTGTTCTTGTAGTTGAAAGAACTGATGAAGCCAATCGTATAGGGCGTGCGTGTCTTCGTTGTTTAAAGTCGCATAAATCTCAGTACGATTACAGGTTGATAAGATAACGCATTCTGTGGCAAGAGATTGGGTTTTAAGTTCAGACAAAGCAAGCCGAACTTGTTCCGGTGAAAAAGAAATTTTTTCACGAATATCCACTGGTGCCGTTTCGTGGTTTACACCCAAAACAAATAATTTCATAAGGAATCGTTTAGCCAAAAAGGAGAAAAATAATGCAATTTAAGGGATGTAATTTTGCTAAATTATAGCCTTAATTGCAAGTTTTACAGTGTGTTTTTATACTTTTATCAATTCGTGGGGAAAGATTTGACGGGAATAATACAGTTTAAGTCGGTTGTTTTGGGGGGTCTTTTGCTCAATTTATTGATTTTGGGGGGTTGTGGTCAGCTCGCTACCAAAACATCGCCAGAGCAGCAAACATCAAGCCCAAAAACCGTGTCGGACGACTCAACTCAAGCGCGCGCTTCTCAAGATGAGCTTAATTTGAGCAGTATCGATTTATCCCCTGAAGATATGTATCGTGTGCTTTTGGCAGAAATGTTGGTGGTTAAAGGGGATGTGCACTCTGGCTACAAGGTCATGTTCGAAGTTGCCACTAGGACACGATCTCCTCAATTGGCAGAGCGTACCTTTAAATTATCGATGGCGACTTATGATTTAAAGGCGATTGCTTCAGCAGCGGCTTTGTGGCGAGAGGTTTCTCCGCAACAGCCTTTGGCGTGGAAGGCTTCCTATATTATGCAAGCTCGTGATGGCAAGATTCAGGAAGCCCTGTCAAGCTGGGATCGTTTTCAAGCATTATCGCCAAATGATTTAGTGCATGACTTGATGGAAACGGGTGTTCGTATGACCCAGGCCGTTCAGCCTGAAAATGGGATGGCATTTTTACAGCAGTTGCATCAAAAGTTTCCACAAGAAGTTGTGATGAATTATGTGCTGGGCATGGCGGCCGAAGCTTATAAAGAGTTTGATGTTGCGATTGAACAGTTGGAAAAAACGTTACAAAGGTTGCCGCTATTAGATCCAGCCAAGATAGATGCAGCGCTTAAGCAACAGTTGTATCGCGAATCTCATCATTTACTAGCCAGTGCCTATCTAAAGTCCGGGCAGTCCGACTTAGGGTTGGTTCGCTTGGCTAAATATATGCAAGCGAATGGTCAAGATTGGGAGTTTCAAGAACGATATGCGCGAATGGAAGTGAAGGTGGGGCGGTTTAATTCGGCTGAAGCACGTTATCTAAAAGTGGTTAAAAATGAGCCTGAAGCCAGCACCTCTAAATTATCGGCTGCCTTGTTAATGCTAGAAAGAGAAGCTTATGATGAAGCCGAGACATTATTGTTAGAGCTGGAAAACGTGATGCCCTATCGTTCCAGTGCTTTGTACTACTTAGGTCTTGCTGCGCAAAGGCAACAGCGACTTGGAGCAGCCAAGCAGTACTTTCAACAAATTACCACCAATGATTATTTGTTGGATGCCCGATTGCACATGGCAGAGATTGATTTCCCCAAGGTGGGTCTTGCAAAAACCTTGGAAAGCTTGGACGCTATCTCAGTGACCGACGTGTCAGATCAAGTCAAGTTATTACAGGCAAAAGCGATTTTTTATAATAAAGCCGGAAAAAAGCAGAAATCAATCATGCTTTATGATCAAGCGATTGCCTTACAGGAAAAGAAGGTTGAACTTTATTTGATGCAAGCGATGCTGTTTTATGACTTATCCTTGTTTGAACAATATGAGGCTAATTTAAAACAAGCCTTAGACATTGATGGTGATGATGTCGAAATCTTAAATGCGTTGGGGTATTTTTATGCGGAGCAAAAGCGTGAGCTAGCCTATGCACAACAGTTGTTGGAAAAGGCCTTGTTATTGGCGCCGAATAGATATTATATTTTAGACAGTCGAGGGTGGTTGGCGTATCAGCAAGGTCGCTACCAAGAAGCAGAGTCGTACCTTCGGCAAGCGTTTAAATTACAGGTTGATGAGGAAGTTTTGGTGCACCTAATCCAAACACTTTGGAAAATGGAGCGCTTTAAAGAGGCTAAAAAACTTTGGGTGGATTACAAGGATCAATTTCCTCAAAATGAAGTATTACAAAGTTTGATCATCAATTTAAGGCAATGATCTGTTCCTAGCGCTTCTTACATCGGATGTTTTTTGGGTTTTTACCTGTGGCAAAGCGACAATTATTGCTTTAGAAGAACTTTTTCCTAAAAAACGCTTGATTTGCGGGTTTTAAAATGGATAATACGCACCTGTCTTTGATGACAGCGATAAACAGTTGGGCTATAGCCAAGCGGTAAGGCAACGGGTTTTGATCCCGTCATGCGCAGGTTCGAATCCTGCTAGCCCAGCCATTATCCTTCCTAATTTTCTTCATATCATTTTTTTCCTGGTTTTCGCCATAGGAGTTGCCATTCATGGCTTACAAAAATGTCCGATTATTTGCCGGAAACGCAAATGTCAGCTTAGCTGAAAAAATTTCTTCCTCTATCGAAATTCCATTAGGTAAAGCAGATGTTGGACGCTTTAGTGATGGCGAAATTATGGTTCAAATTAATGAATCAGTTCGTGGAAAAGATGTTTACGTTTTACAACCTACCTGTACCCCCGAGCCTGCCGTTAATTTAATGGAACTACTGGTGATGATAGATGCGCTAAAACGTGCGTCGGCAAAGCGCATTACGGCGGTGGTTCCTTATTATGGTTTTGCCCGCCAAGACCGTCGCCCACATTCAGCTAGGGTTCCTATTACAGCGCGCTTAGCTGCTGATATGATTACGGTTGCCGGCGCCGATCGTTTGATTACCGTTGATCTTCACTCTGACCAAATTCAAGGGTTCTTTGATATCCCGGTTGATAATATTTATGCTTCACCCACCTTGGTGGATGATATGCGCTCTTCCGGCCATATTGCAGGTGATAACATGATGGTGGTTTCACCCGATATGGGAGGGGTTGTTCGCGCCCGAGCTGTGGCTAAAGCGCTGGGGTGTGAAATGGCGATTATTGATAAGCGTCGTCCAAAGGCCAATGTGGCACAGATCATGAACATTATTGGAGATGTCTCCGGTCGTGATTGTATTTTGGTTGATGATATGGTCGATACGGCTGGCACGCTTTGTAAAGCGGCAGGTGCACTGAAAGAGCACGGAGCAAAGAGTGTGACTGCTTATGTGGTGCATGCTGTTTTGTCCGGTTCTGCCGTGGAGACGATTAACAACTCTTGTTTAACCGAGTTGGTGGTGACAGATACCATTCCGTTATCCGAGGCTGGAATGGCTTCTGAGCGTATTCGTCGTGTTTCCATCGCGCCTGTGTTAGGCGAAACCATTCGCCGAGTTCATCAAGAAGAGTCTGTTTCTGAGTTAATGCCCATTCGTTAAAAGTTTAATTGCAGCGTAAAAATGACCAGGCCTGGTCATTTTTAGCGGTTTAAAGCCTTGTTTTCTTAAGTTAATCCCTTTTGTTTCTGAAAAAAATCGGTATAATACCGCTCTTTGTTTCTGTGCTTGGTCGCGAGCATGGAGTTTTGGGGGGAACCCCGTTTATTTACAGGCGAACGACGCCTGGATTTATGGAGTAATAAAAATGGATCAAGTTTGGACAGCAGAACTCCGTACAGAAGAAGGGAAGGGTGCGAGCCGCCGCCTTCGTCTTACGGGGAAAGTACCCGCCATTGTGTATGGTGGTGATCAAGAAGCAAAATCAGTTGCTTTGAAAAGTAATCAAATTGAACGTGCTTTAAGATTAAATGTTGATTTGTATAACACAGTGCTAACGCTTGAGGGTGAAGGTGTTTCAGAGCAATGTGTGATTAAAGATTTACAACGTCATCCAGCCACTGGTTTTATTTCCCATGTTGATTTCCAGCGTGCAACAGATAAGTCGGTGATCGTAAAACGTGTTCCGCTTAACTTTGTTGGTAAAGAAACCGCACCGGGTGTGAAAATCGGTGGGATTATGTCCTTTATGCAGTCAAATGTTGAAGTGACTTGTTTGACTAAAGACTTGCCGACAGCAATTGAAGTGGATGTGTCTCAGTTGGAAGCTGGCGAGAGCCTACGTTTATCTGAGCTAACCGTTCCGGATGGTGTAAAACTAACGGCGCTGACACATGGCAACTCTGATTACGATCAAGCAGTTGTGGGTATCAGTAAAGTTAAGCGTTAATTTAAAGCGTTTAAAGCAAAAGAAAGCCCGCTTATGTCCTGTATAAAGTTGATTGTTGGTCTTGGTAATCCCGGCAAACAATATGAAAATACGCGACATAATGCGGGTTTTTGGTTTGTGGAGGAAGTTGCACGCCAATATCAGTTGCAATTTCGTCCAGAAACCAAATTTTTAGGAGAGGTGGCTCGGGTTCAGTCGAATGGCCATGATGTTTGGTTGCTTAAACCGATGACTTTTATGAATCGTAGCGGTCAGTCGATTCAATCTTTAGCCAATTTTTACAAAATTTCTCCCGACCAAATTTTGGTTGTACATGATGAGTTGGATCTGTCCCCTGGCACTGCCAAGCTAAAATCGGGTGGCGGTCATGGCGGGCACAATGGGCTAAGAGACACCATTGCTGCATTAGGCACTCCGGCATATTTGCGGTTGCGCTTAGGAATCGGCCATCCAGGGCATCGAGATCAGGTGGTGGATTATGTTTTGCATCCACCCTCCAAGCCGGATTTACAACAAATTGAAACGGCTATTTATGAAGCTACGCGGGTTTTGCCGGATTTGTTTGCAGGAGAGTTGTCGAAAGCAATGCAGCAATTACATTCGCTGTAGTGTCGTTTGTTAAATTAATTATCAAGGTATTAGGAGTTCAGAATGGGAATTAAGTGTGGCATCGTTGGATTACCAAACGTAGGAAAATCTACGCTGTTTAATGCTTTAACCAATGCAGGCATTGAGTCTGCAAACTATCCATTTTGTACAATTGAACCCAATGTCGGAGTTGTGCCGGTTCCAGATGAAAGAGAAGATGCTTTAGCTGAAATCGTCAAGCCCGAGCGCGTACTATCGGCCACAGTCGATTTTATGGACATTGCAGGTTTGGTTGAAGGTGCATCCAAAGGCGAGGGGCTGGGCAATAAGTTTTTAGCCAATATCCGGGAAACCGATGCCATAGTGCAAGTGGTTCGTTGTTTTGAAAATGACGACATTGTCCATGTTGCCGGTAAGATTGATCCCGTCTCCGATATTGAAATTATTAATATGGAACTGATTCTGGCGGATATGGACTCACTGCAAAAGGCGGTGCAAAAAGTACAACGAGTTGCGAAAAGTGGTGACAAAGAAGCCGTTGCCAAACAGGCTGTCTATGAAAAAGTCTTGCAGGAAGTCGAAAATGGCAAGCTGGTTCGATTGGTTGAACTGAATGATGACGAAGCCAAACTTTTACAAGATTTACACCTGCTGACCATCAAACCCATGATGTATATAGCCAACGTCAATGAGGATGGCTTTGAAAATAATCCACTACTAGACAGTGTAAAGGCTATTGCAGACGAGCAAGGGGCAGTCGTTGTGCCAATTAGTGCTGAAATTGAAGAGCAAGTTGCAGAGCTTGATGACGAAGACAAGGCTGAATTCTTAGCTGAAATGGGGCAACAAGAGCCTGGGTTAAATCGTGTCATTCGTGCGGCTTACCAGCTATTGGGTCTGCAAACCTATTTCACGGCAGGCGTTAAGGAAGTCCGAGCTTGGACCGTTAAGAAAGGTGCAACTGCGCCGCAGGCGGCTGGCGTTATTCATACCGATTTTGAAAAAGGATTTATTCGTGCTGAAGTCACCGCTTATGAAGATTTTATTGCCTTCAAAGGGGATGCAGGTGCAAAAGCAGCCGGCAAGCAGCGTTTAGAGGGAAAAGAATATATTGTTCAAGACGGGGATGTCATGCATTTCCGTTTTAATGTTTAAGTCTGTGTGAATCGCTAAAATTGCCAGGCCTGGTCGTTTTAAGCGAAAAAGCGATAAAACGCTGTTGACAAGGGCGTTAAAAATTCTATAATACCGCAATCTTTTTGGCTACATAGCTCAGCTGGTTAGAGCACATCACTCATAATGATGGGGTCCCAGGTTCAAATCCCGGTGTAGCCACCATTTCCTAAAGCCCACTTGGTCTCAAGTGGGCTTTTTTTATGTCTTGAAACCTTACTACATAAGGCCTGGCGGCTTTTTGTTAGTCTCACCAAGTCTCCTTTGATTTCATTCTATTTCATTAAATCTTAAAAGAAATGGTATGCAAAATGGTATGTAAAATTTTACATACCCTACTTATGGTCTGAAAAGTTAACTTTGCATACCATTTGAGGAGACAAAAAATGCTTACAGCAATGAAAATAAAAGGTTTTAGACCTACAGCCAGTGTTTACCGTAAAGCAGATATAAACGGATTGTATTTAACCATTTACCCTAATGGTAATAAAAAGTGGGAATTTAGGTTCTTATCACCCATTCACAATAAAAGACGGTCATTGAGGGTTGGTGATGCTCAGTTTCTGAGTTTATCTGACGCTAGGAATGAAGTTCTTAGGCTAAATCAATTGCTTTCACAAGGAATTGACCCAATAGAGCAAAAAAAAATTGAAGAGCTGAACATTCAGCAGCAGGCTCAGGCTCAGTATCAGTTGGATAATCGAATTACATTCGCTCAGCTTTATCATGAATTTGGAGTGTTCTGTTCTTCATCGTTTGGTGGAGGAGAACCTCGATGGATGCCATATACTCAGCAAAAGCATGATGAGCGTTTTGCCAATCATGTTTTACCCTTTATTGGCGGTATGCCGGTCGCAGAAATTACTGAAGATAATATTACCAATCTTTTATTGGCTATACAGGCTAGAGGAACCTTGTCAATAAGGGATAAGGTTAAGCAAGTTCTGACATCGATATTTCAATATGCTTTTGATAAAAAATATTGTCAAAGAAATGTGATGAAATTTCTGCCTGTATCCATTTTTGCTAAGCGAGAATCTAATCACTTTAAACATATTACGACTGATAAGGAATTAAGTGAGTTTCTTTATCAAACCTCAAGCATCCAAGCTTCGTTTGAAGTGGTTTGTGCTATTCGATTGGGAATAATGTTCTTTTTAAGACCGAGTGAATTAGTCGGTATGCGTTGGAATGATGTGGATTTTGAAGGAAGGGTTGCAGATGTCTATTCAAGCAAAATAAAAAAGATTCATACAGTTCCGTTGTCAACTCAGGCAATAGACCTTCTGACAAGCTTGTATGGCCTTACAGGACACTCTCCTTATGTATTCCTATCGTCCTATAGTAATAATGCAGAACCGATCAGTCGTGATAGCCTAGGAAACGCACTCAGAAGAAATGGGATAAAAAATATCCACCCACATGGTTTTAGGCATACGGCAAGCACTATGTTAAATGAAATGGACTTCAGTGCAGACGCAATTGAGCTTCAGTTAAGCCATAAAGTCCAAGGCGTTAGGGGTGTTTACAATAAGGCTCAGAAGTTGGATGAAAGGAGAATCCTCATGCAAGCATGGTCTGATCATCTCCAGAAGCTAGGATGGGCATATTAATATTCAAATTGTGTAAAAATCAAAATACTATTTGAGTCAATCTGATCCAAGATTTGATTGATATATATTGACTATTTAAGGCTGTAAATGAATTGTTTACAGCCTTTTTTATTGGGAGAAAGAAAATGAAATTATTACGAATTAAACAAGTGATTGAAATAACAACATTGAGCCGCAGTACTATTTATCGTTTGATTGCTAAAGGTGAGTTTCCAAAAGGCAAAAATCTTTCGAGTCGGACTGTGGTGTGGGATGAGTTGGATATAATGAACTGGATAAATAGTGCGGATCAGGATGGGTAATATCAAATCTTGCCGTATTTAGCATAGGAGTAATGCTCACCGTTCCCAATAATAATGTGATCCAACATTCGAACCTCAATAAGCATTAGCGTCTTTTTGATTTGATCGGTAAGTTGATCATCAGCACTTGATGGTTGGCAATGGCCACTTGGATGGTTGTGAAATAAAATCACCGCAGCCGCATTAACAGAAAGGATTTGTTTAACAATTTCTCTGGGATAGACAGATGCTTGATTGATGGTGCCACGAAAAAGAATTTCGTGACTGATAATTCGATGTTGCTGATCAAGAAAGATCGCACCAAAAACCTCATGCTCAAGTTCCTGTAGTAACGTTTGCAGATAATCAAAACAGGCATCGGGCGAACAGAGTGTTCGCCCTTTGCGTAATCGTTGACGAGCAAGATATTTAGCCATATTCAAAATATCCTGCTCACCGATTGCTTGGTTAGTAATGTAATTACCTGGTTGATCGCCTGCCTTAAAAGGCTTAGGCAGCATAAAACTCTCCTTGGATAATATTGGAAGGCATTGATTGAGAGGGTTGATGTTTTAGTTTGGAAAACTCATCGGTTAGTTGCCAAAGCGCTCGATTCAATCGTACATCTTCAGATACCGAATGAATGGCTCTTGTTCTGGTTGAACGCCCGGTCGATGAGCGGCCAATTAATCCGCCTTTCATTAAGTTTTCTTGCACTCGGTTAAAAGTTTTCCAAAGGCTGGGTTCCTTATCTTCATTGCGTCTGGCCTGCAACAGGGCTTCAGGGGATATAGGGCTTTGTGATTGCCATTCTTCACCATAACGTAAAGACAAGGCAGCCCTAGCAAATAGATATGCTTCCTCTCTGGAAATCAAGGTCGATTGAAACGTCTCAACACTATCAGAGATGTTTTCAATCTCACCTGCCAATTGCAAAGAGCCATCGATAATGTTCTCAACAATATTCTTACCGTGCTTGACTCTAATGTGCCCTAACTCCCCAGCAGGAGTTACCATGCCGTTTGAACACACTAATCGAAACAGACCTAGATCAAGTTGGTAGGCAGCACTTCGGTCATGTGAGTTAGTCAGAACCAATTCACTAACCGAATCCCCCACCGTCATTTGACGGTCAGGGTCTTGTCGAAAACGAATCATGTGACGGGCAAGGTGCTTTTTATCAAAGTCACGGGACTTTGTTTGTTGCGCTCTGACCGGATACCAGCCTTCAGTTTGTAAAGCATCGACCACATTGATAGTTGGCACAAATCCATAACGGTCTGAAACGGCTGTATCAGGTGATTCTGCAAATATAGCGGGTGCTGTTTTATAAAGTTGTTGTTGGGTTAAAATATTCATAGCCATGATGGTGTCTCCATTAATTGTTTAGTTAAGCGTTAAGCGATTGCGTTTGTTGCGCTAATCGTTCATTCAGATTGGCAGCAACATTGGGCTGTTGATTGCCTTGATCCTGTTGTGCCGTATTAGGGGGATAAAACTCTTCCAACACCGTTTCTACGGTGTCTTCATCGTCTTCAAAGTGACCATTGGCAAAACCTACCTTTGCCGCCTTATCCAAGGCATCTTGGTCAAACCCCATTTCTTTTCGGTGTGCATCCAATTGTTTTGCTTGCTCTAGCGTTTGTTGTAAATCCAAGCCGGTGCGTAAGGTCAAGTCCACGTAGTAGATGGGTTTACCAAAGCTTTGCCGTGTCGATTTACCACGAACCTTTAAAGCCAAGGGTAAACAAGCCAATCGATTACCAGACAGGGCTTGAAAGTAACTCAAGCGAGAGGCAAGGGTTCGTATTGAGTTGAACCCCGATGTTCTAAATACAAAACTGCCAATGGGGTCATCGCTCTGTTCTGATTCAGGAGTCACAACCACATTCAATCGTCCATAGGGCTTACAACCTGATTGAGCCAACTCACAGTGATCTGGTGAAGGACAGGGGAGGGTTTCATAACCGTTTTGAGTGTTACGAGAACAGCTTTCTCCATTACCAATACAAATCGGTCGTGCTGTTTGTCGGTCAAACAAACAATATTCGGCACGTAGGTTTAAGTCTGGATCGTTGAACATCAATTGCACAGGAATCGACCGTAGTTTCTTTTGGCCGTCTCTGAGCTGTTCATCGAACGGGTGTTTTATCCAGCCTTGAGTGGTTTGGATTTGACTGGTGATGGTGAATTGGTCATCTTTTTGTGGCAGACGCTTACCATTCTTTTCCACCACTTGACCAATCGTAATCCGACCAATCATCGGTGGGGTTATCATTAATCCTTTTAACATGCGGGTCTCCTTTTAAAAGGGCATAAAAAAACCTAGGACAATGCCTAGGTCTATTGGGATGAGGTAAAGATGACGTTATGAGGATTGCACTAGAAAACGCCGTGTACCGGGTTTGTCGATCAGGTAGGTTTGGTAGAGGTCGGGTTGCTCAGTCTTTAAACGTTTCGTATCCAATCCTTTAGAGGGTTTGGATTGTCGCCAAAAGATTTTTCCATCTGCAAAAACGGCAATGCTGTTGTCACCCATCCTTTCTTGAAGTTGGTGTTTCAATAAGGCTTCCTTTTCCGTCAAGGCTGATAATTCATCTCGTACCGATAACAATTGGCTAAACAAATGATTTTCATCTGGGCTTTCAGAAAAATCGACCGTTTGATGGTTATCGTTCGGATAAAGCTGTCTAAGCGCTCTACCCGAAGACGCACTGGCATCAACAGGTGGTGGGATATTGTTTTGGACTCGGTGCCAAAAGGCTTTTTCCATTTCAATTAAATTAGCAATCAGAACTTCATCGCGTTCCAAACGATAAATTTCTAGTTTTTGACCTGCAATAAGAACCGCGACATCGGCTGCTTGTTGACCGGTAACAGCTAACTGATGCTGAACCTGTAATTGAATATAGTCCGGTACACCATTTTCCCAAGATTTAGCCGAATGCATCCCTGCGGTTTTACATTCTAAAATCTGGACTTGTTCATCGCCGACAACCTCACGATCCAAGTTGGCTAACATCCAAGGGTGTTCTGAATGTTGCAAAATTGAATTAACCCGTCGGACTTTACGACCTGTGCGCTTTGCATAATGCTCTGCAACAATCGGCTCAAGTATCGTGCCCCACACTAAAGGCGAGTCTTCGGTCATTTTCGGTTGTATAGGTTGGATTTTTCCCGTCTTTTCCATCCATAGCTCTAATTGAGACTTAAAGGGATTCAACCCACAGGCGGTAGCCGCATCACTGGAACCAATGCCTTGATTGCGGTACTTTAACCAAAGGTTTTGATCTAGTTGATTCGTTGAAATGATTCGCATCGCTTGAGCATGACGACGAGAAGCTTGTTGGCTTGATGTCGTTAAAGATTGAATGGAAGCTGCTGAAACCTTATTGGGCGTTGTAATGGTTACCATATCAATTTCCCTCACTCATAACTAAATCGGATTCCGCAAACTGATGATGGCAATGATTGCACTCATAGTTCTTCAAAACCTTTTTATCAATATGTTCACCGATTTCAGCACCAGCCAACCCGCCTGATGATGCACCAAGCAGACCGCCTATAACCGCACCACTAAATGATCCGACGCCGATACCAACTGGACCGGCAAAAGCACCGAAAGCGGCACCTTGTCGGGCACCACCAACAGCACCCATCACGCCTAAAGTGCCACCACCAATTAATCCGGCGGTTCCACCAACGGTTTTTGCTAAATGTTTAGCGACCACAAACTGTGATCCGCAACTTGGACAATGCACTGCCATAATATTTCTCCTTTTCAATAAGTGAAGTAAAGAAGGTGCAATCCCTTCTTACATGACAGTGGTATGTGGTTGAGATATTTTTAAATCATCAGGAGGTTTGATCTTTGAGGATGGGAATTAGCGAAGGTTCACTCAAATAAATTTTTCGAATTAATTTTGTCCATAGTATGAGTTAGGTTTTTAACTGAGTAAATGGGTTTTAAGGAAAATAGACTTTTTAGCGTACTAAATGCTAGGAAAAGACAGTGATTTAATAATGAAATATTGATGATTTTCAGGGGTTAATGGTGCTATAAATAATTATATTCATCATGCCTAAGTAATGATGAATGAATACTACACACTACCCATATAATCCTTAACCAGATAACTAAAGTTAATACCTGACTCCGTTACTAATAAAGAAAATGGAGTTAACCATGAACAATTACACACAGGTATATCGTAATCAAAATATATTCAGTACTTACCCTAAACGCCATCCCCTCAATTTAGATATTTGCTTGCACTATGACAACCAGTATAGAGGTGCCGAGGTCAATGTGAATGGTGGTCCAATGGTCAGAGAGTACATGGATGGACTGATAGAAACCTATCAAAAGCAAAGCGCTGATTATTCACGGGTGTTTGCAGTTATGGTGAGTTTATCATTCCCTAAAGACTGGACAGAAGAACAGCGTATTAGCAGGGATTATTATTCTCGATTTATGGATTCCTTGAATGCTCAAATCAGGCACTTTAATGATGGTAAAAAAGAGCATGGTCAAAGCAGAGGTTCTAGAGTTCGGTTTTGTCGAGTTATTGAAGACGGTCAAAACCCAACGGGAGATGAACAACATGCTAAAGGGTTTCACATTCATGCAGTATTATTTTTCAATGGTCACCAGTTCAATACGCTAGGGGATTTTAATTCTGGTTTGGTTAACCTTGGGTTTCGCATTGAAAGTGCTTGGGCGAGTGCTTTAGCTGTGGATGTTGCAATGATTAAGTATTTGGGATTAGTTGATTTTAGTGGAGGAGGGTACTTGATTGATTCAAATGCTTCTGACCGAGGAAATAAAAGGCAAGAGATGTTTTATCATTACTCATACATCTGCAAGGCTTATTCCAAGCGATTTGACGTGCCTGTAAAGGCGTTTAGTCGTAGTCGGGGGTAGGAGAATTTTGTGAGAAAATGTCTATGGTGCATGGTGTGGGTGACCTTGAATTACGAGAGCGCCTTGAGGTGTGCATTAGCGATTTTTTTAGGGAAGTTGATGACAATTCCCTGCTAGAAAGAAAAAATCTGTTCAAGCACCTTACATACTTTGCTACTGCGGCTGATGCATTTTAAATACCCTCGTGACCGATCCAGAGATGAAAAAGATACAGTCGTGGTCGAGGTGGTGATTTTGTTGTTTCATGCTGCATTCCTATTCGTTTTTTAAGTCACATTTTAACGTGTCTTTGTGTACGAATTATTGTATCCAGTCCACAAAGTCGAGAATGATATCAGGAGTAATAACGTTAGACTAGCTGCTACTATAGCAAGTAGTCTTGCAAAGCAGGATGCCTCATAGTCAATCAATCTTCGACATCTCGACTCTATTTCTTCTTATGTGTAATGTAATTTTTACCATAAAAAGTATCTAGTTTTTTCAGTCCTTACCATTGTTTGGTCGGTCTGCTAGGTATTGAGTAGGAATAGAATGTTGACCTATTTTTGTCATGCTAAAATGGAAATTCGATTTGACAGCATATTCTCAAATTTGTGTGTTGTGCATTTCAGTAGGGCCAAGGGTCAGTTAGTAGTGAGTGATTAGTGATAGGGTCTCATTTTAGCAAAAAACATACTAAGATATTGGATATATAATGTAAGATACTTCTTGAATCTTCACTAAGATATCATCAAAAAACAAACTAAAGTTTTTGGATATAAAAGCATTAAGGATAAGATGGCAATGGAAAATGAACCCCCTTTTTTGCAAAAATCCGCAAGCGATCATAGGCCGAAAATTCCAAAAATCAACGTAAAAAAGTCTCAGCTTAAAAAGTTAGAAAACCTATTAGTCGCCATTGATGGTGTGGAATCAAATTTACAAATCGATGGCTACGTTTCTGCCATTCATAAGCACTATTTGTGTTCGATCCAAGTATATCGATTATTTCTCAATAGTATCTGTTCTGCTACCAAGTTTGCACTTCACGAGACCAATAACTTTCATGCAAACGATAATCAATCTGTTTTTAAGCTTAGGCCTCAAGCCCTGTTTAGACATTTGACTGAAATGATGGCTTTATTGACAAAGACCGACTCTAATGGAAATATCTGTATAAAGAAAATGTCAGCGTTTAACCCCGTTGTGGAGGAATTATTTCAGCGACTTAAGGGTGGAGAGTTACTTCAATTACCATTTGTCCAGAATCAGCGTTTTAGTCTAATTAAATGTTTGAATAGCGGGTTTAATCATGAGACCCAACGTGTTTTAAATGATTATCTGAATAAGGTATTTGCGGTGGTTCGTGATGTATACAGCGTAAATTGTGACCGTATCCATAATCAAAAAATTCTCTCGCTCAGTCATGAAGAAAAACAGTGGCAATATATAAAAACATTATTTCAGCGTCATGAACGGCTTTATCTCCTGCGAGCTTTAGTGAAGGTCAGGCTGACCAATCCTGATCACTTGATGGAGGTTAATAAGCAATTGCTTGATAACTCGGCTGACTTTTTCAGAACCTACAAAAAAATGCCCTATGGTGAGTGCATTCATGGCTTTTTATGGCGATTGGAACCCGCATATTTAGATGATGTAGGTTTGCAACTTGTCCTATTTTGTAATTTTGCGGCAATGGATATGGATCCCTATGCGATAAAGCTTGCTGTGATCAATCACTGGT
Organism: Piscirickettsiaceae bacterium CG07_land_8_20_14_0_80_44_28; assembly: GCA_002779995.1. Classification (GTDB taxonomy): domain Bacteria; phylum Pseudomonadota; class Gammaproteobacteria; order Thiomicrospirales; family Thiomicrospiraceae; genus Hydrogenovibrio. The sequence goes on from PEWX01000069.1 coordinate 43,142, forward strand.
TTAAACGTATTGACCCACAGGCATTGGAAATTGAAAGACCTGAAGCTCTTTTACGACCCATTCGTATGAATGCAGAAGGATTTGAGTATAGTTTTGAATTCCTACAGCAAAGTAAGCTATCGGAATTAAAAAAAATGAACCAAAACGCTCTAATAAAGCGTGATCCAAAAGCACCCGCTTCACCTGTGCATTTGTTTGGTAATATGACTCTAAAGTCGAATCCTGAAGCTTCAAAATCTCTTAGGGCTCTCAGTCAATATTTTGTACTGACTCAGGAGTTTTTTCCTTTGCAAGGGGTTTTTACGCAGGAATTGGTCAGGCCAACTCGAGGGGATGCCTCTAATCCACAAATATACAAAAAGAAGCAAAAAATTCATGGTCGAGGGCAGTTTCATTCTAAAAAACCTCGAAAAAAAACTAAAGATTACCCGTTGTGCATTATGAAGAATAAAGGGGATTTATAGAAAAATGCAAGTTACTCATACACTTGCAGTGTTAAGAATTTTATTTTCGTCAAAAAACATGAATCTTATTACGCGGTTTCAAGTAATAACTGCAATTTCTAAATTATGCTGCAAGTAAATCTACCTGCAGCCCCATAAACAATTCATTTGGCGTTTTGCCACCTCGTGTTTTTCGAGGTCGATTATTTAATCTGTCCATCACAAATTGAACTTGTTCTTGAGTGATGTCCCTCAGGTCGGTACCTTTGGGAAAATACTGTCTTATCAAGCCATTGATATTCTCATTGATACCCCGTTCCCATGAGGCATAAGGGTGAGCAAAATACACTTGCGCTTCCAATGCAGTAGCCATTGCCTCATGTTCTGCAAACTCTTTGCCGTTATCATACGTTATCGTATGAACGCATTCTTTGAGTGGCCCTAACACGGCAACAACGGCTTCTCTGAGTTTGTCAGCGAATTTGCCCTGTAATGGAACAATGATCGTATAAAGCGTCTTTCGCTCAACCAGGGTCAATAGCGCTCCTTTATGGCCTTTGCCTATGATCGTATCGCCTTCCCAGTCTCCGATTCGAGTCTTTTCATCCACCACTTTGGGGCGTTCATCAATCGAGACTCGATTGACAATTTGACCACGACGGTCATACGTTCCATAACGCTTGCGATAGGGTTTATTGGCAATACGCAAGTGCTTGTACAGCTCGCCACCTTCAGCCTTATCTTCATAGATAAACTGGTAGATCGTTTCATGGTGAAGCTTGATTCTACATTGTTTTTCAAGATAGCCTACGACTTGTTCGGGGCTCAAGTCCTTTTGAACGAGGCTGCATATCCATTCTTTCACATCGAGTGTCAACTTAATTCGCTTTTCGGCGAATTGACGTCGTTCTACACTCAGGGTATTGGCTTGTTTAGGGCGATAACCTCGCTTACCTCGATTACGGCTTAATTCTCGGCTGATTGTGGATTCGCTTCGATTCAAATTTTTGGCAATGTCTTTTTGCGTCAAACCCTCTTTCAAAAGTCCGTAAATCTGGTATCGTTCACCTTCAGTCAGTTGGCTATAGTTCATTGTGCTCATCTCTTGGTCGGGAAAAGCCTATGAGTGTAGCTCAACTGGCTTCCCTATTCTAGATTGCACTTATTATCCGAATCTGCGTTAGTAACTTACAAAGCTTTTATACCAAATTTTTAGCCGTATTAGAAAAAATTGAACCCTCAGACAACTTTTTAAATCCAAAATTGTCAGATAAAGAACTTCTGTCACTCGCTTTAGCATCAGAGGCCCGTGGTATTGACTCTGAGAATCACCTGTTTAAACAACTACCACAGTCTTTGAAAGGTCGGATAGAACGAAGCGTCTACAACCGAAGGCGACGAAGATTAACGCCCAAGTTAGAAATGCTCAGAAACAAGGTTTCTGAGCAAATCATCCCAAGTGAACAATATCACTTGATTGATTCTATGCCACTAGAGACCTGTAAAATCTCTAGAGCTAAAAGAAGCACAGTTTGCCATGCCGATGAGTAAACATCTCCGGATTATGGGTTTTGTGCTGCACAAAATATGCATTATTTTGGATACAAGATTCATGCGGTATGTACAGTGCAAGGCGTCATCAAGATATTTGACATCTCGAAAGCCTCTTGCCACGACATCTTCTATTTGAATGACGTAAAAAGCCAATTAAACCACTGTGTTTTGATTGGCGATAAAGGCTATTTAAGTCGAGCTGTGCAAGCGGATTTGTTTGAAGAATCAGGTATTGAGTTGTCAACGCCAAAACGGGCTAATCAACCAGATGCTAAACTCTATCCCAAAGAGTTTAGACGAGCTAGAAAACGGATTGAAACCCTGTTTTCACAACTGTGTGACCAGTTTATGATTAGACGAAACTACGCAAAACAGTTCCAAGGTTTTACAGCTCGTATTAGTGCAAAGATTACAGCATTCACCTTTATTCAATGGCTGAATGTGCAAAATGGTAACAAAATGAACAACATTAAAATCGCATTTTCATAATGCACAACGGGTTAAATTGCTATTTCTCTATTAATAAAATGGCTCAATGCCTACAAAAAAATCGATCTAGAAAAATATTTTATTTAACAGTTGTATTTTACAGTTAATGTGTATTACTATGTGTTTAACAGATTCAGGGAGACAATCATGGAAACACACTACTCATTAGCCGAATTATCACAACTGGTTGATATATCAGCTAGAACCATCCGTTTCTATATGAGTAAAGGCTTGGTCGATAAGCCGCTAGGTGCAAGAAAAACTGCATACTACACCGACAAACACTTGCAGCAGTTATTGACAGTTATTAACTGGCAGAAAGAAGGTCTCTCTTTAGATGAAATCTTTCAACAACAAAACCAATTAACATCAAAACAACCCCCTCAATTCAAGCCTGGAGATGTTCAAGTTGTTCATCGCATCCATATTGCCGAAGGTGTTGAGCTGAATGTCGATTTACTCAAAACCCATCTTTCACAAACCCAGATTCGTCGGTTGTCTGATGACATTTATGGATGGTTAACTGAAAACTTAGAACAGGAGAAAGCAGATGTTTAGAATGGAAGACCGAGCATTTAATTCGAATCGTAACCCAAAGCTCTTACCTGTTCAAATGTCATCTGACATTGAAATCGAAGTGAATGATCTCTTAGTTAAAACAAGAATGATTCAAACCTTCACGAATACCTCTGATGAACCAATTGAAGCGATTCATTCAATTCCTGTACCTTCTGATAGTACGCTTGTCGATTTTAAGGTTCATAAAAACAACCAAACATGGCAAGGTACTGTGATGGCTAAAGCCAAAGCAGATCAGGCTTATGAAAATGCATTCGAAGATGGTAACTCTGCTTTTCAATTAAAACGCTCAAAAGAAGACTTACTTTCTTTGGCTTTGGGTAACCTACTGTCAAAAGAAACACTTCGTATCAAACTGGAATTAGCGTTTCCTTTGCAATGGATTGCAGGACAAGCACAACTTTATTTGCCTTTGGTTATGGGAGAACGATATGGTCAATCTAACCTGCTTCCTGAAGAGGATCCTGAAAATTCTTTTCTCGCTGAATACCCGTTGAATATCAAGTTAAAGCTAAATGGTGCCTTAGCTTCAGCAACAGTTGATTCACCAAGTCATCCATTAATATCTGTAAATCAAGCCAATCAGTATGAAACCAAAGACAAAGGACTTTTAGATAGAGATTTAAAAATTAACTTCTCAAATGTTTCCGAAATATGTCCAAGCTTTAGCGTAAACAAACAAGAAGGTGATTATCTTGGGTTGATTAACATTGTCACGCCAGTCGACGAAAACCAAATGGCGGAATCTAGAGATATCCTTTTTGTATTGGATTGTAGTGGTTCCATGAATGGAACCCCCATGACACAACTCAAAAAGGTCATGCGAAAATTACTCGGACAGATGAGACCACAAGATCGGTTTAATCTATTTCTATACGGTTCATCGGTAGAGTCGGTATTTGATGAAATCCAGCCAGTGACTGAAGACAACATATTAAATGCCAAACGTTATATACGGCGTAAATTGTCTGCTAATTTGGGTGGCACAGAAACTTTAAGGGCTCTTTTAACAGCTTTGATGAGTTATAAAAAAAGCCAACCAATCGATATTGTCCTGATTACCGATGGCGATATTTGGATGGATCAAAGTGATAACCAATTTAAACTCGTTAAGGCCTATGCTCATCAGGAAAATGTTCGAATTTTTCCCATAGGGGTAGGTCATGCCACAACAGAAAAAACCGTCAAACAACTCGCTGAGATGTCCAGTGGTAGTTATGTGCTGACAAACCCTAACGAAGATATTAGTTTCACCATAGAGGCGCACTTTAGAAGACTGTTTAGTGAACCATTAAATATCACACTAAAAACTGAAAATGAATGGCATCAGATACCAACGGTCTATCAGGGCGATGGGGTTCAGATTCCCGTATGGTTCAAAACACAACCCAATCAGATTGATATTGAGATTTCATCGACTCACTTTAATGAAAGCTACAACCTTACAACGACTGATGATAACAGAGCCTTTACAAGAAAATGGATAGCTGACCGGCGCTATCAAACACTAGATACAAAAGAAAAAGAAAGTTTTGCCATTAAGCATCAAATTCTAACAGATAAAACGGATTACTTGATTGAGTTGACTAGATCAGAATCTGAAAAAACAGATGAATTGCCGAGTCTAGTAAAAGTTCCACAAATGGATGTTTATGAATCTAATGATGGTCACAGAGTTATGAGTGGTCGAATACCTGCGTTTTTAAGAAAACATAGCGATTCCACTATGGACGACATCAAGTTTTCATTAAAAAGCTCCTTTTCAGATAAGACAACTTCTTTTGAAGAGCCCGTAGATATTGAGCAAATCAAACAGATTAAACAATTGATTGAATATTTAAACCAAGTGACATCTGGTGAGGTCGAATTTGAAATTATCAGACTTGCTGAATTAAACCTCTCTGAGGGCATTTTAGACTCTGTCAGGCTCATTATATTTGAATCAGGTGAACAAAAAACGGTTCAGATCCTTCAAGAGCTGTGCTCAAAACATTCTGAGTGGAGGGCGATTAAAGGTGAATTAGAAATCTACGTTTTCAAGCTTTTTATAGGAAGGTAATTTAAGTTAAATCTCTATCGAGGCTATGGCTAAACAGTTGAAGCCTATTTCACTAGATTACCTGAGCTGACTATTGAGGGGTTGAGCCATGTACAAAGAATTAAAGCGATTGCAGAAGCAAGGCGGATAAAAGTACCCCCTTAAATTACAAATAAAAAATATGGCATTGGTGTAGAGCACCAATTACATAATTATTTCTGAGAACCTATGCCGGTTGTCGATAGCCCGTAAGGTTAAATAATAAAGTACGGAGAATATATGAATAAATACGAGACAAAGCTCTTTGAGATATCAAATCCAGAAGAAGGTAAAAAACGTGATTTATATGATTATAACAACACGGAATCATGTGATTTATGCACCAAAAGCCTAGCAGAGTGTAATTTTTTTATTGATGGAGAAGTTAGAGGAAGTTTATCTTGGGCGAATATGTGTCCAAAATGCTTTTCCACTCGGGGTAGTAGTATCAGATGGGGAAAAGGGCAGCTTTATATGAAACAACCAGATGGCTCATGGGTAATGTCTGCTGGATTTCCACCGGAAGATATTGAAGAAGATGAAGATTGGTAGTCTGGCTAGTTTCAAGGCTATCAGGATCTATGGAGTGCCTTTGTTCATAGTTTTGAACTGGAAATTTTATATATCGCTGTTAGCCTTTTTGGGTTCTAAAATCATCTTTCGACTTTACTCTAGCCGAAAAAAATAAAATTATAGCCAACAAGCCAATCAACCAGATGAACGCCCTCTTTTAGTGTTTTGTTTAGCGGACAAAATTAAATTTTTTAGAAAGGTATATTTGATGACCTATTTGATGCAAATTATTTTTTTCTATGTAACTTTGACAGTCATATTGATTATTCTAGGTTTAATTTATAACTGGTTAGATATAAATATTCCACGTGCAGTCTCTTCTAATGTTGACAACAATCCGATAGGGGTGCTAATTGTTTTATTGATTATCCTCTTTGTTGGATTTATGGGGTGGACTATTCCAGAGACAGTAAATGCTTATTTAGTCACACATCCAGACTTCGATGTTCGAACTGTTAAGCATCCTTCGATAAAAGAAGTGCCATATTTTGCTCGCGTATATAAGGTGTTATTTGCTTTAGCTGCGGTTTCAATCTTGATTAGAGGAGCAGTTTTATGGAGAGATTTGTATTTTTTAGGAGCTATTATCATTGGCATTGTCTGGCTTTTTCAATAGGTGATGATTTAAGTGTATCGTACTGCCTCAAACTACTTTAATTTAAGAAATGAATTCATTACAGATCTAGAGCTACCTATAATGTTTTAGCGACTTCATCTCTAAGCTCAAAGCATGTATTAAAAGTGCTTAATATCTATATACGCCTTAATACTGTTTCTTTATCCCAAAGGGATTGTAAAAGGATTGCAAAAACACTTGATGTCAATGTCAGTACGATGATTATCTGAAAACCACTTGGTGGTAACTGTGTAACAGACCCAATGGCATAAATCCCTTGAAAACCTATCAATCCTATTAAAATCAACCAAATCAAAATCGTATAAAAAAACAATAAAAAAGTGGGATACAAGCCTCTTATTAAACTTTGTGAAGTATTGAGCTTAGGCCTCAAGTAACGAAAATCAATAAAACTTGAATTCGCATAACAAGTGCAATTTACTTGTAAGAAAAAAGGCCAACTGAAATAGAATGCTAATTTTCTTACCACAGGAAATTGCAATGAACTATAAACAGCTGACCAACGGTGAACGATACCAAATAAAAGCCTATTTGAAAATAGGTTTATCGATTAAAGAGATTGCACAGTATCTAGGTCGCCATCCCTCAACAATTGGTCGAGAAATAAAGCGAAATACAGGGTTAAGAGGATACCGCCCTAAGCAGGCCAATCAGTTCGCTGTAGAGCGAAGATATGCAGCTGAAAAAGCGATTAAACTCACTTCGGCCATTAAGGACCAGATAAAGAAATTAATTCGACTAGAACTCAGTCCAGAGCAGATCTGCGACTATCTCGAAAAACACGGAGTTGTAAAGTTACATCATGAAACAATCTATCGCATGGTATTAACGGATAAAAAGCAAAAAGGTACACTGTATCAGCACCTTAGGCATTTACATAAAACCCATAGAAAGCGGTATGGGAGTTATGACCGACGGGGAAGGATCAAAAATGCCACTAGCATTGAAGAGCGCCCAAAGATTGTCGATGACAAAGCCAGGATTGGTGACTGGGAAGGTGACACCATTATTGGTAAAGACCGAAAAAGCGCCATTTACACACTGGTAGAAAGAAAAACTCTCTATACCATTATCGTTAAACTCACTGGCAAGAATGCCAAAGATCTTGCCGATAAAGCCATAAAAGTCCTCAAACCGATGGCAGAGAAGATTCACACCATCACCTATGACAATGGTTTAGAATTTGCCGAACACGAACATATGGCAGAAGAATTAAACGCAAAGATCTACTTTGCACACCCATACTCCTCTTGGGAAAGAGGGATAAATGAGAATACCAACGGCCTGATTCGTCAGTATTTTCCAAAAGGAACTGACTTCAATCTAGTCACCCAAGAACAAATCGATTTTGTAATGAACCGGCTCAACAGCCGTCCCCGAAAAACACGGGGAGGAAAACAACCTGTTGAGCTATTTTTAGGAAAAGCTGTAGACTTATTAGCGGCTTAAATACAATTGCACTTAATATGCGAATTCAAGAAACCAAAATAAAGTACAAAATTCAAAAACATTATTGTAGAAAATAAAATAGCATCACTATAATCATTTGCGACAATTGAAGAAAACTTTATAAGCTCTCCAGAGCTTAGCACTGCGAAGACACCAAAAAAAGCGGTTGCCAATAATTTTGGAATAAAAAAAATGCTTAAAAAAGCTATCAAAATGTTGCTATTCTTTCGTTTTAGGTCGTATGCTTTTAAAACATTGCCGCGCTCCATATAAAAGCGAAAAGCTTCCCTTAGCATGTTTTGGGGTTGTTTTTTTGTTTTTGCTTGTTCAAAGAGCTTAGGGTTATTACTTAATATGTCACCAACAGTTTTCTCTCTATTATAGATTTCTTCATCTTCTGATAATTCGAACTCGATTTTATTGCCTTTTAATCCGCCGGTTACTATTTTTTCAAAAAAACGACGCATCTTCTTGTGGTTATCGGTTTTCCCTTCAAGCTTTATATCAGGATTATTTTTATAAAAGCTTAAAAGTTCAGATATAGTTTCAGAATTATGATTCAAATTGTTCATGCGCTTCACCAAAGTAACCGTCATCAGAGTTTGCAGTATTAACAGGGCTATGATGCTGTCCTTTCATTAAATTATTAATTAAAGGTGCATAAGAACTGTTCCCAAGCCCAAATAACTTAATTTTTTTTATTTCTTCAATGTCAACTTTGCGCACTCCTCCCTTCGTGTCCAAAATAACAACTAAGTTTTTTTTAATATAGTCAACGGACTCTAAGAATGAATCACGTTCAAAAACCACTTCAAATACAATATTGATTGCTGATTCTTCTGGAATCCCAAAAAAAATCAGTGTCTTGAAAAGCAACCCTATATATCCACCTGGGAAATCTGCTTCTTCATCCGAGTTTATAGGTTCAGATTGCGCTATAAACAAGCGTTTGGCGGTTTTTTCACACGAACTGACCTCATCAGCCAAAATCCAATTAATAAGGCCTTGATATTTTTTTTCCTCAAAAAATATTCCAAACCGTTCATACTTAGCCTTCGTTTTAAAGCTGGGATTCCAGCCAACAATACTTGGAAAACTTAGCGTTTCCATTTTACTGGTTGAAACAAAACAACCTCGGTAACGCCAGTTTTCAAATTCGCCCCCGATCTGGCTATTTATTTCAGCAATAGAAAGCGTATTTGAAAGGTACTTATAGTGGCTAAATCCTTTATCATTCATTTCAGACTTCAAGCCTTTTGTATCCACTAGCGTTACAACTCCAGAACTTTTACACTTGACCTTAAAAAAAATAGCAAAATCAGGGTAATAGGTATCATGTTCACCATATCTCAAGCCAATACCTGTCTTTGGCAAATTTCTTAACAGGAAAACTTCATAATTAGTGTTTTCATGTTGATAAGGAATATGAGACCCAATAAACTTTTTTGCGTTTTCTCTGGTTACGCCAAGGGTTTGTACAAAGTTAATGATAAATTGCGTTTCGCTTTTATCTAAAGTGCCTGGACGGCCTTTACAACATTGGCTGTTATCAATTGGCCAAGGGTTTTGAATTGCACCGGGAATGTTATAAAACGCATCACCATCTTTGTCTTGTACGATATCCAGAATATGATCAAAATTTTCTGTTTTACAGTCATTGTCGAATTGACTAAATAAATCACCCTGTGACATTAAACTTTCTCCACTGATAACACTGATGAGTCTAAGCACTCAGGAATTGGGTCAAGTTGATAATGACTCTGTGCTCTTTCATCTTTTTTATATTTTGCTGTTACCGCACTGGTAAGAATTTGCAATGCAAGTTTTTGCATACGCTCTAAATCCTCAAGGTTCTGGACAGATAAATGCCGAGAATAGCCAATAATTTCATATCGTCCACTTTCAAAAAACTGACTTATGGTTGGTTTTGAAAATATTAAATTCCACCAGCCCTTTATTTGGCGCAATTCACATAAATCAAAATAAAGTTGTTCAATTTTAATCAAAGGAAAAATATTCGCTTTGAACAAAGGGGTAATGTCTTCACCTTCCGACAGAATCCGTTCGGTTTGTAACTCACCAGACTCATTGGCATCCGTTTGAGTACCTGAATAAATTAAGGATTTTTTAACTACGTTAATAGCAGAAAACCAATTGTCATTCAGAACACATTGATAATCTGTTTTTGGTCGCGTGAGCAACTTAGGTTGTGGCATAGGCTGTAGAGGCTCAATGATGTTTTGCTCTACCACTTTGGGAGACTCTAATGAGATGCCCTGTTTTTCAAGTGCATTAATAAACGTATCCAGCCAGCCTGCACCTGCACCAAAAATCAATGCTGTCTGCAATAGCTGATAACCACCTACATTGATTAAACGCTTACCTAATCCCTCAACCCCTTTTAAACGCACCATTCGCCCAAACATTTGCACAATCAATGCACCTTCAGATGTTCCCAGGCGCATAATCGAAAGCGTGCTTGCACGATAATTATTCCAACCTTCCGCAAAGCGCCGTGAGCCCATTAAAATATTAATGGTCGAGTGTTGCGCAGAAATCTCATCAAACAACGAATTTGAGTCAATATCGTCTCCAAATGGAATCTTTTCTTTTTCCGCGAATGCTTTATAGCCTTCTAAAGTACCGATATTCACCACACCGAAATACTGTACGCTTTCGCCATTAAAAACGCCCAAACCCAACTCTTTATTGGCCGTGCTTTTGATTTGACGCAAAATGAGATTAGGTGTTTGATTAGCCGAAACCCCAAAAACATCGTGATAAATTCTTTTCACCAAATCATCTAAATCTTTAGATTGTTTTTTAATTAACTGTAATGTTTCAGCAGATAAACTTTGCTGCAAATCTTGATCGGTTAACAACGCTTTAAGGTTTTGCTTAAAATTTATTGGTTCAAATAGTTTTCGAATAAACAAAATCCCTTTTTGCATATCAGAGCTCAAATCAGGATCAGAGCTATTTGCCGTTAGCCCCAACATCACCCACAAAGGCTTTTCGACTTGCCATTCAGGTGAAAAATTAGCGGCTTTTTTCTTTTCAAATAAAACCAATTGATGCCAATATCCCAGTAACGAAGCGAATAAAGCCGTTTCATACTCTTGTTTATGGCGGTTTTGAATTTTTGGCTGTTTGCCATAGCCATCAGCATAAAATTTATCGTAAGCATAGTCATAAGCCACGCTTTTGGCATATTGGCTCAGTACGTTTTGATTTTGCGCCACTTGACCCAGCGTTGCAGAAAACTCAACAATCATGCCTTTTTTCGGGTTGGTCGAATCTGCGTGTAATCCCGCTAATTTCAACTGCACCTTTTTCCACTGACTTTCGACTTTATCGGTGTTGCCGGACTGGCCCTTATGCCCCTCATCAACCAGCACCAAAAAACGCCCTTTAAAGTCATCTATCGGTAAGGTTTTAGCATTTTTTCCGGTTACTTGTCGGTCAACAAACTTTGAAAACTCACTGACCAAAATGTCATTTGATGACAAGCCACGCGGGTTTCCTGTTGGGTTTTCACCAGAATATAAAATGATATTTTTATCTTTTAAGCCGACTAATTCAGATGCGTGTTGCTGTGATAAATTGGCATTGGGTGAGAGTAAAAAAATCGCATCAAACTTTTGTCCAAATTGTGCTAACAATTCAATGGTCACTTGCAAAACCAGCGTTTTACCCGATGCGGTGGCCATCCAAAAAGCCAGCATATTCAAATCATTCTCACCAAAAGAAAACGACTCCGCTTTAAAGCCATCAGCAAACGCATTCAACTCCATCAAGTATTCAGCTTGCGAAAGATTTTCAATCCAATACAAATGCAAAGCCGCCATCAGTAAGGCAATATATTGATAGTAGCGTGGTGTAAATCCCACTTTAGCAATTGCGGTATCTAAAGCATCGAGTACAACGGTTTGTTGTGAAGTGGTTAATCCGCGTAATAACTGAGAAGCTGGCAGACGAAATTCGCCTTTAATACCCTCGAACTCTTTGAGCAAGGACTCCAACCGTTTAATATCGAGTTGTGCTTTATGGCATATGAACTCTTTTAAAACCAGGTTTTCATGCAAGAGTGGCTGTGCCATTTATCGCTCCAAAAACACGTGTTCAAGTGACTTTAATTCGGCATCCATATTCAGCGCCAACTCACCGCACTGATTGCTATAAACCACATCCGCGGGGTGTTTTTCGCAAATAGATTTTACCCAGACTGAATCTTGTTTAGCACAATCACGCCATGCCACGGTCACACTTTGTTGCGTGCGATTGGTTTGACCAGTGATTATCACGCCTTTGCCGTCCAAATACAGCTTATCGACCTTTAGACCGAGCAGGTAAATCAAGCTTTCAACCATGTCCACTTCAGTGACTTCAATATCTACGCCTTTAACAATATTCAAAGTGTGGTTAAAAGCAGAGTCAAAGCTATTCTCTTTTATCTGACAGGATGCATCTTCCAGCAAATAACGCATGGAAGCAGCAGCATCAAACGGCAACGATAAATCATTAGGCTCAGAGATATTTTCTAACGAATCTTCATATTGTTCTAAACGGTGATAGCGGGTGAAAAAGCCGTGACCTTCTAAGTTATTTGGTTTGCCATCTGTCCAGTGCAAACCAGCGGTTAGTTTTTTGATTCTCGGTAACAATAATTGATGAAAATAGTTAGCAGTTTCAACCATTAAAAACTTCAAGTTAATTTTTAAATCGGAGTTACTACGAAGTACCGCATCAACCGTTGTACCACTTCCTCCAAAAAAATCGAGAACATAATCACCATTAACAGTATTGATTCCAATTAGCCTTTGGATTAATTGAACGGGTTTAGGGTTGTCAAAAAGGTCTTTTCCAAAATAAGACTTTAAGAGCGAGCTACCTTTGCTTGTTGTGCCATCATTTTCCAATACATTCGAATCAGCAATTAAAGTTCTGGGTTTTTTCCCCTTTGGTAATCTTTGTTTAAAATGTACAGAATATCCATCATCATTTTTTACAAACCTAATTTCGCCATTCTTTTTGTCTTCTAAAAACCTTTTCTTACTTCTCAACCAGCTTATTTTGTTGCCGTCTTTATCAAACTCCAGCACGCTTCCGTCGGGACATTCGATAGGATAGTATTGTTTTCCCGACTTTCTTTTAAAGGTATCCCAATAGAATTTTGAAATATCATCTTCTTCTTTATATCTATCCATGTATTCAGGGGAATATGTTTCAAATAGTTTTTCCAAGCTGTGAATATTCTTCGCATAAGCAAAAACAGTTTCATGTTCAATTGCGAAATATCTTGAATCGTTGCCCCCCCCTTTCTTCTTTTTCCATATTAAACTTGTTAACCTGTTATTTTTGTCAAAGACTAAATCCTTGGCCTGTTTAAGGTTCTGTTCTTCATTTTTGTCAATAGATGTGTATAACAAAGCATCCGCAGATAGAAGCGACCTGCATTTAGAGAGTCTATTATGAATCATTGTTATCCAAGTAGAACTCATATAACCATCTTTATAAGGAAAACCATCATCACCCGTGTTATAAGGCGGATCAATATAGGTGCATTTAACCTGCTCCCGATACTTCTCTTGCATTAAATTTAACGCTTGCCAGTTATCAGAATGAAATAATGTGCCGTCAAGCAAATCATCAAGTGCTTGATTAGTATTCTCAGCAATAGCAGTAAGCATTTGCCATTTAAAATCATTGGAAAAATGTTTCGTATCCACTGGCAAAGGCAAATAGAGTGTTTCTGCATTTTGATCGTCTTTAATCTGTACAGACTCGATGGAGCCATATTCGCCAAGATTTAAATCGCGCCATTCCTGGATTTGTTTGTCACTGGCTAGAATGTCAGCTATTAAATGCTCGCCACCGTATTCAGCTAATTTATTGAGACTGATAATGTAATTGGTTTCAATCACTAGCTTTTTTCTTTCCCAGAGGGTTTTCTGAAAGTCCTCCAACTCGCCTAAAAACGCATTAATTTTTTCACCGATTTGCTGAATGGCTTTGGCGGCTTTAAAAGTTTTTGCAAGCGTAGATTCATCTGCCAGCATTGCATCCAGGTGCATGACATTGTTTTTAATAAAAAAGGCTAAATTGGTATCCAGTTCTTCTTTTAGGTTTTGATGGATAAAAAAATCGGCTTGATTGCGTTTGATGTATTTGTTCAGAATCGTGCGGATTCGGCTTTCATCCGTACCGGTCTGTTGGGCGATTTCTTGGTGTTTTAGCGGTTTCTCAATATCCCGTGTTGCGCCTTTTTTAACGTATTCCAAGGTTAATACCCAGGCCTGGTCTTTTTTAACCAATGAGCCAAACTTGTACATGGCCTTTTTGTCAGGATTGCTTTCTTTTTTGAGCTTTTCCAAAGTTTCTTTAAGTTGTTCAGCATCCACTCGCACAATCAAATCCGAACCGTCTGATAATTTGGCGTGATAATCGCTGTATAGATCGCCGGACTTGATGTAGTACATACCCTCGGTTGCCCAGTGGAATTCTACATCTTCACCACTGGTTTGAACAAAACGCTTGGTGCTGTCGTTATTCCTGGTGAAAGTTCGCTGGGTAATAAAATCGCCATCGGCATAGTTTTGTGAATAAAACTCATAGAGTTTAGAAAAGATAAATGACTTTTTAGACTGTGTTTGCTGCGTTCCTTGCCATGCTTCATAAAGATTTAAAATCGGCTCGTAGAGCTTTTTTTCTTTATTACTCGAAACATTGGCATATTTACTTTTTACCGATGACATTGCACTGTCAATCGGAAGCGATTGATCAATTTCAAATTCGTTTAGCTCTTCTCGGATTTCCTTTTCGAAATCGTTGCCTTCAAAATTTTGTTCAGTGGTAGCTTCATCAATAATTTTCTGAATTGTTCCGGGCTGATAACCTGTATCAGTCATGTCACCTAAAAAGAGTTTGATTTTTTGATTATGGTTGTGTATGACTCGATAAATACCAAAATCTAAACCTACAGCATCTTTAAGCTGAAAGATTTCAGTCATTAACTCAATAAATTTTTGCTCTTGTTGATCTTCAGATTGAGCCATTGATTACAGTCTCCATTTCCCTTTTTGGTATTAAGATAATATTTAGGTTTTGAAGAATAACATAGTATCGTTATCAATCTCTTTTCTATTATCTTCAATTTACTTGGTTAATCTGGTCACGAGAGAGGAATTTTCCATTAATTTTAATCTGTGACTTTTATAATTTGGATTTTAAAAAAATGGTTATTATAAGTGGATTGGCAACTACCTTGGTAGTATGGCTATTAGATCAAATTAATATCTTTTCTGTAAACGATAAAAAAGCACGGCTAGCGTTAAAGAGATATTTGAATGATCAACGTCAATTATTGTGTGGTGAGGCCTGTGTTTATATAGTCAGTTTTGATGTTTAATAATAATCTGCTTAAACTGTCTTTCGACTCCAATCTACCCGAAAAAAAATATCAGTATCACCAATAGCCCAATCAACCAAATAAACTGAGAAGCCAGTCTGATCAAAAATAAAAGGATGGCACTGATCCATGAAAACATTGTCTAAACGCCTTTAATTAAAAGTGACACTGTTATTGTTGGTACAGCTTTAATGCTGTTCCCAGAGTGTTAGCAATTTCTTTTCTAAGCTCTAAAGGCTCAATCACCTCAACGCCATCTCCAAAGCCCAAAATCCACCAACGTAATTCTTTATTGTTAAACACCTCAGTCTGGACAGTGATGTGATTATCTGTAACCGTGTGTGTTTGTGAAGCATTGATAGGGGACTCAAGTAAATGGCTACCAGCTGAACTGGAGAATCTCAGCGTGATATTGATACTCTGATCTGATAATGAAAATCCTAGCTTACCGCTGTTAATATACTGCTCTAAATCAAAATCGACTGGATAAACAAAACTGCCACATATCTCAACATCTCTAAACCGATGAAGCGCCAGTTGAATGTAATCATCATATTGATCGGTATTGCATATCACATAAGTCATGGCATCACGAACAACAATACCCAACGGCTCAATTGTCATTGTCTTATCAGCATTTGAGTTTTTTGAAAAATACACAACTCTCAACGTTTTTTGACAAAGCACTGCATCATAAATCGTATTAGAAATACCAGCATTCACCTCAACCGGCTGTAAGTGAAAACCTCTCGCATGAATATGAACCTTTTTACGCCAATCCAACAGATCATCCGAATGCAACTCATTAAGCACTTCCTCAGCCTGTTTAAAGTGCTTCTCAATAATATTCAATTGCGCCTTAGGAAACGTCTGAATTAAAAACTTCTGAGCCATTAATAACGTCATCGCAACACAAGGAGAAAATCCAGGAATATGTTTACCACTATCAAACTCAGCCCAAGACCAACCATAGGGTTTAGAACGATCATCCTGAACTAAGGGGAACAGATGACTAAGATAATTCAAATCCCGTTGTAAAGAACGCATCTCAACATGAATGCCTTCCTCATTCAGGGCCGTCTTTAGCTCAGCAGTTGATATCTTTCTGGGATGGGCGGGAATTCTTTGCAGAAGGTTCCATTGTCTTAACAGTGCATCAGCCATAGGGTGGTCTCATTTTTAGTTCTGTGTCAGAAATAATAAAGCGTGTGTGCGTCTTATTGTGACGCACCTATGGTTAAAATACAAAATAGATCGGTTATTAACCCAGGTTGACTTAAAGGAGCCATGATGCAAGCGATTGATCCGGATTCAGTAACAATCAATATTGGTGAAGCACTCGGCAGTCTTAGTGTAATTGAAGTAACGTCCTGGAAAAGAGGCATAAGCTGGATTCTGCATGAACTCAAAAACATTCGTCAAGAATACCCCGTATGGGAACTACCTAGATTCACATTAGGGTTTATTGAGAAAGTATGTAAAGAATCCGGAACACAACTGGGTATTCCTCAGGAAGTATCGGATGCGATTAAACGATTTGAAGACCAATTCTACGATCATTGCTGTGCCGCTCTCTGGTTTGTCAGCCGTTCCTATGAAGCCAAACAACTGCTAATGGATATGCCCATCATCTTCTGGTGTGTATTGGAATATGCTGAAAAAAATGAATTAGATACCGATGAAGTGTTTGCTTTGTTTTGTGAAAAACGCAGTCACATCCTAAAGCTCGTCGGATTATCAGGTACTAAATCTCAAATCAAAGCGCTACGAAAACTCCACTTTCCAAAACAATTTGAATCAAAACACTTAGATCAACTCATCAAATTCTTTGAACTGTTTACCCCTCAACAAATAGGGCGTCTACAGTATCTCGACATGAATGTTGTTACAAAATTAAATAGCGACCCTAGTCTCATAAATACAAATGGGTATGCCGATCAGGTTCAGAAAGTCCTAGCTGGATAAAGAATTTTGTCGAATGGAATAATCTTACTTGAAGGAGTGTTAACTCTGAGTAACGGAGTTCCTCGCTTGGAGGGAAGAGTATATTTTGTACTGGTAAAATTTCGAACGAAATGTTAAAAGCTTATCTTGGAACAGTGATTCATCAACCAACACCGTTTGAATCAAATCAAACTAAAGAAAAGGGATGTTAGATGTCAGGTATAAACCAGTTCATAATTGAAAATCTTTCAGAATGTACAACAATCAAGTCAAAGTTATATATTTCTCCTGAAATTCCTCAAAATATTATTGAAAAATTTGTCAAGGCAATTGAATTTGATGGTGACTCAAACTCAATTTTAGGTGTTATTGATAGTTCTGCTCTAGGCATATCAAAGGGAACTGTACTCACAGGAAAAAGATTTATTTTTAAAGATGCATTAAAAAGTGCTTATTCAGTTATGTATTCGGATATTTCTGGAGCTGAAGTTGAAGAAACAGTAAATGAAAAAGGGAAAGTGAATAAGTTTTTGCATATTAATCTTAAAGAGGATTATAGGTATACAATTAGCGATACTTCCGAAATTCACTATGAAAATATAGCTGGATTACTAAATAAATTGGTTTCAGATTTTGATCTTTATGAAGAGCAAGGCCAATTAACTCCTATCGATCAGTTAAGTGATGAGTTAAAAAAAGCTTACGTCAAGATAATTATTAACATGACCTATTCAGATGATGGTGAAGTTGATCAAAAAGAGTTTTCTGAAGTTATGCAACTGATGACTAGAATTGATCTCGTATCAGATTCCAGAGTAGATGTCAGGAACTATTTAGTTTCTAGTGAAGGTCTTTTGACAACTGAAGAGTTGATAAGGACTTTGGATGAAAATACGCCAGATGGAATGAGAAAATCCATTCACCTTTCTCTTGTTAAAGACTTGATTAGTATTTATGCTTCGACAAAGTCTGAGGTTAAAGCAGATTTTGATTTTTTGAAAGAAGCCCAAGTATATTTGGATATAACAGATGATCAAGTTGATTTAGCAGTTGATGCAATAAAGCAAGATTATAAGATTCTTAATAGATCATATACTGATGACCAAATTACAAAAAGTATAAAAGAATTGTCATCTAAAGCTGCGGCTGTAGGTATTCCGCTTGGAGCAATATACTTATCTGGTTCTGTGATTGGGATGTCAGCAGCGGGTATGACTTCTGGTTTAGCAACGATTGGTATGGGAGGAGTTTTAGGCTTATCAAGTATGGCTACAGGTATTGGTGCGGCAGTGATTCTTGGTGTTGTAGCTTACAAAGGTGTTAAATATTTAACAAACTCTGGTACTGAGGAAGGTGATAAGAGAAGAGAATTGATGTTACAAAATGTAATTAGGCTTAATCAAAAAACGTTAAATTTAATTATTCAGGATATTAATGAGTTAGTTAAGCGGTTAAATATCGCTCTTAAAGATGCAGCTGTCACAAAAGAACAGGTTCAAATGCTGGGGAAAAAATTGGCAGTTTTTATTGGCGCTTCAGAAGAGCTCTCAAAGAAAAATCAAAGAGACTCAGCAAGCCAAGCGAGATTATCTTGTCCTGAATTCTTAGATGTTGAGCGACTAAAGGTAATCTCTAAAGAAGGAATTGATAAAAAACCTTATAACTTTGTATTAAGTCATTATGAAGAAAATGTAGTTGTAGAGAAAGATGAACAAGGAGGTGAAGTTGAAAAGCATGTTTTACGGCTCAGAAAAGATCTGTCTACCGAGAAATTAGTGAGCCTTGGTGATGTTTTAACTTCATTGGGTTACAACGAAACCAGTAGTGCAGTTAAAAGTAAGGCCGAGAACTTAAAGAAAAAAGCATCGGAAGAGGCAAAAAATAGATTTGGAGGCTTTTTCTCAAAATGACGGAAGAAAAAAGTAGACATTATGATGCTGGATCAGCACTCCTAGTCCAAAAGCACCAGGTTGACACTCTTGACAGGAAAACACTTGAAGTAGCTTCAGGAGTAAGCTCCTTAGAGCAGTTGCAGAGAGAAACTATTGATGAATTTAATGCACTAAATGATCAATTAGACTCTTTGTTGGCTTTAAAAGGAGTTGAATTTTCAGAAGCGAGTGCTGAAATGTCTATCGATGTTGAGTTATTGCTTGATGAGTCAGAAAGAAAAGTTCGATCTGAATTCCATTCCATTGAAGAGGTAGGCCAAGTCGATTATTCAGAAGACATGGACTGGGATGGCTATATAAACTCAGTTCATAAGTACGCTGAAGAGAATGGTATTGATTTATCGAAGGATCCTTTTGAGCAATTGATGTCAGATAGTCAGAGGGTTGAGCTTGAAAAACGAATTGACGAAGACTTGACGTATAAAAATGCTAATTGTGATGAATATGATTACATGATTGCTGGTACCTGCGGCATGATTGGTGGGTTAGTTGATATTTTTTTTGTAGGAATTCCTGGAGACAGCAGCTTTATAAATAAGGGTGCAGATGCATTTGTTGATAAAAGCGTTCAGGGTTTTGCTTCTTTAATGGGGTGGGAAGGGGCCAGAGAAGGCTCTGATTCTACAAAAAGTGCTATTGGATATTTAGAACGAAAATATAAAGTAAATTATGATCAACGCTCTTCGGTGGATTCTCAGGGTAAAGTGAAGTTGAGTACGATAAATCATCATATTAAAAGCTTAGCTCATTCCCCTGATATTGTAGGTCTCTTTTTTTCCATACTTAGCCAGTTTACAAACACTGCGCATTTTGTAGAGGGTGGTCAGTTGATAGCTATTGATACTGATGATTTTGAGCTTAAGGGTCATAATTTTCCAGCAAAGGTTTTTTGCGGTTTCGTGAATTGGCTCGGACATCTCTTTTCTGATACGGCAGGTTCCTCAGGTGCACAAGGAAGAGGATCAGGTATCCCAATTCCCTTCTACTCGCTTCTTCAGTTTTTAGACGTTGGAAAGTTTGGTAAACATGATGATAGTTTTGCTAAAGTAGCTGTAAAAGTTTTTGAACAGGGGTATGACCTCAGGCACGGAATTGCAATGTCCATACCTGTTTTAATTACGGAGTTGCTAACTCGAATTTCTTGGACAGTAAAGCAACGTTACTATCATGAAAAGGAATGGGCTGATTGTATGCCAAGCACGAGCAATCCAGAGTTACGAAGAATGTTATTGGTGTCCCATGGAACTCTTTGTTTAATGGATGGTATCGATGCAGGTCTGAGGTCGGGGGGGAATATTGTTAGTTTTATGTTAAGGGCAAACTTAATTGCTTGGGGACGCTTTGGCGTTTCTGCTGTAAAAGAGGTTAATGCTTGGTACTTGACTGGAAAACTTGATGTTGAAGCGGCTAATGAAGAGCTCGATAAAGAGTATGAGCGATTATTAGGTAATGTTCGTGTTAATTAATACACGAACATCGAAAGACTGATTGGAGAAAAAAGTGATTGCTGATATTCATGATAAAGCTTTAGAGATATATCTGGCTCATTCAAAAGCTGTACAAGGTTTTACATTTGCTACAAGAGTAAGAGATACGGCAAATAGAATGTCTAAAGACGTTTGGTTTCAAGGATCAAATTATGTCTTTACCTCTCCATATAAGGCTGGCGACAAACATAGTAAAACTAAAACCATTGGATTTGAGATTACTGAACATGTTGTTCTCAATAGTTCATTTGGTATGCAAAATGGTATGCAAATAACAGATATGTTAATATGACCCCGAAATCAATGGAGTTTTGGTGTCCGGTGTAGCCACCATTTTCTAAAGCCCACTTGGTCTCAAGTGGGCTTTTTTTATGTCAGAAATTCTTGGTTAAATGTGTTAACTGGTTGGTTTTTTGTTTTTGCTAGTAGCCAATGTCGTGGTGATGTGATTGTGGAAGTGTTTCACCATCTGGAAGCAAGTACCACATGAGATAATCCACGACCATTGGAACGATGACACTATGTTCATTGCCACTTTCTTGTAATATTTTTCGAATATTATGTTTAATCTCTGGACGATTGGATGTGTCCATAATAATGTCAATATCGGTTCCGAAATGCTCAAGAGCCTCTTCATATTTCGGGTAGTTTGGGATGCCACGATCCAAAGCGTCATCAATCAGGGCGTTTTCCATATTGGGTTCGCTGATGGCAAGGATTTGAACATGGTCAGGATTCATGCTGGTAAATTTTTGATAAAATTTTCCTCCAATACGGCCTAGGCCAATCATTAAGATGTTGATTTTTTTCATGTGTTTCCTCTTTTGCTGTCGTCATTCGCTAAATTCTCTGGCAATTAAGTATAGAATAATCTAATTCGATTTACTAGTTGAGTCATCAGCTCTTGATTGACGTCAAGAGATCAAGGTGTTTTTTGAATTTTGATTAGATAGAGTGAGATTGTTTTGAGTGGTTTAATACGGTTTTTTGTCTTTAGTCTTTTGATATTTGCAACGGCGAATAGTTTTTCTTATGTACAGCCATGTCAATTAGTTGCGCAGGTGGCGGGTGATCATTATGAAACACGGCCAGTTTGGTTTGCCAGTTTGTCGCCGCCAGCTAACTTTAAGGCTGGTTTGAAGGTTGAGCTAGTCGAAAGGAATGGCGCCTGGTTTATCTACAAAGGGCATAATGCTTGGTTCGATTTAGATGAATGCTCGACAAAGCATATAACGGTGGAGGGTAAAACGCTGGCGGTATTGCCCACGCTATATAATCAGCAAACCACAAAAAGCGCTATTATAAATGGGACTTTTATTATTAAAGTCTATCGAGTGGATGATTTAAAGAAAATTGCAAAGCGTTATCGCTTTAAAAAGGTGTCCCCTTTACCTAATCGATTTACAGCCATTTTTGATGTGCGTCCTCAATTATCTTATGATCGAATGATCGAAATCTTGGATCTTGATCGTGACATTGAATTTGTGATTCC
The DNA here is from genome assembly GCA_002779995.1 of Piscirickettsiaceae bacterium CG07_land_8_20_14_0_80_44_28. GTDB lineage: Bacteria > Pseudomonadota > Gammaproteobacteria > Thiomicrospirales > Thiomicrospiraceae > Hydrogenovibrio. The sequence goes on from PEWX01000069.1 coordinate 65,226, forward strand.
TGTATTGAGTGAACCAGATTGATTCGATATCATCGCTAACACTATAAGCTTAAAGCTGTTTTAGCTTGGCGGGTTATAAGCGATCTTTCGAATTGTAAAAAACCTTCAAAAAACCCCCAAAAAAGTCTTGCAAAAAAAGCGGTTGCGGTTAGAATACGCA
>PEWX01000121.1 GCA_002779995.1 Piscirickettsiaceae bacterium CG07_land_8_20_14_0_80_44_28
AAAGGAGCCAAATGCGAGATTAACTTCAAAAAAATGACGATTTTCAAAATCGGTCAAGTTTTGGGGTGGTCTTGCAAAGGTCTCTACTAATGTTTTGTGAGGTACTGTCGTAATATGTTGAAAAAAATATCTATCCCATTGTTGGTCATTGGACTTAGCTCTTGTGCTTCAATGCCTAAAGAAAATATTCATAAGCCCCAATCTGAAAACTCAGCAGAGACAAGTAATGTTAATGAGAGTCCTTCTTTAAAAGCAGAAAATAGTGGTAAGGTTTACTTGAAGAGAAAGGTTGCTATTAGCCGTTTTACGAATGAAACGACCTATGGTCAGAGTTTTTTAGTAGATGGTTCAAACAATAGAATTGGGAAGCAAGCCATGGATATCATGTCTTCCAAGTTGTTTGAAACAGGCAAGTTCATAATGATTGAGCGAGCAGACTTAGACAAGATCGAAAAGGAATTGGAAATCTCTGGCAGTACGGGGCTAAAGAACTCGGCGGACTTTATTATTTTGGGATCAATTACTGAATTTGGTCGTAAAACGACGAGTGATGTAGGTGTTTTTAGTCGAACGAAGCGACAAGAAGCTCATGCTTCGGTAAATATCAGGCTGGTAGACGTGTCAACGGGACAAATCATTTATACCGAAGAAGGTTCTGGTAAAGCGTATTCAGATGCTGGAACAACTTTTGGCGTTGGTGATAAGGCAGGGTACGACACATCGCTGAATGATAAAGCGATCACTGCTGCAATTACGAATTTAGCTTCCAACCTAATTGAAAACATGCTTGGTAAGCCATGGAGATCTTATATCCTGGGCTATGAGGATGGAAATGTCATTATCTCTGGTGGAGAGTCTCAGAACATCCTTCCTGGTACAAAGCTAAATGTAATGAAGAAGGGTAAAAAGGTTAAAAATCCTCAAACTAACATGGAAATCGTACTGCCAGGCAAAAAGATTGGGAGTATAGAAGTTATTAAAAATATAGATGGTTCAGCTGAAAATGAAGTTTCTTTTGCAACTATTGTAGATGGAGAGCTTTCAGGTTTTTTAAGTCAGCAAGATTTTAGTGAAATTTATATTGAAGCAGGAGATTCAACACTATGATTTTTAGAGCTATAGCCATAATGCTAGCGGTTTCATTTATTTCGGGTTGCGGTAGTTATGAAACGAAAAGCGTAATAGAAGAGCAAAAGTCGTATCTTTCTTTTTCTGATTCGTTAAAAGACGCTGACTATAAAGTGAATAATTCAGGGTGGTATAAGATAGAAAAGACGGGTGTTGATGAGATTTATCAAATTCAGACAGGCAAAATACACTTGCAGGTAAGAAAGAATGGAAAAATCATTATTAATCGAGAACTATTGGTCAGCAATGGTGCTGTAAGAAATATTGAAGGACCTTGAATATGAGAAACAAGTTACTTGTACTATCTGCGGTAGTAACCGCATTGATACTTTCTGGTTGTGCGACAAATGATAAATTGTATGATTATGGCGACTATACTGAAACTTATTATGATTTAAAGAAAGAGCCAACTGAAGAAAATATCGTTGAGTGGAAAGAAGAACTTGAAAGTATAAGAAATGATTCTCAGGATGACAAAAAAAGAGTCCCTCCTGGTATCAGTGCAAACTTGGGTTACTTAAGTTTGCAACAACAAAATTATGCAAAAGCTATCGAGTATTTCAGTTATGAAAAATCAATCTATCCAGAATCAACAGCATTTATGAATAGGTTAATTCAGAAGGCAGAGAAACTTCAATCACAAGGGAAAAAATAATGAGCATGAGATATCCAATATCATTACTATTAATTTCGTTTTTCTTTCTAAGTGGTTGTTCGACCAATGCTGTGAAGGAAACTAAAGGAAAAGCCTTTCATGGAATGTATGAAGAAAAACCTAAATCATTGTTGGTCTTGCCTCCAATCAATGAATCAACAGATGCAGATGCAAAGCTGTATTACTCAACCACAGTTGAGGTTCCTTTTGCTCAGCATGGGTTTTATGTCTTTCCCGAAAAAATCACTTCTGATGTTTTGAAGCAGGAAGGAATTTATGATGCTGAGTTGTTAATAAATCTTCCACTAAATAAATTTAAAGATTTTTTTGGTGCCGATGCTGTACTGTTCACAACTATAAAAAGATGGGATTTACAGTACACTGTTTTGACATCTAAGCTTACGGTAGAACTTGAAGCTGCAATTAAGTCAACCTCAACGAATCAGATCTTATGGAAATATGGCGGTATTATTGAACAAAATTTGACGTCTTCAGATGGAGGATTGGTGGCGAACTTAATATCGACAGCAATTAGTTCAGCACTAGCAGATTACACTGAATATGCTCAAAGACTAAACTATAGGATTGTTTCTACATCTCCTGTTGGTCCGTATCATCCTGTTTATATGAAAGACCAGGAGCAGATAGTCATTATTCCAGCTAAATAGCATTAGCTATAAATTAAGCCCTAGTTAATAGGGTTTATTATTTGTAACTATTCACCCCCCCACGACTAATCAACCTGATGAAGGGCGATGTCATCCGTCATAAAAGCTAACGGCTCCCCTTTAAAAAGCGATGCCATGGCCTG
>PEWX01000004.1 GCA_002779995.1 Piscirickettsiaceae bacterium CG07_land_8_20_14_0_80_44_28
AGTTATTTCCGTTAATTTCGAGCATCACCGTTTCAATGTTGTCGGATTTGATTTGCTGGTGGTAGCGAAGTCCGACAGGCTGCTAGGGATCATAATAAAACCTTATGGATAATATTTAGGAAAGGGACTATTTAAATTGATTCATCTTCTTACGTTCACTGGAGGATGAAATATTCATCGACTCTCGATATTTGGCAATGGTTCGTCTTGCAACATTAATTTCCTTTTCTTCTAATAAACGCATTAATTTATTATCGCTTAAAGGCTTAGCTGGATTTTCATTTTCAATGAGTTGCTTAATATGAGATTTAATCGCAATCGCTGATTGATCTTCATTACCATATTGAGAAACACCTGTTGAGAAAAAATATTTCAACTCGAATGTGCCTCTTGGCGTTTGAATATATTTTTGATTGGTTGCCCGGGAGATGGTTGATTCGTGTAAATCTAACGATTCAGCCACATCTCTCAACACCATTGGATACATCGCCTGCTCACCCTCATCAAAGAAACGGGCTTGTTTTTCAACAATATATCGCCCAACCCTTAATAGCGTTTCGCCACGACTTTTAATGCTTTTTATCAGTCCTTTAGCTTCCAGTAATTGCTCTTTAATCTGCTTACTTTCTTTTGAATTATTTGGGATGTTATTGGCCATGTCAATATAGGTATTATTAACGGTTAATCTTGGGAAAGCATCTTGATTCAGTTCGACCATAAAGCCGTTTTTATGACGAAATACCTTTAAATCAGGAATAACAATTTCATTTTGAATAGAAGAGTATGCCCGCCCAGGTCTCGGGCTCATTGATTGAATTGTTTGAATGACTTCCATTAATTCATCATCATCCAGCAAGTAGATTTTTTTAATCCGCTTATAGTCTCGAATTGACAGCAGGTCAAAATTTTCTTTAATGAGTTGAATCGCCGTGACGACATAGGGAGTTTGCTTTTCTGCTTTTAATTGTAATATCAAGCTTTCAGAAAGGTCTCTGGCAGCAACGCCGGTGGGTTCAAATTGTTGGATAATGGCTAAAACAGCTTCAATTTCGGTAAGATTGCAGATCAAATCAGGTTCATTCTCCGCAATGATTTGATTAATATCCTCTAGGCTATTTTGTAAAAAACCTTCATCATCAATATTGTCGATTATGTAGTCGGCAATGACTGCTTGAGAGTCTTCCCAAGCGTATATGTCCGACTGCCATGCTAATTTTTCATGGAGTGAAATCTCTGCCGCCGTATAGTTTTCGGGAGCAGTGTAGTCATCATTATTGGATGCCGTTGATAGAGACGAAATAGGGGAGTCGATATAAATCTCCTCCCATTCACAATCTACAGAAAGATCATCCGATAAGACTTCAGCGGATTCAATGTCGAGTTCTGCTTCATTGTCTGAAGGGGTTGAATCAATAACTTCTGACGCTTCTAACGCGTCTTTTTCTTCCTCTTCTCGTTCATCATCAAGCTCAAGCATAAAATTGGATTCTAACGTCGTGGCAATCGTCTGCTGTACTTCTAAGGCAGAATACTGCAAAATTTTAATGGATTGCTGTAACTGCGGCGTTAGTTTGAGTTGTTGACCAATATTGATCTGTAAACCTGGCATTAAAGCCATATAAATCTCCCTAGTTTTTTCTAGACTGGTGAAAAGACTTTACAATCCATATATAATAATCGAAAATGACAATCAAACAATACCCTATATTGGCATAAGATTAAGATTCATGCCAATCATTTAATTTTGAGAAAAAGATCATAAAAAAATCAGCAGGAGAGAATAAGGTGTCCATTAAACAAGAAGCCCATGAAATTGTCGATCAACTTCCAGAGGAAGCAAGCTGGGATGACCTCGTAAAAAGCCTATACCGTAATCAGAAAATTACGCTTGGTATGAATGAACATGAAATGGAAGATGGCGCACCATCAGAAGCGGAAATTTCTAATATTTTCTCACGCCTTAATTGTGCAAGTCATGTTCCTGAAGATGCGCGTGATACCCAAAAATATACCCCCGGAAATTCTTTAACAGCCAGTTGGGCATTGGTCGCATTAGCGCCGTTATTTTTTATCTCAATTTTATTGATGCCAGTCGCTTATATTTTTGCCTTAGTCGGAATGGTACTCGGGATAAAATCCATGGGTAAAGATGTTGAACATGCGTGGGTTCCAGTTGTGGTTGGATTGGTCGAATTAATCTTATTCATTGCCTTGCCGATGTCAGGAAGTTATTGATATTAAAGCAGTTGATCAACTTTAAAATTAATCAAATAAACAAAACCGAGCAATTTTCTCGGTTTTTTTAGGCCTGACGTACTTCGCATAATGTATATTATGTTAAATACAATATGAATCAAAAATATTGCACCTATATCATTCAATAAGCCCTGCTGCCTTTCAAAATAATGCGTAGCTAAAATAATGCGTAGCTTGATCTTCTAGCGATGACTTTTTTTAACGGATAAAAAAATGGCCAGATACCGTGTTTGATTTATAAAATCAAG
>PEWX01000017.1 GCA_002779995.1 Piscirickettsiaceae bacterium CG07_land_8_20_14_0_80_44_28
ATTGGCAGTATCTGCTTTTTTAATACCAGTGAACCAATGCGTCTAAGCATTGACTCGGACATCAAGGTTGACCCCGGTTTAGACGAAGCCATTCAGGAAATTTCGACGCTGGTGCGAAACGCTTTGTTAAAAGCCTAATCCATTGCCGCAAAATGCGGCGCTCCCTATTTCACGTTTCCTGTTTTTTTGTGTTTTTTGTGGTTTGAGAAAATCGTAAAAATGGTTATTGCTTAAATGTAACTAAATAGTTAAACTATTTGGTTATATTTTGGAGAGAATTAAAAATGATTAAACGCGTGAATCTTTATACAGAAAAACAATTAGGGCGATTTGGGGTTTTATTGGCGAAATACCCTAAGTTTTTTGTGGTGCTGTGTTTATTGTTGGTGGCGATTTCTGCTTCGCACCTGCCGCAAATGAAAGTCGATACCTCAACCGAAGGTTTCTTGCATGCCACTGATCCGGCGCGGATTGCTTATGATGATTTTCGAAACCAGTTTGGGCGGGATGAGAAAATCGTGGTGGCCATTGAAGCCGATGATGTTTTTAAGCTCGAACATCTCATCAAGCTCCGAGACTTGCATCAATCCCTTGAGTCGCAAGTCCCTTATCTCTTTGAAATCACCTCCTTAGTGAACGCACGGCAAACCCAAGGTCAAGGCGACCGTTTGGTGGTGGATGATTTAATGGCCGATTGGCCAAAAACACAGCGTGAAGCCAATCTCATTAAGCAACAGGCATTGGCCAATCCGCTGTATCAAAATCTGTTAGTAAACTCGTCAGGCAATTTTACCGTGATGATTCTGGAGTCGAATACCTATACCTCGAAAGGGGCTGAAAGCGAGATTCAAAATGCCTCTGTCACTGCCGAAAATAAGGATTTAGAAGATGCCTTTTCCGGCTTTGAGGAAACCGCGTCCAACTTAAACGACGCGCCAACCGACGCACAAAGTCAACCTGACTTTATCACTGATAAAGAAAACAGCGAAATGGTGCAGGCAGTGGCGGAGATCGTTAAACAATATCAAACAGCAGACTTCCAAATCTATGTCGCCGGATCGCCGTCGGTCACCGCCTTTTTAAAAAGATCGATTATGGGCGATATGCAAAAATTTATTGTGATGATTTTGCTCGCCATAGCGCTGATTTTGGCGTTGTTGTTTAGACGGGTTTCCGGTGTTGTATTGCCCCTGTTCAGTGTGTTCTTGGCGGTATTGGGGACACTGGGATTGATGGCGTGGAGCGGCACGCCGATTAAAGTGATGACGCAAGTCATGCCCTCGTTTTTATTGGCAGTCGGCATCGGTGCCGCCATTCATATTTTAGCGATTTTTTATAAACACTTTGATGTCTATGGCAATAAGAAAGCCGCCATTGTCCATACGCTAGAGCATTCCGGTTTGGCAGTCATTATGACGTCCTTAACCACCGCCGCCGGTATGGCTTCGTTTGCGCCGTCATCGGTTGCACCCGCATCCGATTTAGGGATTTTTTCAGCATTGGGGGTGATGATTGCGTTGCTCTTTACGTTGGTGTTGTTGCCCGCATTGATTCTGGCCTTGCCGATTCGGCGTAAAGTGGTGTCGGAACACAAGGAACATCACGATAGACTGGATCAATTTCTAAAATGGGTAGCCAATTTTTCACAAGATCATGCCAAGTCGATTGTGGTCGTTTCGTTTTTAATTATGCTCACCAGTATGGGCTTGGCTTCCAAAGTCAGCTACTCGCATAATCCGTTGGTTTGGTTTCCGGAAAATCACCCAACGCGTGTGGCAACCGAGACGATTGATGATCGTATGCAAGGCTCCATCTCCCTAGAATTGTTAATTGATACCCATCAGCCAAATGGGCTTTATGACTTAAATACCTTGAAAGCCATTGAAGCGACGGTGGCCGATTTACAAACGTTAAAAACAGATCAGGCGTTTGTGGGCAAAGCCATGAGTTTGGTGGATGTGTTAAAAGAAATTCACCAGGCGTTGAATGAAAATCGCCCTGAATATTATCGATTGGCGGAAAATGAGAAATTGATTCCGCAAGAAATCCTGTTGTTTGAAAATTCAGGATCAGATGACCTGCAAGATTTTGTTGATTCCCAGTTTTCATTAGCCAGAATTACCGTCAAAACCCCTTGGGTGGATGCGTTTGAATACCATGCGTTACTCAAGCAGGTTTCAGCGGTATTGGCTCAACATCTTCCACAGCAGGTGACCGTCACGGCAACCGGCATGATTCCGTTATTGGCTGAAACGTCTTCAGCAGCGGTGACCAGTTCAGGTGAGAGTTATGTGATTGCTTTTGTGGTGATTGCAGCCATGTTGATGCTGTTGCTGTCGAGCGTCAAACTAGGCTTATTGGCGATGATTCCAAACTTATTGCCGGTGTTGTTTATTCTTGCGGTGATGGTGGTATTTAGCTTGCCTTTGGATTTATTTACCATGTTAATCGGTGCCATCGTGATTGGGATTGCGGTGGATGATATCGTGCATTTTATGCACAACTTCCGCCGTTATCATTTGCAAGGTTATTCCAATCGGCAAAGTGTCGAAATGACCTTAACCTCCAGCGGGCGGGCAATGATGATTACCACCTTGGTGTTGTTTGTCGGCTTTATGCTGTATTTATTCGCCAGTATGTCGAATCTGTTTTTATTCGGCCTGTTAACCGCCATTGCCTTTGCGGTTGCCTTGATTGCCGTTTTCTTACTGGCACCGGCATTGATGGCACTAACCTGCCCTGAACCATCCTCGACACAACCATTAGAAAACAGTGGAGCAAAAACGCTATGAAAATCCTAATGAAAACCAGCTTAGTGATGCTATTAGCCATTTATGGTAGCTTGGCATTTGCACTCACCGCCGATCAAATCGCACAACAGGTTGACCAGCGCGATGATGGCGATAAAGGCACGGCTGAAATGGAAATGACCCTCATTGATAAACAAGGGCAGACCCGTGTTCGACAGATGCAAAAATTTGAAATGGATGTGGGCGAAGATACCCATAGCGTGATTTTCTTTACGGCACCTGCGGATGTTCGCAACAGTGCATTTTTAACCTACGATTATGCCGACTCTGAAAAAGACGATGATCAATGGCTTTATTTGCCAGAGTTGCGCAAAACCAAGCGCATTGTCAGCAGCGATAAAAGCAATTCCTTTATGGGGTCGGATTTCAGTTATGCCGATATGACTAAAAGAGATGTCTCTGACTATCAATATCGCATTGCCAAAGAATCGGAAGTGCGTGGCCAGCCGGTTTGGATTATGGAAGCCATACCCAAACAGCAAAAAACCATTGATGAAACCGGTTATCAAAAATCCTATATGTTCGTGCGTAAAGATAACTTTGTGGTCGTCAGAGCCATCCATTTTCAGACTGACGGCAAAGTTAAATATATGGACGTGAAAAAGCTTGAGCAGATTGACGGCATCTGGGTCGGCACCGAAATCAGTATGGCGACCACCAAAAACAAAGTAACCTTGCATCAAACGCATTTACGATTTAACAATGTGCGCTTTAATCAAGAGTTTGGCGAATCTATGTTTACGGTACGACGGATTGAAAAGGGCTTGTAACCGATGAAATATTTGCTGAAAGGGTCAGTTTGGTTGCTCATTGGTCAGCTATGGGGCGTCCCGGTGTTTGCCCAGACCACCGAAACAGCCGATAGCGATCTGGAAAGCGCGCTGGGTGGGTTTGAAGAAAACATAACCGTGCCGGAGGTTAATGAGCTTGATCAAGCATTAGGCGGCTTTGAAGATTTAGGCGCGCCTGCATTGCAGTCGTCGTCAGTTTTGAATGACACTCAAATCTCAGATTTGCAAATCACAGCAGAATTACGGTTTTCAACTCAGCTGGCCTATGCGCATGAATCGACAAACGCCAACGAAATGGATTTTAGCGGCATTAATCAAACGCGCATCCAAGGCGAGTTGGCGGTCGAAAAAAACTGGGACGATTGGCTGGCAAAAATAACGTTGCAAGGCTTTTATGACCCGATTTATGCCATAAAAGGCAGAGCGGATTATTCTCAAGCCCAGCTTGACAGCCAGGAATCAGAACTTGAATTATTTGATACCTATCTGCAAGGCCAACTTTCCGATCAGATGGATCTCAAGATCGGTCGTCAAATTGAAGTTTGGGGCACCTCGGACAATATTCGCATTACCGATGTCATTAATCCATTAGATAATCGCCAACCCGGTTTAACTGACATTGAAGATCTGCGATTGCCGATTACCCTGACCAAACTCAGTTATTTTTGGGGCGATTGGGACATTTCGCTATTGGCGATGCATGAGCAACGCCCGCCCAAAGAAGCTGCCATTCAGGGTGAATTTTTTCCAATTCAAAACCTTCAACTGCCGATGGCGCAATCCTATCCTGACATCGCCACTGAATCCAGTTGGCAAACCTCCTTAGCTGCTTCCGCTGAAGGTCGTTTCAGTGGTTGGGATTTGTCGCTCTATGCCGCCGAAGTCCAAGACAGCCGTTGGCACTTTACCGATAACAAACAACAGCGCGAATACGGCAATATTCAAATGACCGGCTTCGCAACCAATGTGGTGGTGCAAGACTGGCTGCTCAAAACCGAAGTGGCGCTGATTCAAAACCTGCAATACAACACCGTCAGCCAGCGAAAAAACCGCATAGACGCACTCATGGGGTTTGAATATTTAAGCATTCCCGATTGGAGTTTTTCACTGGAAATTGCCGATCGCTGGATTCAAGACTATGAACCCGTCATGCAGACCTTTCCCGACATGGTCAAAGAGCACAACTGGCAAACCGCTTTCCGCGCTTCGCGAGATTTTAATCATGACCTAGCCAGGCTCAGCTACTTAATAACACTGTTTGGCAGTGAAGGGCAAGAAGGCGGCTTTCATCGAATTTGGCTGGACTATGACCTAACCGACGCCCATAAAATCAGTGTCGGCGCCATTGACTATTTAGGCGGAGACCATCTGATGTGGGATTTAATCAAAAACAACGACCGCCTCTTCGCCGAAATCAGCTTTCAAATGTAAAAAGAGATTAATTTAGAACAAACCTGGCTCGAAGCGCTCGCAATAACTGAAAGGTACTAATACAAGGCACATTAAATTGATCACAAATATTCGGTACTTTGACTTTTTTTGTATTGGGTTCTAAACGTGACTCATGACTGACAACCGTTGCCCCAGTCGTTTCAGCTTTTGCAATCATCCAAGGATCTGCCTTCGCTAAGAAATGATCTCGATTGCCTGCATTATAGTCACCCATCATAACGGTTTGAACGATGACAGTGAAAATTTGTTGAGTCGGTTGATCATCATTGGCAATAAAATGAGTTGGGCGTTCTTTTGCCCACTTAGCTAAGGCATCGTCACCAGCTTTTAATTCACGACCAACCATATCAATACTCGCAAGCTCACCCTGATCAAATTGTTGATCCAACCAATCCCAATACGCAGGGCATATATCCATCCCATAATATTGATTTTTGGCCTGTATATAAGTGTTAGAATCCAAGAGGTATCTCAAACACGCAACTCCTGTGCAAACTTTTCAATATTGCCCGGTTTCATGCCTAATAGCTGAGCTGCTTCACGGAGCATTATTTGGCCACTAAGTGCTTGACTTACCACCGCTTTAGAAAAGCTTTGGCTAATTTGTGCTTTTTTAGTTCTGTAGTAGTTTGGCCCACTTCCAGAACGTTCGCGGTTTCTATAAGCCTCTTTTTCTTCAGTAATAAATTGAATATAGTCATGTTGAGAGATATAGCTACAAGTTAGTGCTCGACGAGCTAAAACCCATTTACTCACATGAAAATGCGCCTCTAACACCGCTAAATTTTCACGCCAGCTATTAATATTGGTATGCCATAACTGAGTAAATTCAACCTCTGGCACTAAAAATTCAGCCGCAACGGCATTACACATAACCTCTTCATTCCGTTTATTTTCTACATTGCCATCGGAAATGCCAGATTGGCCAATCCATATATGACAGAGTTCATGAATAAGCGTAAACAATCTCGCGCCAGGGGTATCTGCATGGTTAACAAAAATCATCGGAGCAATCTCATCGGCAATCGCAAAGCCCCTAAACTCGGCGACTTGCAAAGGGCGTGTAAAGTGACCTAAATCACTTTGACGCATTACTAAAATTCCAATATCTTCAATTTTTGTCACAAGGCCACGGTAATAACTCTCCCAATCGCCTCGATTTGGGTGAGCAGGTACACCAAGTTTTAAGCGCATGTCAGCAACAATTTCATTAACAACATGCCGTTTAGAAAAACTACCGACAATAGAGCTTGGTTCGGCAAGTTGTTGCTTAAGATACTCTTTGTACCAATCCTGTCTTTGTAGCATGAGCTTGATTAAATCCAGCAATTCAGCACTGAGGCGAAGCACACCATGACCATCAATGGTACGTAGGTCTGGCAAGGGCAGTTCTTCTATAGGAGGGGTAGTCAAAAATAAATATCCAAAAGGAATGTACGCTTTATCTGCAAAATCTATAGCCTGCTTAAACGTGAGAGGTCGAACACCCGTCTCCCATTCAGTCAACCGTTCTTCTTTCTTACCAAGTTTCCTAGCAAATTCAGGCACAGATAATCCCAGGCGCTCACGAGCCCATATTAGAATTTCTGGGTTGATATTGGCGTTGGACATGGTTATCCCGTTTTTTGATTAAAATCTTAGCGTTATTATCGCGTAAGAAATGTAACTTGACTAGAGTAAATTAATTAGACAACTTTAATTATACTCAGGTCGTCATTCTAATGGCTCCAAATAGACTTTATTTACAGCAAAAGCGGCGTTTGAATAACATAAATCTAACACCAGCGTTAATATTGACTCTTATTTGTAAATTTGGATTATTCATGGCACTTTCCATTTGCGATATGCGCACCAATGCACACAAATTAATCGCGTTCCCACTGCCTTAGTGGGAACGCGCCTACCCAACGTGTCGGCATCTGGCCAGGTCTGCATTCCCACGCAGGAGCGTGGGAACGAGGCCACAAAATGGGCGTTTACACAAACCTGTTTACAGGGTCGATAGTTTAAGCACTCCAACTTTGGCTCAAAACTTCTGCTTGTCTTAAGCAAAGCTCAATCGCTTCATCGGCTTTATCCGGTGGGTACTTCCATTTCCTTAAAGCGCGTCTGACTAGGTTTCTGAGTTTGGCACGAACACTGTCTCTTACCTGCCAGTCTACCGTGGTGCTTTTGCGTAATTGTTCAGTGATAAATTTAGCAAGTTCCCGAAGATTGTTATCCCCTAATTCACGAACCGCCGATTCATTTTGAATCAATGCTCGGTAAAAGGCGACTTCATCTTGGTTTAATCCGAGTTTTTCGGCTTGCGCTAAATCGGCTTCCATCTCTTTGGCTAGGGAAATGAGTTCCTCGATGACCTGAGCGGTTTCAATCGCACGGTTGTGGTATTTGCGAAGCGTTTCAGTGATGCGGTCAGAGTATTTTTTCTCAGAAACCACATCGGTTTTCATGCGGGCTTTAACTTCATCACGCAATAGTTTTTCGAGGAGTTCCATCGCCAAGTTTTTCTGCGGCATGTTTTTGACATCTTCTAAAAACTCATCCGACAATAACCCAATGTTTGGTTTGTCCAAACCCGCTAAATCAAACACATCCGCCACACCATCGGCCACAATCGCATTGTCGATGATTTGTTTAAGCGCCGAATTTTTGTCTTCGTCTGTTAAGCGTTTATCGACCACGGTAAATTTGGTAATCGCTGCTTTGACCGCAGACAAAAACGCAATTTCCTTTTTAAGTGGTTCCGCTTCATCCAAGGTGCCACATAAGGCAAAGGCTTTATTAATCGCCGCCATCACGTCCAAATAGCGTTTTTTGCCATCTTCTAATCCCAGAATATGATTCATCGCGCCCGGTAAAAGGTTCAGCGCTTTGGTTTCATAATCACGGTAATCAAAACCATGGAAAAGCCCGCGAACCACATCCATTTTTTCCAGCAAGATAGCGAAGGCCTCACGCGTATCTAAAGTCGGTGCCCCTTTACCTTTAGAATCGGTATAGGTTTTTAAAGCCTGTTTGAGTTCATTGGCAATGCCAATGTAATCCACCACCAAGCCACCCGGTTTATCTTTAAACACGCGGTTTACACGGGCAATCGCCTGCATTAGGTTGTGGCCTTTCATGGGCTTGTCGATATACATGGTGTGGCAGTTGGGTGCATCAAAACCGGTCAGCCACATATCACGCACAATCACCAATTGCAGTGGATCATTGACGTCTTTAAAGCGCTTTTCAAACAGCTTTTTAGTTTCTTTGTTATAAATGTGATGTTGGAGTTTCGATTTATCCGATGCCGAACCCGTCATGACAATTTTAATGGCGCCTTTGGCCGGGTCAGGGTCATGCCATTCAGGTTTAATCGCGACAATCGCATCGTACATATCGACACAAATCTCACGACTCATGCAGACAATTAAGCCTTTACCAGGCATGGTTTCAATACGGTTTTCAAAATGCTGAACTAAATCCTTGCCCACCTGTTCCATGCGTGGCGCACTGCCGACCAGTTTTTCTAAAGCCGCCCATTTTGATTTGGTTTTTTCACGAGTGGAGATGTCTTCTTCATCTTCCATCACCTCTTCAATATCATCGTTTAAGGCTTCAATATCGGCCTCGTTTATATCCAGTTTGGCTAAGCGAGATTCGTAATAGATCGGCACCGTTGCACCGTCATCCACCGCATCTTGAATGTCATAAATAGACACATAACCACCAAATACCGCACGCGTGTCTTTGTCATCCGCCGAAATCGGTGTGCCGGTAAAACCAATAAATGACGCTTGGGGCAGGGCGTCGCGTAAATGTTTGGAATAGCCAAAAGTGTATTGACCGGTTTTCGTGTTCAGCTTGGCTTTATCACCATATTGGCTACGATGCGCTTCATCACTAATCACCACAATATTATGGCGTTGGCTTAAAACAGGGTGGTGTGATTCATCGGCCAATAAAGCGAACTTTTGCACGGTGGTAAAAATAATCCCGCCCGATTGACGCGAGCCCAAAATGTCGCGCAACTCATCCCGATCACCTGCCTGAATAGGGGTTTGCTTTAAGGTTTCAGAAGCCATTTTAAAAGTGTTAAACAACTGGCCGTCTAAATCATTACGATCTGTGACTACCACAATGGTTGGGTTATTCATTTCAGGTTGGGCTAAGAGTTTACCTGCATAACACACCATAGAAATGGATTTACCCGAACCTTGCGTATGCCAAACCACGCCGGCTTTACGCGAGCCAGGGATCACTTCATTGCCATAATTGGCGCGAGGTTCGGCCACACTGCTGTTTACTTGTTGCGATGCAATTAGCGTCGCTTTAACCGCTTCACGCACTGCATGAAACTGGTGATAACCCGCAATCTTCTTAATCGTTTTATCGCCATCCTGCTCAAACAACACAAAAAAGCGAATGTAATCTAAAAACAGCTCGGGGTTAAAAAAGCCTTTAACCAACGTTTCTAGGCGATATTCAAACAGCGGTTGATCATCTTCACTCGCCACGGTTCGCCAAGGTAAATACCGCTCTTTATTCGCCGTTAAAGACCCGATGCGGGCATTTAAACCATCACTAACGACCAACGCCTCGTTAAACGTAAACAGGTCAGGAATTTGATCTTTATAGGTTTGTATCTGTTGGTAAGCTTGCCAAATATCCGCATGGCTATCGGCGGGGTTTTTAAGCTCGATCACCGCCAAAGGCAAGCCATTAATAAACACAATCACATCCGGGCGGCGATTCCCTTTTGTGCCGATAAGGGTAAATTGATTCACCACCAAAAACTGATTATTGGCGGTATGGCTAAAATCAATTAACTGCACATAATCGGTTTTGTCTTTACCGTCTTGTTTAAAACTGACCTTAACGCCTTCCAATAACCACTGGTGAAAGGTCTTATTATTTTTAATCAGCACAGGCGTTTCAGGTTTCGCAACTTGCTGAGCCACGCTTTCTAAAACAGAAGCGGGAATATGCGGGTTAATAATTTGCAGTTGATTCAACAACCGACCAAACAGAACAATCTGGCGATAATCATTGCGCTCTGGCGAATCACCATCTGGCGCAATATCATAGCCATTCGCATAGGCATAGCCGATGGATTGAAACCATTCAAGGCAGAGTTGTTCTAACTGGTCTTCGGTGATCATAACTTGCTCTCTATAACGCTAAATGGCTGAAGGTTTTAACCATACCCAAAGGGCACGATGGGCCTGGTAGTGTTTAATGTATTTACTTCAAAAGTACAAAATGCTCAATTAAGCGAATCATCAATTCTTTTTGATCGGGCTTGCTTTCAGCAACTAATAGTGCCAAAGCCACTAACGTATTATCGTTAATTAACGCTTCCACAGGTTTTGCTAAAAAGTGCTGGTTTAAACGCAAATACCATAAAAACAAAAATGAGCCAGAGCGTTTATTACCATCCGCCAGCGGATGGTTTTTAATGACAAAATACAACAAATGCGCCGCACGACTGGCCACATTCGGATAAAAAAGGGTATCACCAAATCCTTGCTCAATGGTTGCCAAAGCCGAAGTCAAACCGTCACCGCGCAACTGTCCAAATAAAGCCGTCGCTTCACCCTTCGTCATTAATTCCTGTTTCAGCGAGTTGATTGCTGTCAGTGCATCGTCCAACTCAATCGCCACCATGTCAGTTTGCTTGGCGGTATTATCAGGCAAATTTTGCTCATCATAGCCCTGCAATAATGACCAACTACGTGCATAATCACTGATTACTTGCAAGACCGCTTGCCCATCGGCATTCACTAATGCCTGATTAGAAAGGGTAGAAGACAATAACGTAATTGCCTGCTCAAACTCAATATTACGTTCTTTAAGGCGTTTTTCGTTGAGCGCGTAACCTTCGACTAAATACTGGTTCAAAACCCGCGTTGCCCATTTGCGAAACTGCACCCCGCGAGCCGATTTAACGCGATAACCGACGGAGATAATCACATCGAGGTTGTAGTGCTCAATCTCTCTGTGTACTTCTCGCTTACCTTCTTGACGAACTATCCGGAATTTCCGGATAGTTGGTTTGCGATCTAATTCTCCGTCTGAGAATACATTGCCAATATGCTCATTGATGGTACGCACATCTTTATCAAACAACTCGGCCATCTGTGCCTGAGTTAGCCACACAGTCTGATCTTGCAATGACACCTGCAATTGAATTTGATCGTCTTTAGTTTGAAATATTTCAATCGGTTGAGTCATTGCGCTTCCTTTCATATATTACAATCACCAGGTCTGGTCGTTTTTCAATTTAATTATGATCCCAGTCGTTTGCTCGTTCCCACGATCCCAAGGTCTAAAAAATTATTCTTAAAAAATGACCAACCACGTCATTACTATAAACCTTAGAAAATACTTTATTATCAATAGATTGCAAAACTATTATCCTTATATTTTTGTCACAAATAATATACTATTTTTGTGACAGAAATGCTTCTGAATTTAAACCTAAACATAGATAAGTTCAGCGAGCCAACCTGACAAGCACCAGGCCTGGTGGTGTTTAATGTATTTACTTCAAAAGTGCAAAATGCTCAATTCCTCGTTCCCACTGTCCACAGTGGGAATGGCTGCCTATCTCAGCACTTCATATGCATTCCCACGCAGGAGCGTGGGAACGAGTTGACCTGCGAGACACTTGGCGTTTGCCTTCTTGTTGAACAGTTTCCAAAATGGAAATAGTTGCTTCTCGTTGTAACTCACCTGATTCATAGATATTTTCGAGATGCTTAGAAATTGCAGGCACACCCACCCCAAACAACTCCGCCACGCCATGCCATGCGCTTTTGCGTCAACCACAGGGTTTCATTGTTAAGAACCACTTCAACCTTCACACCCCCATTCGGAGCGGTATAAAGCAAAAATTCCGTGGTATGATCTTTTATGGTTAATTCATTCATTGCTTCTTCCAAAATAACCAGGCCTAGCAGCTTGTCGGACTTTCCGACCGTAAAATGTTAAACTCGCTAGGTATTTAAAATCCCCGAGAAAGTGAAAAAATCATGAGCGATAAGTTCCG
>PEWX01000055.1 GCA_002779995.1 Piscirickettsiaceae bacterium CG07_land_8_20_14_0_80_44_28
GTTAATTTCGAGCATCACCGTTTCAATGTTGTCGGATTTGATTTGCTGGTGGTAGCGAAGTCCGACAGGCTGCTAGTGAAAGATG
This sequence comes from Piscirickettsiaceae bacterium CG07_land_8_20_14_0_80_44_28, assembly GCA_002779995.1. Taxonomy (GTDB): domain Bacteria; phylum Pseudomonadota; class Gammaproteobacteria; order Thiomicrospirales; family Thiomicrospiraceae; genus Hydrogenovibrio. The sequence goes on from PEWX01000055.1 coordinate 86, forward strand.
CTCCTTTGTATCGAAGGTCAAAACGTTTAATCAATACTTATCTCTAACCTTTAACTTATGCATCCAGAAAACTTAAAAAAACTTGTTACAGTGACGATGCCTTTTGGTAAATACAAGGGGCGAATTATTGCTGATTTGCCGGGGAATTACCTTAATTGGTTTGCGCGAGAGGGCTTTCCATCTGGACATTTAGGGCAATTATTGGCGCTAATGCAGGAATTAGATCACAATGGCTTAAAGCACCTTCTTGATCCGTTAAGAAAATAGGCTTTGTGCGGCAAGTGCTCTCATGACTTCTAAGCAGTAACTGTAACCCGGCTTTATGCCCCTTGCGGTTATGGTTTTTTATGATGGCTTAGATGTGGGGATTGTTGTGCTGATGACCCAACGCCGGTTTGCGAGCAGCCAGAGCAGTGTACGATCAGACTGATAATCCATAAGCCCAATGGTGAAACAGACATTGCTTTGGTTGCAGAGGATGCATAAAAATCAAGCACGCCAAAGAGTGCATTAGTAATGATAGCGACAAGCAATAATCGTTATTTGAGTACCGTCAACGGTATAGACTAGGCGGTTAGTGTCATCTATTCTTCTTGACCAAAAACCCGATAAATTCTCTTTAAGGGATTCCGGTTTTCCAATCCCCTCGAAAGGAGTTCTGATGGTATCTCTTATGAGTTTATTGATCCGTTTTAGCATTTTCTTTTCTTGAGTTTGCCAGTACTTATAGTCCGACCAAGCTTTTTCCGGCCAAGCTAGAACGTCAACCTTCATCAACTAAAGCCTTTTGGGTGGCCTTGTTCGAGCGGTATTGTTCAATAGACTCTTGTAAATGGGTAGCATTAGCAGGAGATTTCAATAAGTGAACAGTCTCTATCAGACTACTAAAATAGTCTTGAGACATGACCACGGCATTTTCTGAATCTCTGCGTGTAATGATTGTGTAATCGGCATCTTCAACCACTGAGTCCAATACGGCTTTTAAGCTGTTTCTGGCTTCTGTATAGCTTATTACTTGCATAAATGGTTCCTACTGAGGGTAAATGCACTTACATATTGTATATGTGCAATATATTGCACATGTGTTTTTAAGGAAAGAAAAGTTTTACTTTTGGTTATTGGGTAACCGCGACTGAATTGAATAGATCTGAGATTAATCTGTTAAATATCAATGCGATGGTTTGTGTCTAATTTTTATGAAAGCAACATTTTATATTCCGTTTTATGGTTTAATGAAATACGCATATTTTCTTTATGTCGGTGCCAGATAGTCAGTGTCTTGTTGTTTGTGCGCCTGGTTAAACCTAAGATTGATTGCTTCCCGAACCTGTATAAAAGGGGATTCCCATGACTCTGCAACACCATCGAATGCTTAAGCTTTTCTTTCTTGTTCCCATTATTCTGCTCATCACCTCCTGCGCGGCGGGCAATGAGCAGTTTGCCCAAGACAGTCCTGCGGATTTTTGGTGGGGGATTTGGCATGGCATGATTTCCGTGATCAGTCTGATTGTTCATATTTTCAATGACAGTGTTGTGGTTTATGAAGTCGATAATACGGGCGCTTGGTATGACTTTGGTTTTTTGCTGGGGATTATCTTTATCTGGGGCGGAGGCTGTCATGCAAATTGTAAGACAAATAAAAAAAGCACTTGTGATCCAGAATGGGATGAAATCAGTGACAAGGTTGAAAAGAAGGTGATGCGTAAGTTAAAAGAATGGTCGGAAAAAGAAGAATCAACCGAATCCGACAAGGAATGGGATGAGATTGGTGAAAAAGTTGAGAAAAAACTGAAACGTAAAATTCGAGAGTGGGCGGAAAAAGACTGAGACATGAGTCGATAAAATAGTCAAAAGGAGGTAGATCATGCAGTCTTCTGAAATACAAGATCGAGCTGCCGGTGCGATTATGGGCGCTTTTATGGGTGATGCGCTGGCGTTGGGCCGCATTGGTATTATGACTTGGCTGAGCTGCGTAGAGATTATGGTGACTGGATAGATGATTACACTGATCCGAAACCGGGTCGATATCATGCGGGTTTAAAAGCGGGTCAACTTTCTCAGGCGGGCTTTATTCTCAAGCTATTGCTAGGCTCTTTGGTTGAAAGTAATGGGTATGATGAAGCAGATTTTTGTGCGCGGATGGATGATGAACTTTTTCCACTGTTGGATGGTTCGCCGGTCAGCGGGCCGGGAAATTATACCAGCCAGTCGATTCGAGATGCCTGGCGAAAGCGCGTCCAACAACAATTGCCTTGGGGTCAAACGGGCGGGCATGCCGATACCACCGAAGCGATTGAACGCACGCTTGCCATTGCGGTTCGTTATGCATTGCAACCGGATAAACTTGCCGTAGCCATTTCTCAAAACACGATTTTGACGCAGACAGATGACACGGTGGTTTCAATGACGGTGGCTTTTGGTGCGGTTCTGGGACAATTAGTTCAAGGAAATAAACTGGATGCGGATATTTCGACAAAGTTAATGGCGTTGGTCAAAAACGGTGCTTTGCCTTTCCACGCCGTGACCAATGATGATTTACAACCACCGCAAAAGGGTGACCCCGATCCACCGCGCGCTGGCCGTTTTGCGTCACCGGATGCGTTATTAACCCCCTCTTTTATGGCAATGGCGGTATCAGACCCGGATATTCAAATTGATCCTCCTTGGAAGGTGTCTATGGTTTATGGCATGCCGTGTGCCATTTATCATCAATTGCCTGCGGCTTATTATCTATCCGCATTATTTCAGGATGATTTTGAATCAGCGATACTTCATGCAGTGAATGGTGGCGGTCAAAATCAGGCCAGAGCGATTTTGGTTGGCGCACTGACCGGTGCGCAAGTGGGGTTGAAGCGGATTCCGCAGAGATTTATTGACGGACTGGAACAAGCAGATGAATTGTTAAGTTTAGCTCAGAAACTGGCTTCTCAGCTTGAAAATGGCTGAGAGGTGCATTACCAAATTAAATCGTCTGGTATTTCAAACTGAGCGTAATAGTCTTTGTCTGCTTGAGATAGGCCTTCATGATCGTCTTTAACAATGGGAATCAAAACTGATTCGTCTCGTTGTGAAATTTTAGTTGCTGCATCCCTTGACACCAATACATAGTCTGACTCAAAACGCGCGATGCGAAGCTGATCGGCACTGAGTTTTTTATGAATGTTTGGGTTTACGTGAAGGGTTTTAACCTGAGTGCCATCGGCAAAGTTATAGGCAATATCGCCATGGTAACCTTTAATTTGATGGGTTTGAATCAATTGACGCAATTCGGCTTGTTTGGCTTTTTCGGCTTGCGCTTGTTGTTGCGCCAAGTTTAATTGGCGATCTTTTTCGGCTTTCTGTTGTGCGGCCTCCGCAGCTAGCTTTGCCGCTTCAGTTGGTTGTTGAACGCCTTTTTTGCCTTTTTGTTGTTTGGTTTGTTGATACTTGTCTTTTTTAAGTTTCTTAGCTTTTTGCTCATCAACTAACCCCGCTTTTTTAAGCTGGTCAAATAAAGATCCTGCCATGTCATTTACGCTTTATTTATTAATGGCGACTATTCTACCCGATTCGGGCAATAAAAAAGGGTGTTGCACCTTCTTCACGACGAGGTTTTTGTGCGTTGAGCAATTTTGATCATGTTTACTGGCGACAAGGTGCGTCATCTTTATTGCCATTGGTTACCCAATAGCGGTGAGGAGTTAAGAGACTTTCCTTGCTTCTTCCATTACACTAATCTCAATGGGGACGTGCCTGAAGATCAATTGATTACCGATATTTATTTACCGATTCAATAACCTGGGTTTTAACCTGTTCTTGGTGCCAAAATTCAACCAGGCCTGGTTGGATTTTGGGCTAAGAAGAGCCGTTTTCTTTGAATAGTTTATAACAGTGGAAGGGTGGAAATTTAAAAAAACCGACCGTAATGGCAAGCAATGCGAATAAGCAATTGTCGTGGAGCCTTTCCGCTTTGTTGGCGACATTTGTGTTGTGAAGGAGGACTTGATATGAAGCTGAATATCAAAAGAGTTGTCATTGTCTTGGCATCGATCTTAATGACGTTTGTAACGCTTAGAATTTATCTGTATTTATTTCCCAACGCTAATTTTGATGTCGGTGATTACAATATTCATCACTTATTCACTGAACTGCTTCTGGTTGTGATTGGTGGGCTTCCTTTGGTGTTTTTTGAAGGGCATAGTCGAAAACTGGATGTTGCCGCGGTTGTTTTCGGCATGGGGCTGAGTATGGCTTTTGATGAATGGGTTTATCTGATCGCCACGGATGGCAGTGATGCGTCTTATTTATTGCCCATCTCGTTTTGGGGGGCGGTTGTTATGATGGCACTGATATTCGGTTATGCCTTTCTTTTACTCGCTGTATCACATGGGTGTAAGCGCATTAACAAAGCCGATGAATAGAGGTGGCTTTCAACTTGAAAAGTCGGCATTCTTTATAAAACATCGATAAACGTAATCGAAAATGTCCCAGTGTTAAGTTGGTGTAACATATTGAATTTAAATATGAAATATTAGTTTAAAGTGTCGTTGACAAGTGTCTCTAACCCGTTTAGGATGAAAGACAACCATTTATTTTATTTTACAACCACTTAAGGAAGGAGGTGTGAGATGACAAAGGTTCTTGTTCTTTACTATAGCATGTATGGTCATATCGAGAAGATGGCGCAAGAAATCGCAGAGGGCGCGCGTAGTGTCAAGGACACAGAAGTCACGCTTAAACGTGTTCCTGAGATCATGTCAGAAGAGGCTGCTAAAAAAGCAGGCGCTAAGTTAGATCAAGCCGCACAGATTGCGACAACGGCCGAATTGGCGGATTACGATGCCATTATATTTGGTACCCCAACGCGTTTCGGCAATATGTGTGCTCAGATGCGTAATTTCCTTGACCAGACAGGTGGGTTGTGGGCGGGTGGAAAATTGATTGGTAAAGTGGGGAGCGTCTTCACATCTACCGGTACCCAACACGGTGGGCAGGAAACGACGATCACTTCATTTCACACGACTTTATTGCATCATGGCATGATTATCGTGGGTGTTCCTTATTCTTGTCAGGAGCAGACGAACATGAATGAAATCACAGGGGGTTCTCCCTATGGGGCGACGACGCTTGCCGGAGCCGATGGCAGTCGTCAACCATCGGAGAATGAAATCACCATTGCCCGGTTTCAGGGTGCTTATGTTGCGGAAGTGGCCAAGAAGCAATCAGCCTAACCATCACCGACAAAAGAGACATCGCAAAGCGGCGCAGATTTTTACGGTTCGTGATGCAAAATCTTCTGGTTATCAACCAATCGGATGTTGGTAATGCCTGCCAGCAGCGAGACAACTCAATTTTTGTTTAATGGTCAGCGGGTTAAAATGCGTGCGCGGAAGTTTTTGCCTTTGAGTTTTCCGGCGGTGATTTGTTTGAGCGCCAGTTTGGCTTGTGAGCGTGTAACCGCCACATAGGCGCGTATGTCGGTGATTTTGATTTTGCCGATTTGCTCGCCTGTTAAGAGTTGGTTGGCCGTTAAGGCACCGAGAATATCACCGGGACGCAGTTTTTGTTTTTTGCCGCCATCAATTTGCAGTGTCACCATTTTCGCTTGCAGGGGCGGTTGTTTGAGAACGCTTAAATCTGGCAGGGGTTCAGCCACGATGGCTTGATTTAAATACTCACCTAACACAGCGACTTTATAACTTTCTTTATCACTGATTAAGCTGGCAGCAAAGCCTTTGCTGCCCGCACGTCCGGTGCGACCAATACGGTGTACATGCACTTCGGGATCGTGTGCTAAATGATAATTCACAACGGCATCCAACGCTTCAATATCCAAGCCACGCGCAGCGACATCGGTTGCCACTAATACGGCGATACTCTTATTGGCAAATTGAATCAAAGTTTGATCACGGTCGCGCTGTTCTAAATCACCATGGATGGCCTGTGCGCTAAAGCCACACTGCACTAGCGTATCCGCCACGGTTTGGGCGTCTTTTTTGGTGTTGCAAAATACCACGCTCGATTTGGGGTGTGCTTTCAATAAGATTAAACGCAATGCGGTTAGGCGTTGTTCGGGGGATTCTACCTGATAAAAGTGCTGGGCGATGCTGGCGTGGTCGTGTTGCGATTCGACTTGAATGCGTTCTGGCGATTGCATAATGCGTTGGCTGATTTGCTCGATTTGATTGGGGAAAGTGGCGCTAAACAGTAGGGTTTGGCGAGGCGTTGGCAGTTGTTCGCAAATCGCATCGAGTGAAGCTTGAAAACCCATGTCGAGCATGCGGTCGGCTTCGTCTAATACAAGGATTTTTAATTCATCGAGTTTCAGGGTTTGTTTGCGCAGATGCTCTTCAATTCGCCCAGGTGTGCCGACAATGATGTGGGCGCCTTGTTGCAAGGAGCTGAGTTGAGCGCCAATGGATTGGCCGCCGCATAAGGTTAACACTTTGATATTGGTTAATCGCCGCGCCAGACGGCGGATTTCTGCTGCCACCTGGTCGGCGAGTTCGCGCGTTGGACAAAGCACGAGGGCTTGCACTTGGAAGCTTTTGGGGTCAAGCGCTTGCAATAATCCTAAGCCAAAGGCGGCGGTTTTACCCGAGCCCGTTTTACCTTGCGCAATGACATCTTTGCCAGCCAAAATGGGCGGCAAGCTTTGCGCCTGAATTTCGGTGAGTTGGGTGTAACCCAGTGTGTCTAAATTGCTCAGCAGGTCTGGGTGTAAATTAAGGGTTGAAAAAGAAAGCGAATTCAAGGGGTGTCCTTTGTGCAGTGGCATGCGTCAATCAAAGGGCTGAACACAGGCAGAAAATAATAATATTTGGGTATTGTAGCGTTTTTAGTCTTTTCGATAATTTAAAATGGAAATCGGTACGACCTTTTTAACGGGGAAGCCTTCGATTTCTTGTCGTTCGATCAGGTGTCCCAGTAAGCTTTCAATGGCGCAGAGGTTTTTGAAGTCGTCTTTTGAGACTAACGAAATGGCTTCACCTGCTGCGCCAGCTCGGCCTGTTCGTCCGATGCGGTGAATGTATTCTTCAGCCGGGTAAGGGAGGTCGTAGTTGACAACGCGACTGAGACTGTCTATATCAACCCCTCGGGCGGCAATACCTGTTGCGATTAAAAATTTTAATTTCCCTGATTTAAAGTCGGATAACACTTGATTTCGCATTGCTTGGCTGCGCCCGCTGTGAATGGTGTCAGCAATGATACCGCGCTTGCCAAGCTGTTCGACGAGTTTGGCAGCGGAGTGTTTTTTTTCCACAAAAATCAGCGCTTGATCCCAGTGTTGTTCGTTTATCAAATGACTCAAAAGCGCGGATTTGGTGTCTTTATCCACCGTAATCAACGCTTGTTTTATTTTGGCGACGGTTTTGTTTTGCGGTGAAACGGAAATTTCAACCACATCATTCGAGACGGTATCGGCAGCTAAATAGCGCACATCCTCAGTCAGTGTGGCGGAAAACAGTAAGTTTTGGCGTTGACGGGGCAGGCGATCAATAATTTTATAAAGGTCGTCAATAAAGCCCATATCGAGCATTTTGTCGGCTTCGTCAATGACTAGAAATTCTAAATCATCAAAAAACAGTGCGCGTTGATAAGCTAGGTCTAGTAACCTGCCAGGTGTCGCCACCAGAAGATTGACGCCTTGTGCGAGGCGTTCTTTTTGTGGTTCTAAATCCGTGCCGCCATAAACCGCCAATGAACTCAGGTTTAAATATTTGGCATATTCAACTATATTCGCCTCAACCTGCGCCGCCAGTTCTCGCGTGGGTGCGAGGATCAGCGCGTGTATAGATCGGCTGCGTACTGTACCATCCGATTGCATTTTTTCTAACAACGGCAACACAAAACTGGCTGTTTTGCCGGTTCCAGTCTGCGCCGAGGCCATGAGGTCTTTGCCTGATAAGATGATGGGGATTGCTTGTTTTTGAATTTCGGTCGGCTTGATATAGCCTAGCTCGGAAATTGCATTTACAATCGGGTTTGATAATCCGAGTTTTGAAAATGGCATAGAAAACCTCTGTATGATAAATAATCAATGGGCGATGCATTGGATTTAAAAAGAGACGTTTTTTGAAGTGGATGCAAAAAATGAATAATATCGACATTATCACTCAATTAAACAAGAAATGTCATTTAAAATGTCCGTTTAATGCGATTAAGCGCTGGGTCTCGTTCAGAGTGATTTTTAACGTTGAGGAGCGAATCAATTGACTAACAAACGAATAAATTTGTCTACGGTAGTGCAATCGGCGTCTTTGTGGTTTCGAGGCACGGTGCTTTGGGCGATGCTGTTTTTGGCTTGGTGGGCGATCAGCGAGGGGGATGAGAATGGCTTAATTTGGGGGGGGTTGGTGAGTTTACTACTGACGATTTGGGTTCAGCGTCAGAGGGTGATTAGTCGAATGCAATGGCGTTTTCTACCAGGCCTGGTGGTTTTTTATCTGGTTGAGGCGTTTCAAGGTGCGGTGGATGTGGCCATACGTGCGTTTGAGTTGCGCCCGCGCACCGAGTCGTATTTGATGGATTATGAGTTGAAGCTGACCACGCCTTGGGCTAAAGACGTGTGGATTGGGTTGATTGGACTGATGCCGGGCACTTTGGCGGTGGGTGTGGACGGCAATCGAGTTCAGGTGCATATTCTGGATCATCGTCTGGCGGTGATGGATGCTCTGAAGCGGTTGGAGTGGCATTTGCAACGCTTGGCAGGAGAAAACGCATGATGTTGTTTTATCAAGTCATGATGGGGGTATTGCTGCTGTGTATCGTGCTGGGGTTAGTGCAATTGGTTTGGGGACATAACTCAGCTGATCGACTCATGGCGGTGCAATTGTTGGGCACTATCGGGGTGGCGATCTTGTTGCTGGCAGCTCAGGCTTATGAAGCTCCCTCCTTGCGGGATGTGGCATTGGTGTTGGCGCTGTTGGCGGCAGTCACAGGGGTGGCATTTGTGCGTTTACGCCCCGATAAGGAGGATCGGAAACCATGAATTGGCTTGAAGCGGGTTTGAGTTGGTTTGGGATTGGCTTGATTAGCTTGGGGGTGGTGTTTTTTATCGCGGGGTCGGTGGGCTTATTGCGTTTTGGCGAGAGCGTCAATCGGTTGCATGCCTTGACTAAAGCGGATTCTATGGGGTTGGGATTGGTGGTGATCGGTTTGGTTTTGCAAGCACCGGGTATTGCGGTGGGGTTGAAGTTGATGATTATTTGGACGCTTGGGTTGCTGAGTGCTTCGTTGGTGAGCCATTTGATCGGTCAAAGCTTGTGTTCGCAAAGGCGGGATGACTAATGGTGTTGGATGGGATTTTGGTGCTGCTGATTTTGGCAATGGCTTGGCGTTGTGTGCGAACAACTGATTTGTTTGAAGCAATTATCGTGTTTGTTGGGTTGGGGATGATGATTGCGCTGGTTTGGACGCGCTTGCAAGCCCCCGATGTTGCTTTAGCCGAAGCCGCGATTGGGGCAGGGCTGGCGGGGGCTTTATTGTTGGCAAACCTACGCCAGTTACCTGAGGACAGTTCCGCGGTGCGCTGGAGAAGCTCGTGGCTTTGGTGGAGTCTTTGGGGAATATTGGGGCTGGCATTGGGTTTTGCCGTCGTTTCTATTCAAACCACCCCTGTGTCATTGATGCCTCTGGTTCAAGCGCATTTGCCGGAATCAGGTGTGACACATCCGGTTACGGCGGTGTTATTGAATTTTCGAGCGCTTGATACCGCTTTGGAATTAGCGGTGTTGTTGTGGGCGTGGATGGCGCAACGACATTTGTTTGAAGGCAACTTTAAAGCTTTTCATTCACTTCAAGGTGGCGTGCTTAAAACGACCGTTAAAATGCTTTTTCCTTTGGTTGTGTTGATAGCAGTTTATCTGTTGTGGCGAGGAAGCAGTTCACCGGGGGGCGCTTTTCAAAGCGGCGCAGTGCTGGCCGCCGCTTGGTTAATGTTGTGGTTGGCACAATTGCCTGGATTGAATTGGCAGCGGTTGAGCTTGAAGGTGGGTTTGCTCGGTGGGGTGATGGTGTTTTTTTGGGTCGGTTTGTTGGGCTTATTTCAAGGCGCTGGCTTTATGGGATATCCTGCTGATCAGGCTGGCGGGTGGATATTATTGATCGAAAGTGTAGCGGCATTGAGCATTGGATTATTGCTGGCTTCAATGGTGTTGGTGAGCATGCCAAATTTTCAGGAGCAGTCGCCATGAGTGTTTGGATTTATTCTTTATGCGCTTTGGGATTAGTGTTGATCGGGCTTTATGGTCTGGTTCGGAGTCATCATGGATTACAGCAATTGCTGTCTATTAATGTGATGGGGTCGGGGGTGTTTATGTTGCTGTTGGCGCTGGCAGCGCGTCATGCGCCA
>PEWX01000067.1 GCA_002779995.1 Piscirickettsiaceae bacterium CG07_land_8_20_14_0_80_44_28
ACCCCTTTAAGAGATGTGTTTGATATCGAGCAATTTTATCGCCTTGCGACAAATGCTCAGTGTTTTGGGCCAGAATTAGAGTATGCCAACCATCCAGATGGCAGTAGCGCTTCCGGAAGTTTACCAACAGGTGATTTAGGGCTATGGACCGCGAAAAATGGCTCGACTGATGAAGCCTGTTCTTCAGCGCAATTAAATACGCAAATGCAAGGCGTTCGGAGTCGAAATTTTGCAGGATTGAGCGTGTTGGCGAGCTTGATTGACGCCTTATATGACAAGGGCGAAAGCCTGCCAGCGGATGGAGAAACCAAAACTCTAACCACGGAAATGAATGCCAAATCGATTACGGATACAACTTTTACGTTAGCCACACTGAGTCGCAGCGGCGATCAATATACCTATGCCGTCAAAATGGTTTATAACGGGAAACGGGGAGATGATTCAACAGCACAAGACTATGAAATCGCCTTGGCACTGACGCATGCACCTGATAGCACGGGCACTTATTCAGGCAATATGAGTTATCAAATACAGGATAAATATCAAGGCGGGACTTGTGCCAGTTCAAGCACCAGTACTTACTTCAAAATTGCTCGTAAAGGTAGCTTAACCTACCAAAAAAAGGCGGACAAACAGTTTGTGCTGGATGCGCGTGAAGCACAATATTGTACTGAGACGTTAGACAGTACCGCGCATACCACAACGAATCAGCTATCGGCAACCAATGCTTATAGCAGTAGTGTTCCTTCTGGATGGAGTGATAATTTTAATTGGTTTAAAGCAGAATTTGCTCAAACCGATCTAGCAGGGCAATATGCTTATGCTTGGCAAGCGGGGCCGAATGATTCGCATAGTCGGATACTCAATGTCGGCTTAAACCCCTCCAAAGTAAGTGATGAAACGGGCGCTATAAATGCGGATGGAGAGGCATGGTATGGTTATGGCGCAACGCTTACTTCAAGTGCAACAACCGTTGGTCAAATCAATGGTTTTATTTGTAATTGGGCAGGGCCTGGTTCGAGTAACACTTTGGTTGAAAAAGCACAGCGGCAGTTTATATCAAAAGGCACCAGCGGACTTTATGAGACGGTAACAGGCGGATCGAATTTAACTTACGCGCCAACCAATAGCTGTTTGTATTCGGGCGGTATTTTTCAATATGACCGAGATTTAAGTGGTGTTCTGGACACTGCGGATACCGTTAAAGTGGTGGCCGGATCACCCGGCTCAGGCGAATTGCAATATCAACTTTTCCCCTATACGGGTTTATATTTTACCGATACCACGACTTATCCCGATATTGAAAGCATTATCAGTGCGCGAGGGTTTAGTTTACCGAGTGATCCTGTTGCGCCTTAAATAAACGCGCTGCATTTATTTTGCATTAGACGCTTTAAATTTTTGTGAAATCGTGTATCATTCATCGCGGTGACTTGTTCGTCCCCTCGCGACGATAGGTTGGGAACCCCGCCAGGTCCGGAAGGAAGCAACGGTACCTTCTGATTCGTGCGCCGAGGTAAGGCGGGCAAGTTGCCACTTTTCTATTTTTGATTTCTTTCTGAAATTGAGTTCGCATTCCAGACGTTTCACGTTAAAATGATCATTCCTACAATGACTTGAAATGGTTCTCGTGAGCGATACTGTACTGGCCCGAAAGTGGCGTCCAAAAAACTTTTCCGAATTAGTGGGTCAAACCCATGTCATGCAAGCGCTGTCCAATGCTCTGGATCAACAACGCCTTCATCATGCTTATCTATTTACGGGAACCCGTGGCGTTGGTAAAACGACGATTGCACGCATTTTTTCAAAAGCACTCAATTGCGAACAAGGTATGAGCTCTCACCCTTGTGGGGTGTGTTCTGTTTGTCGTTCAATTGATGAAGGTCGGTTTGTTGATTTAATTGAAGTCGATGCCGCCTCAAAAACCAAAGTTGAAGATACGCGTGAATTACTTGAAAATGTCCAATATGCGCCAGTGCAAGGTCGATATAAGGTCTATTTGATTGATGAAGTTCACATGCTTTCTAAGAGCAGTTTTAATGCCTTGCTCAAAACATTGGAAGAGCCACCAGCCCATGTAAAATTTTTATTGGCGACCACCGATCCACATAAGTTACCGATGACCGTTTTATCGCGCTGTTTACAATTTAATCTTATGCGATTAACGCAAACGCAATTACAGCAACATTTACGTTTTATTCTGACACAAGAAGCCATTGCTTTTGAGGATGCTGCCTTAGCGATGATTGCAAAGAGCGCGGATGGTTCGGCTAGAGATGCCTTAAGTATTTTGGATCAGGCGATTGCTTATGGTGCGGGCGAAGTGCAACATGCCGCAGTGCAAGCCATGCTTGGCTTGGTAGATCAGCAATTTAGTTTGGCGATTTTGCAAGCCCTTGCTGAAGATTCAGCAGACGGAATCAAACAGGTCGTGAAGCAGTTGGCGGCGATGGGCGTGGATTATATTGCACTGAATGCTCAGCTTATTGAAAGTTTTCATTATTTAAGTCTGTTACAGGTTTTAGGGGATGCCGGTGAGACCTCGATTTTAGAAACGCAAAGGTTACAACGTTTAGCCGAACAAATGCCGCCGGAAAGGGTGCAGATGTGTTATCAAATTGCACTGTTAGCCAAACAAGATATGGCTTTGGCGCCGGATATTCGCATTGGCTTTGAAATGGCGCTATTGCGAATGCTGGCTTTTCAGACGGCAGAAACTGATGTTGTGCCGCTAAAAACCACCAGGCCTGGTGGTTTTTCAACGCCGACGATCTCTGAATCTCCTGCACCAGCCGCGTCAATGCTTGCAGATGTAAAGCCAGCGGTTAGCAAAGTAACCCCGGCACAATCGCCCTTAGTGCATCCAACGACAGTCTCTGAACCATCTGTTTCACAACCTGATGATGCTATCTTGGCGTTGAGAAAGCAGATTGAACAAACCATTAGAGGGGATGCGGCTTCCACTGACATGGCATCCGCAGCCACCAAGATACCGGCGCCGCTTCCACCGACCTCATCAATACCGATGCCGTCCATTGCGCCTGAAGACGGATTTAAGGTTCCACCTGAATCACCGATCATTGAACCCATGGCGGTAGAATCCTCGCCTATGCCGCATTATGAAGGTCAAGCAGACGATACCGAAAATTCGATTGCGGGCTGGATACAACTGATTGCAGCGTTACAACTTGATGGAATGGCCGCAGAATTAGCTCGCCAGTCGATTTTGGTACGTCAAACGCCTCAGGTTTTAACCTTGAGTGTTGACCCTGAACAAGCCGAAGCGGCATTAACCGAATTGGCGTTTCAGCGTTTAGAGGAACAAGTCAAAGCACAATTGGGCTGCCGCTTAAAATTTGTGCAGGCGCAGGGGGTGCATTGGACACCCGCCAAACAGTTTTTGGCCAATAAAGAGGCTCAACAAGCACAAGCCAGAAACAGTATTGAGCAAGATACCAGGGTCGCAGCCTTTAAAGATATTTTAAATTTAAATGTAATTGAATCGTCGGTTCAAGCGAAATAATCAGAGACCTTTGCATGAGTGGGCGCGAGAGAAAAATGAGCGAAAATTTTTATTCGTGACGCCATCAGGTGCAAATGTCTCAATTCATAAAAGGAGTCAGCATGTTAAGTGGAAAAGGTGGATTGGGTAATCTAATGAAGCAAGCCCAAGAGATGCAAAAAAAAATGCAAGCGGCACAAGAAGAAGTTGCCAAAATGGAAGTCGTTGGCGAAGCTGGCGGTGGATTAGTTTCTGTGGTGATGACAGGCAAACATGAACTGGCTCGCGTGTCGATTGATGACAGCTTAATGGATGATAAAGAAATGTTGGAAGATTTAGTAGCGGCGGCTGTGAACAGCGCTGTCCGTAAAGTGGAAGAGTCCTCGCAAGAAAAAATGGGCGGGCTAACCGCCGGAATAGATTTGCCGCCCGGGATGAAAATGCCTTTTTAAGTTTGCTATCCAATAAAAACAGTGTGAGCGCGCTATGCAAAGCCCTTTGATTAATGAATTAATAGATGCGTTTAAACAGTTGCCAACCATTGGCCAGAAGTCCGCACAACGACTTGCTTATTATCTATTACAGGATCATCAAGCGGCTGGACAGCGATTAGCAAACGCCATTGAAACCGCCATCGATAAAGTTGGTTACTGCCAACAGTGTCGTAATTTATCGGAAACGAAAACCTGCGTGATTTGTGCTTCACCCACCCGAACCCAAGTACAGTTATGTATTGTTGAAACCCCAACCGATGTTATGGCCATCGAACAGTCAGGGGTTTATCGAGGCTTGTATTTTGTATTAATGGGGCACTTGTCACCGATTGATGGTATAGGTCCTGAGCAATTAGGATTGCACTTGCTGAAGTCACGTCTTCAAACGGGTAATATTGAGGAGTTGATTTTGGCAATGAACCCAACGGTGGAGGGAGAGGCAACTGCTCACTATATTCAACAAATGGCTTCCAAGCAAAATATTCAAATAACCCGCTTAGCGCAAGGTATTCCGCTAGGGGGGGAATTGGAATATATTGATGCAGGAACCCTTGGACAAGCTTTTGTGGGCAGAAAGCAACTGGAGACTGAATAATGAAACGTGATTGGAAAACTCAAAGGTCTCTCAGGTTTGGGTTATGGATCAGTTTTTTGCTGTTGGCTGGATGTGGCGGTGGCTCTGGTAGCGGGACAGCCGACAGTCAAGTGCTTACAGCCGGTATCAATTTGGTAATATTTGAATCTGAGCGTGCGGGGACTTCAGCATTAGAGACGGCTATTGATCAAGGGGAACGCATTAAAGTCACGGTTAAATTATTGGATGATCGTACATTGCCGATCAGTCGAGAAGTGCTGACGGCGACAGTCGATGTGGGAACGATATCCAGCCCTCCGAGCTTGACCGATCAGAACGGCTTAACCACTTTCTATATAGAAGCACCTACCGATCTGACGACTGAAACGGCGGTTGGGGTATTAACGGTGAGTGCCGTTGGTTACGCAGACAGAACCTTTAGTTATGAGTTTAAACAAACCGCAACTGTATCAACTGGAACGGATACTGGAGAGTCTACAGGAGTTTCCATTGCCTTTGTTTCTGCCGAGCCTAATTATATTGGATTGAAAGGGGTTGGCGGGTTAGATTTAGCACAACAATCCGTTGTAACGTTTGTCGTTAAAGATGTCGATGGAAATCCTGTGTATAATCAATTGGTTAATTTTAAGTTGGCGACTGCAATAGGGGGGTTAACTCTATCTGCGACAGAAAGCTATACCGATCTAAATGGCCAAGTGACGACTCGCGTTTTGTCGGGGTCTGTCCCCACATCTGTGCGGGTGATTGCCTATTTTAGCGTTAATGGTGTTGAAATATCGGCACCGTCGGATCAATTAACGATTGGCACAGGATTGCCGGATCAAAACAGTTTTGAAATTACTGCCGATAAGTTGGCTCCCCAAGGGTTGCATTACAGTGGTGAAGTCGTGAATATTACCGCGCGATTAGCTGATCGAAACAATAATCCGGTTCCGGATGGTACCAGTGTTTATTTCACCACAGAAGGCGGAGTAATCGATTCCAGCTGTGAAACCGTCAAAGGGGTTTGTTCGGTGGAATGGCGCAGTCAAACGCCTCGCCCGGCAGATCACCGCGTCACGGTGCAGGCTTATGCGATAGGCCATGAATCTTTTTATGATCGTCAAAATACCGCTGATCCGTCAAACGGGCAAGATGGTGTTTTTGATGGCGTGGATGTATTTGATGATTTGGCTGAAGCCTTTCGTGACGATGATGAAAACGGTGTTTATAATCCGAGTGCAACGGCCGGCTTTATCAATGATTTTGCGCTTGATGAGCGCTATCAAGACTATAACAGCGATGGTGTTTATAGCGTTGCTGATGGACTCTTTAATGGCGTTCCCTGTCAACATGATACAAAGTGTGCAGCCAGTCCGGGTCTGGCCGATGTGACAACGACGCTGGTGCATATTCGTGCCAGTAAAGTATTAATTATGGCTGCGAATTATCCAAAAATTCATTTATATCAATTAAACTCAGGCACGAGTTGTTTAGGCAGTAACGGTAAAATTTCCACAGTTAACTGTACAAATGTTGCCAATACTTCTGTTAATTTTACCGCAGGGGTTCAAACTTTACGATTCTGGGCTATGGTAGAAGATACCGCAGCAAAATGTCAGGCGACAGCAAATGATGCGACTCGTGTCGATGCAATCGACCCAGACAGTGCGGCTTGTTTGGTTGCGGTTAGACAATCGGCAGCTACCGGGTCAACCATTGCTGTGACTTCCGAAGTGGGTACGCTATCGGGGGTTCCGGAAACAGGAATCGCCAATACATTAGGCCATCGCGAATTTGTGCTTTCCGTCACCTCGGATGATACGAATACAAGCTCTACTTCAGGGCCTTTAGAAATTAAAGTGACGGCACCAAAAGGTGAAATTCAATCAATTTCAACAACGCTGATTGATCCAATAAATTAATTCGTTCGACAGGAATCTTGCCGATGTCATGGATGGTGAAATAGGCTTCGGTTATTGAAAACCCTTGTTAAGGTGCTAATAAATATTCTAGTAACGCTTTTTGTGCATGCAGTCGGTTTTCGGCTTCATCCCAAACCACGCTTTTGGGGTCATCCATGATTTCAGCCGAGACTTCTTCGCCTCGGTGAGCAGGTAAGCAGTGCATAAATAACGCGTCTTTATCGGCTTGTGCCATTAAAGCGCGGGTGACTTGATAGTCTTTAAAGGCTTTTTCACGTTTCTTTTGTTCTTCTTCTTGTCCCATGCTGGCCCAGACGTCCGTGACCACGAGATCAACTCCTTCTGCGGCTTCCATCGGGTCACGAATTTCAGTAATATGCGCTTCATTACCTTCAACAAAACGACGATTGGGTTCATAACCTTCCGGGGTTGAAATTCTCAGTTTAAATCCATATTGCAGCGCCGCATTAATATAGGAGTGACACATATTATTGCCATCACCGACCCATAAGACCGTTTTGCCTTCAATACTGCCGCGTTGTTCGTAGTAGGTTTGCATATCGGCTAGGAGTTGACAGGGATGAAAGTCATCGGTGAGAGCATTGATCACCGGCACGCGTGAATGCGTCGCAAGCGTTTCGACGGTTTGATGGGCAAAGGTTCTAATCATAATGCCGTCTGCCATGCTGGAAATGACTTTGGCCGTATCTTCAATCGGCTCTCCCCGACCAATTTGGGTGCCGTTGGGGCTTAAAAATACTGCATGTCCCCCCAGTTGAGTCATTCCAATTTCGAATGAAATTCGAGTACGCGTTGAAGATTTTTCAAAAATCATTGCCAAGGTTTTATTTTTAAGCGGTTGATAAACTTCGCCGGCATGTTGCATTGCTTTGAGTTCAATTCCCCTGATTAAGAGTTGATGTAATTGTGCAGGGGTAAAATCTTGTAAAGTTAAAAAATGTTTTAGTTGTTTCATAGGCAATCTTCTTTCATTTAGCAATTTTTATGACTTAATTCGGTTGCGTAAAACTGTGAATTAAGGAAGAAAGTGTGTCAATGAGTTGATCAGTTTGATCGTTTGACATCACAAAAGGAGGCAATAGACGAATGGTGTTGCCTTGGGTGACATTAATGAGAAGGTGGCGTTGAAGTGCGCGCTGAACCAACTCAGAGCAGGGGCGATCTAATTCTATGCCAATCATGTAGCCTTGGCCTCGGATATCCACTACCGCCGCTAAAGGCGAAAGGGTTTGTTTGAGTTTGTCTAGCAGTTGGGCACCTCTTTCTGCGACGTAAGGAATATAGTTGTGATAGCTTAAGGTTTTTAAGACTGCTAGTCCTGCCGCACAGGCGAGAGGATTCCCGCCAAAGGTGGTGCCGTGGTTACCGGGTGAAAATAAATCAGCGGCTTTTTCTCCGACCAGACAGGCACCAATAGGCACACCATTGCCCAATGCTTTAGCCAGGGTCATGACATCGGGTAAGATGTTTTCGTGCTGGTGCGCAAACCATTTGCCTGTTCTGCCGATGCCGGTTTGAATTTCATCAATCATCAGTAACCAATCATTTTGATCACAAAGCGTCCTAAGGGATTTTAGATAACCTTGATCCGGAATATTGACGCCACCCTCGCCCTGAATCGGTTCAACCAAAATGGCAACGATGTCTTCATCGTCACGCAAGGCGTTAATCGATTCAATATCGTTATAAGGAACACGAACAAAACCTGCAACCAAAGGACTAAAGCCTTCTTGAACTTTAGGATTGCCGGTGGCCGATAATGTTGCCAGCGTCCGACCATGAAAGCTATTTTCCATAACGATGATTTTAGGGGCTTGAATCGCTTTTTGGTGTGCAAATTTTCGGGCTAGTTTAATGGCGGTTTCATTGGCCTCAGCACCGGAGTTGCAAAAGAAAACCTTCTGTAATTGTGAGCGCTCGATTAAGGCATTCGCTAACAGTGTTTGTTTTTCGATACTGTATAAATTAGAAGTATGAATAAGTTGTTGGCTTTGTTCACAAATCGCATTTGAAATTTCAGGGTGGGCATGTCCTAGGCTGCAAACAGCAATGCCACTTACCGCATCTAAGTAGGCTCGACCATTGGTGTCATATAGCAAAGCCCCTTTTCCGGAGCTAAAAGTAATGGGCAATCTTGCATAGGTATTCATTAAGTGATCTTGTGTCATTGTATAAACCAGAGTCCTATTCTTCCCTCATCACAAGGGTGAAAAATAAAAAAGCAATCGAAAGCCAAACTTGCGATTGCTTTTTTGAATGTGGTTGCTATTTTAAGATTTAATTTAAAAGAATGATTTTAAACAACCCTCGCATAATTTCAAGCAAAATGTTGTATTTACCCAGTTCTTTCAGTGTTACGAGGTTGTCAAATGTCGTGTTTTAACCAAAAATTTAGGATAAAATAACCAAAATATTTTTTAATGAAATAACAGAAGGCTGTTGCAATGCAAACAATGGATGACCGAGATGGTGTAATTTGGTTAGATGGAAAAATGGTGAACTGGCGCGATGCAAAAGTGCATGTGTTAACCCACACCCTTCATTATGGGATGGGTGTGTTTGAAGGCGTGAGAGCCTACAACGCAGCGCAAGGAACAGCAATTTTTAGGTTGGAAGCACACACCAATCGGTTGTTTAATTCAGCCAAAATTATGAATATGCCGATGCCGTTTTCACCAGACGAGGTTAATGAAGCGCAAAGGGCAGCCGTTCGTGAAAATGGACTCGAATCAGCTTATATTCGTCCGATGGTCTTTTATGGTTCAGAAGGAATGGGGTTGCGTGCTGATAATTTAAAAACGCATGTAATGGTTGCGGCCTGGGAGTGGGGGGCTTATATGGGAGAAGAAAATTTACAAAAAGGCATAAAGATTGCCACTTCTTCTTTTACCCGTCATCATGTGAATGTCACCATGACCAAAGCGAAATCAAATGGCGCTTATATGAATTCAATGTTGGCATTGCAAGAAGCCGTGAGCCATGGTTGTGATGAAGCGCTGTTATTGGATACAGAAGGTTATGTATCTGAAGGCTCTGGAGAAAACTTTTTTATGGTTAAAGAGGGCGTTATTTATACACCGGAGCTCACTTCAGCATTGGATGGGATTACTCGAAATACCATTATGCAGTTGGCCAAGGAAGCCGGTTACGAAGTCCGTGAAAAACGCATTACTCGGGATGAAGTTTATATTGCAGATGAAGCCTTTTTTACCGGTACTGCCGCAGAAGTGACGCCGATTCGTGAGTTAGATAATCGCACTATCGGAGAAGGATGTCGTGGGCCTGTCACAGAAGTATTACAAGCGAAATACTTTGATGTGGTGCATGGTCGATCACCGGCGCATTTAAATTGGCTAAGCACGGTTGCTTAAAATTGAAAGATTGTCAAAAAATGATTGATTGAGGAAGTGTTTATGTCACAAAGTATCGAAGTTACCTATGATGATTTGCCGTTAACCTGTCCGATGCCAGGTGAAAAGCAGTGGAATTCCCATCCCAAAGTAGGTCTGCCGATTGAAGAAACCGGCGAGGCGAAATGTCCTTATTGTGGAAAAGAATATGTCCTAAAAGATTGGCAGCCACAACAGGCTGGTGGGCACTAAACATTAATTTAATGTAACTGTTCAAAAGTTGGTATCCGGCTGCTAAAAATGGCCAGGCCTGGCCATTTTTAGCAAGGTGATTAACGGATTATCCACGATATCGATAAAATAGAGAATAAAAAACCCGCAGAATGCGGGTTTTTTATGGGTTGCGCTTTTAATTACGCAGAGTAGTACATATCAAACTCAATCGGATGTGTGGTGGCGCGCATGCGTGTCACTTCTTCCATTTTTAAGCTGATATAAGCATCAATGGCTTCATCTGTAAAGACACCACCCGCTGTTAAAAAGCTTCTGTCTTGATCGAGTGCATCAAGGGCTTCTTCTAGCGAAGCGCAGACTGTTTTGAAGGTTGCTTCTTCTTCTGGAGGCAGGTCGTATAAGTCTTTCTCAGCCGGTTCACCTGGATCAATTTTATTCAAAATTCCCTCTAAACCAGCCATTAACGAAGCGGAAAAGGCTAAATAAGGATTCGCTGTTGGGTCAGGGAAGCGTAGTTCGACGCGACGTGATCTTTCAGACGGGGCATAAGGAATCCGAATCGAGGCGGAGCGGTTAGAGCCTGAGTAGGCTAACAAAATCGGCGCTTCAAATCCTGGGACAAGACGCTTATAGGAGTTGGTTCCCGGGTTGGTGAACGCATTTAATGCGCGAGCATGCTTCATTAAGCCGCCAATGTACCAAAGCGCTTCTTGTGATAATCCGGAATAAACATCCCCGGCAAAAATATTTTTGCCGTCTTTGGATAGTGATTGGTTAATGTGCATGCCGGAACCATTGTCGCCGACAATCGGTTTAGGCATAAAAGTGGCGGTTTTTCCAAGTGCATGGCAAGTGTTATGAACCGCATATTTTAGAATTTGCACTTCATCTGCCTTAGCCGTTAAGGTGTTACCGGCGATGGCCAGTTCACACTGCCCGGCAGAAGCCACTTCATGGTGATGAGCTTCTAGCTTTAAGTTCATGGCTTCTGCCATGGCGCAAATATCCGCACGGACTTCGTGAAGTTGGTCAACAGGGGGAACAGGGAAGTAGCCGCCTTTGACCTTTGGACGGTGACCAATATTTCCACCTTCAAACACCTTTTCAGAGTTCCAGGACGCTTCATTACCATCAATTTTAACAAAGCTACCGGACATGTCTGCCCCCCAACGGACATCATCAAACACAAAGAACTCGGGTTCCGGACCAAAGAATGCTGAATCAGCAACACCGGTTGAAGCTAGGTAAGCTTCTGCTTTTTTAGCAATCCCGCGAGGATCTTTTTCATAAGCTTCCATGGTTGTGGGTTCAACAATCATGCAGCGGATAATAAGGGTTGGGTCATTGGTAAAAGGATCGAGTACAAACCCATCAGTTTGTGGCATTAGAATCATGTCTGAATTTTGGATGCCTTTCCAGCCTTGGATAGATGAACCATCGAAAGTTTCACCATCTGAGAAAAAATCCTCATCAACGGATCCAGCAGGAATGGTAACGTGTTGCTCCTTACCAATCGTATCGGTAAAGCGTAAGTCTACCCATTTAACATCATTTTCTTTGATTAGATCAAAAATTTCTTGCGACATAATAGTGTCCTTTTCGATAGTTTGCAGAATTCAGTGAATTTAAGTGCGTTGAGCTAAAACAAGTCAAATAGTCCGGTTTTAGATAAAATCGTTTTTTATTTTTGGGTGTTTTGTTGCTCATCCTCGGCATTTATCTGAGTTGAATTAACAGCACCGAGGTGTTGAAGTCACTTTTAAAAACCCTATGATAATAGCTTGAACTGTGCCAAATTGCCATTAATTTTTTAATCAATTGTAACTGTTTGAATCATCGTTATTTTTTTGAAATAGTGCGTTTTATCGGGTAGGGGTTTAGATTGTGTGTTTGCATTAATATGGTGCAATTGTGGTTTTTTATGGTGAGTTTCTGGGAGTCGTTATGCCGTTTTATGTTGCTGAATCGGTTTTGTTTCATTTAATTGTCATATTGTTGATGTATGATTATTTTATATCAATTTATTGGAAGAAGTTGAATGGATCAGCAAACTCAAAAAGCTTTAGATCAGGCCTTTAAAGGGCCTAGATTTGAACGGCGTATTAAACGACGAAACTTAGTGGATAAAAGTTGGGCTTCGAGTATTTCCATTGGGGGAGTCGGGGTCATTTTTTCGGTGCTACTCATTATGTTCTTTTTGGTGTATGTGGTTGCACCTTTGTTTGCTTCCGCTAAGGTTGAGGTGAGAGGTGACTATGCGTTGCCGGGCGCGTCTCAGGGACAAACATTGTTTTACGGTATGGATGAGTATAAAGAGACGGCAATGCGGATTACCGATCAGGGCGATTTGATTGGTTTTGAAGTTAAAGACGGTTCTTTATTAAATCAAAATCAGTTGCCTCTTAACGGTGCAACCATTACCAGCTTTGCAAAGGTGAATGAAAAAGAGAAAATTTTAGCATTCGGCTTATCTGATGGGCGTTTGTTACTGGCAAAGTATGGTTATGAGGTTGGTTATCCAAATAATGTCAGAACCATTTATCCTGAATTAAGTTACCCCTTTGGGGAAGACGGGCTAGAGCTTGCGGATCAACCCATTACGCAGGTTGCTGCGAGAGTCAATGATTCACAGTTGGTTTTAGTTTATCAGTTAGCCGGGCAGGATGGGGTTGAAATCCGTCAGTACGATAAGGTGGAATCCATGTTGTCGGAGGAAGTGGCACTGGAAGAGTATGATCGTGGCCAAATAGCTTATTCAGGCGCCTTGGATTGGGTAAAGCTAGGTGGCTATATGCGCAATTTGTATTTGGTATCCAAGTCAGGATTAGCACAGTATTATGATATTAGCAAAGCCGGCTTACCTGAGCTTTTACAGACAGTTCATTTGGTTCCGGAAGGGAAAGAAATTACCTCGCTGAATTTTTTGCTGGGCGAATATTCTCTGATGGTTGGTACCGATGATGGCCGTATTTTGCAATGGTTTCCGGTACGTGATCAACAAAATGAATTTAGTTTACAGCCCATCCGTTCTTTTGATGTCAAAGGGGATGTGGTTAATTTTGTTGGGATTGAACATGGTCGTAAAGGCTTTGTTACCCTGGATGATGCCAATCAGTTAAACCTGTTTCATTCAACGGCAGAGCGTAATCTGGCTTCCGTTCAGTTCTCAAGTCCGCTACGGTATGCAGAAGTGGCATCACGGGGTAACGGTGCTCTGGTCGAAACTGCGGCGGGTCAGATATATGTGTTAGATATTGATAATGAACACCCGGATGTTTCTTTTTCCAGTTTGTGGGGAAAAGTTTGGTATGAAGGGTATGGTTCTCCTGAATATATTTGGCAGTCCTCTTCTGCCAGTACTGATTTTGAACCTAAATTCTCTATGGTTCCCTTAACTTTTGGCACAATTAAAGCTGCCTTTTACGCCATGTTATTTGCGGTTCCGATTGCCGTAATGGCCGCGATTTATACTGCCTTTTTTATGGAAGGTAAAGCAAGACAATCGGTTAAACCGGCAATTGAATTAATTGAAGCCCTGCCAACGGTTATTTTAGGGTTCTTGGCAGGACTTTGGTTGGCACCTTATATGGAAACCCACTTGGCCGGTTTTTTTGCCATATTATTGGTATTACCCATCGGCATTCTTTTGTTTGGTTTTAGTTGGTCTAAATTGCCTGAACCGATTCGGCTGTTGGTGCCGACTGGACAGCGCGCACTGTTGATGTTGCCGGTTGTCATTTTACTCGGTTGGTTTGCTTTGTCGATGAGTGGGCCGATTGAACACGCCTTCTTTAATGGTGATATGCGTCATTGGTTAACTTTTAATGCGGGTATCGATTTTGACCAGCGTAATGCCTTAGTCATTGGCTTTGCGATGGGCTTTGCCTTGATTCCGACCATCTTTTCAGTTTCAGAAGATGCCATTTATAATGTTCCCAGTTACTTGGTCAATGGGTCTTTGGCCTTAGGTGCCAGCGGTTGGCAAACCTTGGTTGGTGTGGTTTTACCCACTGCTAGCCCAGGTATTTTTTCAGCGATTATGCTTGGTTTTGGGCGTGGGATTGGTGAAACCATGATTGTGTTAATGGCCTCCGGCAATACCCCCTTAATGGATGCTAGTCTTTTTCAGGGAATGCGTACCTTATCGGCGAACTTAGCGGTAGAAATGCCAGAAGCTGAAGTTTATAGCTCACACTATCGTGTGTTATTTTTATCCGGGTTAATCTTGTTTATTTTTACGTTTGTGCTCAATACCTTAGCGGAAGTTGTCCGTGAACGTATGCGCCGTAAATACGGATCACTATAAGGAATTTGACATGAAAGCATGGTTTAAAGAAGGCGAACACTGGGTTTGGTTTAGCGCGGCTTCGGTCAGTATTAGTGTGGTTCTCGTTTTGGGGCTGCTGTCAATGATTTCAGTGCGTGGTTTAGTGCATTTTTGGCCGCATGAGGTTTATGACTATCAATTGAAGACAGACGATGGTCAATTTGAGCAAATTGTCGGTGAACTCCACGATACTAAACTCAAAGAGTTTAAAAACCAACAAACCGGTGTGATTGAAAAAATTCCACAGTTTTTAATGAAGGTTGGAAATCGAGATATTTACGGGATCGATTTTCGTTGGATTAATACCACGGATATTATAGGAAGGCAAGACCGACTAGATGACGATGTGACGGTGATTGAGCGGTTTGAATACGGTAATGTCTATGGACATCTTCAAGCCATTATTCAGAACGGCGAGATTATCGCAGAGCAAGAACAAGTTTTACCGATGATGCAACAGTTGGTGTCGGCCTCACAAAAATTGTATCAGCAGATCAACCGTATTGAAAAGGTGACGCTCGGTGGCATTAATTATCAATTAGAGCAACTGCGTTTAGATCAGAAAAAATTTGAAGCCGAAGGTCGTTTGAATGCTGAGGTTCAAGCAACATTAGATCAGCAAAGGGCTGAGTTAAATGCCCAATTTAAGGAACAACAGTCTATCTTAACCGGTTTATATAGTGAGTTCAACCAGTTGGGAGAAGTCACGTTACGGTTAGCCGGTGGCCAGGTTATTCATGTTCCCTTTAAATCCATTGTGCGTTTTTGGCTACCCAATAATATGACAATGACTGACAAGCTTGGATTCTTTTTTAACTCAATGGGTCATTTTTTATTAGGAGATCCGAGAGAGGCCAATACCGAAGGGGGGGTTTTCCCGGCAATCGTCGGTACGATTAATATGGTCATATTAATGGCTATTTTTGTGACGCCGATGGGGGTTATTGCTGCAGTTTATATGAGTGAATACGCCAAAGAAGGCATGGTGCTTAAAATCGTGCGTATCTCAATTAATAATCTTGCCGGTGTTCCTTCGATTGTATTTGGTATTTTTGGTTTGGGGTTCTTCGTCTATATTATCGGTGGCTCAATTGATGAAATGTTCTATGAGTACGCCTTGCCCAGTCCAACTTTTGGAACGCCGGCATTATTATGGGCTTCCTTAACCATGGCATTACTCACTTTGCCAGTCGTTATTGTCTCAACGCAAGAAGGACTTTCAAGAATTCCAACCGCTTTGAGAGAAGGGGGGTTGGCACTTGGGGCGACGCAATCCGAGACCATTATGAAAATCGTATTGCCCATGTCGATGCCTGCAATTATGACCGGGCTCATTTTGGCCGTAGCACGTGCTGCGGGCGAGGTTGCACCTTTGATGTTGGTTGGTGTTGTTAAATTAGCCCCCGAGTTACCCATTGATTTTAACGCCCCGTTTATTCACTTAGACCGTAAATTTATGCACCTTGGCTTCCATATTTATGATGTCGGCTTCCAAAGCCCTAATGTAGAAGCCTCTCAGCCACTAGTGTATGCCACGTCATTGTTATTGGTGGTCATTATTGTGAGTTTGAATCTAGGCGCGATTACCATTCGAAATAGACTGCGTGAAAAATATAAAGCGCTGGATAACTAATCGTTACCAAAACCAAATTAATCGAAACAGGAAATAGACCATGAGTGAACAAAATATGAGTGTCGCTTTAGATCGTGATCATAGAGGAATGAATCTAGACGGTGAAGAGATTGCAATGGAGGTTAAAAACTGGAACCTCTTTTATGGTAGTAAACAAGCCTTACAGAATATCAATATGCAGTTACCAAAAAATCGAGTGACTGCATTTATCGGCCCTTCAGGGTGTGGTAAATCGACGTTGTTGCGTTGTTTTAACCGTATGAATGACTTAATCAGTATTGTCCGTGTAGAAGGGGAAATGACTCTTTACAAGGAAGACATGTATTCTAAAATGATGGATGTTGCCGCATTGCGACGTCGGGTGGGGATGGTTTTTCAAAAGCCAAACCCTTTTCCAAAATCAATTTTTGAGAATGTCTGTTATGGATTACGCCTTCAAGGGTTGAATGATAAAACGGTACTGGCTGAAACAGCCGAATGGGCCTTAAAAGGTGCCGGGCTTTGGGAAGAAGTGAAAGATCGACTGGATGAAAATGCTTTGGGCTTGTCCGGTGGTCAGCAACAACGTTTGTGTATTGCACGCGCGATTGCCATTAAACCGGAAGTTTTATTGCTCGATGAGCCGACTTCGGCATTAGATCCTATTTCGACACTTGCCATAGAAGAATTAATTTTTGAATTAAAGAAAGAGTTTACGATCTTAATCGTGACCCATAATATGCAACAAGCAGCGCGTGTCTCGGACTATACTGCTTTTATGTATATGGGGGACTTAATAGAATATACCGATACAGACTCCCTTTTTACCAATCCACAGTTGAAGCGAACTGAAGATTATATTTCAGGGCGATATGGTTAATTTGCAGTTGCTTTAACAAATATGGGCAGATGTATTTAAAATATAAGGGAGTGGACAACATGGAAAAAAAAGAATTTGGAACACATATTTCAGAGATGCTCAACCAAAATCTCGAAGCCTTGTTTAACCATATACTCGCGATGGGTGGTATGGTTGAACGTCAGATGGATAATGCTTTACAAGCGCTGGGTGCTTCCGATGTCGATAAGGCCAATGAAATTATACTATTTGATAAAATGATCAATGATGCCGAAATGGAAATTGATCATTTATGCGCTCGCGTGTTAGCGCGGCAACAGCCAACGGCCTCAGATTTACGTCTCATTTTAGTTGCGATCAGAGTGGCCATTGATCTAGAACGCATGGGAGATGAAATCGTTAAATTGGCTAAAATGGTGATTGCTTTTGATCGCATTAACCAAGTCAAATGCTCAGAGGTTGAGGGCTATATCGAGTTGGTGGATATCTCTAGCCGTTCAAATCGAATGCTTAAATCTGCACTGGATGATTTTGCACGCGTTTCAACAGACGGTGCCAGTCAAATCATTGCAGAAGAAGAATTGATTGACGATGTTTTTGCAGAAGTTATGTCACAACTGAAAACGTCACTACAGAGCAAGCCTGATTGTTTCGAATGTTTAATGGAAATGATTATTGCCCTAAGAGCTGCCGAGCGTGTTTCCGATCATGCCAGAAATATTGTTGAAAGCATTGTATACTTAGTGAATGGTCATGATGTTCGCAATATGGACGAAGAACGGTTGCAGACATTACTCACAAAGTTGCAAGCCGAAGAAGGATAATGGATGGAAGAAACCCAGTGCATTTTAGTGGTTGAAGATGAAGCCGCCATTAGAGATATGCTCAGCTTTACCTTGACTGCAGCTAACTACCGTGTACTTGAAGCCCCGAACGCAGAGCAGGGTTGGCAATTACTTTTAGAGCACAAACCAGATTGTGTATTGCTTGACTGGATGCTTCCGGGGGTTTCTGGTTTATCCTTAGCACGACGCATCCGTCAGCACGATCAAACCCGTTCTACCCCAATTATTCTGTTGACCGCAAGAGGGGAAGAGAATGATCAAGTTCAAGGGTTTGAAGCCGGTGCGGATGACTATGTGGTCAAGCCCTTTTCACCTAGAGCCTTGGTGGCGCGTGTTCAAGCCATCTTAAGGCGGCAGACCCCGGATAAATTACATTCTGAAATGATTCAATCCGGAAAGCTTAAACTCGATTTGTCCAGTTATCGTTTCACAGTTTCAGGGCAAGAGGTGAAATTAGGACCAACGGAGTTTAAATTGATGCAATTTTTTATGACACACCCTAATCGCGTCTATACCCGCTTACAGTTATTGGATCAGGTCTGGGGCGAATCTGTGGTGGTTGAGGAAAGAACCGTTGATGTCCATATCCGTCGATTAAGAAAGTTGTTAGATCCTGTTGAAGCAGCAGATGTTATTCAAACTGTTAGAGGCGCGGGTTACAGGTTCTCAACAGAATAGGTCTTTCAGTTAGTGTCAAATGGTATTTCTCGTGAACTCACCTGGATTGTAACCAGCCTTTTAATCACCTTATTATTGGCTTGGATAACCGAGCAATGGTTTTGGGTATTACTCGGCTATTTGGTTTTTTATGTTACGCGCCAGTTGTTGAATATGGCACGTTTTGAAAAATGGATGCGGGAACATTCGGATGCTAACTATCCAACTACTTCCGGGTTATGGGGAGAATTAGGCTATTTGGTTTCACGCAAGCAGCGTTTGTTGCAGAAATATGCGGATTTGCAAGGTGCTAAATCAAAGCAGTTTTTAGCCGCATCTATGGTCATTCCCGATGCAATTATTTCGATAGATGGTGACCATCAAATTGAATGGTTTAATGCCTCCGCCAAGAAACTGTTTAATTTGAAGCAAAGTGACACAGGTCGTTATCTGGAAACCTTGCTCAGACATCCTGAGTTTATTCACTATCTCAAAACCTCTCAGCCGCGAAAAGGCCTGATACTCACCACCTTAAAAAACAATTCCCGAGCTTATCAACTTCGGTTGTTTCGTTATTTTGAAGATCACAGTTTGCTGATTGTCAAAGATATCCATGAACTCTATAGCTTGGCACAAATTCGTCGAGATTTTATTGCCAATGCGTCGCATGAATTGAGAACCCCTTTAACCGTCTTAAATGGCTATATTGAAGTCATGCAAGATACCATACCCGATGATACGCCTTGGAAAAAACCCCTGAAACAAATGACACAACAATCGCATCGGATGCGCTCTATTATTGATGATTTGTTAACCCTTTCCGCAATGGAATCGGAAACAGTTACCGAGAAATCACAAACGGTACCCATCGCCGATATTTTGCAAATGATGCAACAGGATGTGACGCAAATGAGTCAAGACAATCATCAATTCATCTTTAATATTGATCAGAATTTAGCGATCAAAGGCTACTTAGAGCCACTCAAGAGTGTGTTGACTAATTTGGTTTCTAATGCCGTACGCTATACGCCGGATGCCGGAAAAATTGAAGTCTTATGGTATCAAGATGAAAGAGGCGCGCACTTTGAGGTAAAAGACACCGGTATCGGCATTGCTCGCGAACACATTGACCGGTTGACAGAACGCTTTTATCGAGTCGATACCGCCAGATCGCGAGATACAGGGGGGACCGGGTTGGGTTTGGCGATCGTCAAGCATGTTTTAGAGCGGCATCATGCCCGACTCGTGGTGAGCAGTCAACTTGGCAAAGGATCAAGCTTTCGATGCGATTTTCCGAAAAGAAGCCTTGTGAAACTCAATGAATCCACATCAATGCCTCATTGCTAAATTCGAGCTGGGACTTATCGAAATGTTCTGTCATATAAGTGTCATTTTAGTTTCACTTGTTTGTTACAGCGGCGCTGCATAATGGCACCTGTTAATCAAGATCCTTTTAATTTTCTTTTGGAGAAGAACGTAATGAAAAGCAATCTGTTAATTGCAATGGGTATGGCTGCAACAGTTATATCGACCCCGGTATTATCAGCGGCACAAGTTGATGCTGCTATTCCGGCTTATGAAAAAGTATCAGGTGTTTCAGGGAAACTTTCTTCAGTTGGTTCAGATACTTTAGCCAACTTGATGACCCTTTGGGCTGAGGAATTTAAGCGTACCTATCCGAATGTGAACATCCAGATTCAGGCAGCAGGTTCTTCGACTGCGCCACCGGCATTGTCAGAGTCGGTTTCAAATGTTGGCCCTATGAGTCGTAAAATGAAAGCCAAAGAATTGGCGATGTTTGAAAAAGCACAAGGCTATAAGCCAACAGCAATTGGTGTGGCGATTGATGCATTGGCTGTTTACGTTCACAAAGATAACCCAATTAAGGGCTTAACCATTCCACAAGTGGATGCCATTTTTTCAAGTACGCGTAAATGTGGTGCAAAAGCCGATATTCAAAATTGGGGTGATGCGGGTTTAACAGGGGATTGGAAGAATAAATCCATCCAGTTATACGGACGTAATTCGGTTTCCGGAACCTATGGCTACTACAAAAAGAAAGCCTTATGTAAAGGTGATTATAAATCTGCTGTGAATGAGCAACCTGGTTCAGCTTCTGTCGTGCAATCGGTTTCTTCTTCATTAAACGGGATTGGTTATTCTGGGATTGGTTATAAAACGGCAGGTGTTAAAGCGGTTGCTTTAGCCAAGAAAGCCGGTAATGGATTTATTGAACCAACGCCTGAGAATGCTTTGAATGGTACTTATCCGCTAGCGCGTGTTTTGTATGTATATGTAAACAAAGCACCGAATAAACCGCTTGAGCCGGTTGTTAAAGAGTTCATGACTTTGGTTCTTTCTCAAAAAGGTCAGCAAGATGTGGTTAAGGATGGTTACATTCCTTTACCGGCAAAAATGGTTGAAAAATACCGCAAAATGATTAATGATTAATATTAATTAATCACTGAAGTACCCTCGTTAATAAAAAAACCCAGGCCAGGCCTGGGTTTTTTTGTCAAAAAACGCATTTAAAGCACTTAAATGAGTTCAATGACAATGTCTTCTAATGGAATCACGCTACAGGTTAAGATGTGGCCGTTTTGCGCTTCAAAAACGGGTTCTTGAATCGCTTCAACTTGACCGGAAATTAACTTGACTTCACAAGCGCCGCAATTACCGCCGCGGCAGCTATAAGGCATGTCAAATCCAGCATCATCCAACGCATCCAATAATGAAAATTGATTATCAAAATCGCATTCTCCTTGACCGACTACATGAACTTTTGGCATGGCTTTTTCCTTGCATGAGTTAAATAAACAAACGCAATCATTTTAACAATTCAATTTCTATAATTTACAGTAAAATACCGCTTGGTTATAAATTTATTTTATCTGTTCAATATTTTACTATTTATAAAGAGTGATCGTCATGGCAACATCTGCCTTCCAAGTTAAATTTCAAGCCATTCGCGATAACAAGGCGTTTGAGCTGTTTGTCATTACCATTATTATTTTGTCTTCTTTGATGATTGGTGCTAAAACCTATCCCTTGCCCGAAGCCCTTGTGTCGGTTTTGTGGGTAATGGATTATGCGGTGACATTGTTCTTTTTAATTGAAATTTTGATACGGATGGCAGCAGAAGGCCACCTCAGTCATTTCTTTAAAAAGGGCTGGAATATTTTTGATTTTGTCATCGTCGTGGTCAGTTTGATTCCATTAGATGATGCGGAATATGCTTTGATTGCGCGTATGTTGCGACTTTTCCGGGTGATGCGTTTGATTTCGTTTATTCCTGAATTACGCGTATTGGTCACGGCCTTAATAACCGCTTTACCCCGCATGGGCTATGTTGCCTTGTTGATGTTTATTATTTTCTATCTCTATGCGGTGGTGGGGAGTTTGCTGTTCGGCCAAATCAACCCGGTACTATGGGGCGATCTGGGTATTTCGCTGTTAACCTTATTCCGAGTTGCCACCTTTGAAGATTGGACCGATGTGATGTACGAAACCATGGCGGTTTATAGCCTAAGTTGGATTTATTACCTTACCTTTATCTTTTTTTCGGCGTTTGTCTTTTTGAATATGATGATTGGCATCGTGGTTGAAGTGTTGGATGAAGAGCATAAAAAAATGCAGATTGAGCAAGAAGGCGATTTACAAGCTGAAGCGATTGCAAATCAAGATGAATTAGCGCACCAAGTCGCTGATCTGCATCGTAAGCTGGATGTGTTGCTTGCTGCGCAGCAAAATCCTGGCGGCAAGCGCTAAAGTGGCGGCTTACCAAACCAGTAGTTTGAAACCTTCTTCTTGTAATTCCATTAAAGCCGCTGCGCCCACTTCGGTGTATTCCGCAAAGGGGCGCATGTCGCTATCGCTCCAATGCAGGCTATTCATAGTGTTACCGCAGGCAATCCAGCGTACATTATAATCTTTGGCAAAGCTGGCAACTCGGTCATAAGTGAGCGACTCAACTGGTCTTTGCGGCTTTTTGCTAAGCACATGTAGGCCGGGTCCTATCGCCACCACGGCAATCTCCACATTATCGCCATATTTGCGAATCATGGCTTGGATAGAATTTAAAACACTGGTGTGATAAGCGGCATCGGCTTGATTCCACATATAAACGGCTTTATGTTCTGCGGGATCCCCCGGAAATCGATCCGAAGGAGGGTCTTGTAATTCCGGCACTCGCTTCAATTGAACCGGGGTAACGGAAACGGCTTCAACGGTTTCGGCGAGAGCGGGTAAACTGAAAGCCAAATTAAAAAGGGCAACACCCAAAGCGGTGATGAATAAGCGGAACATAGTGTTCTCCTTAGAGTCGGGTTTGAATCAAAACCTTTTGCACGGTTAATCAAGATGAGCAGGGATCTAAAACCATTATTATAACGAGTTTAAAGGACATTTATGAGCGTCAATCCTCTCTCAATGCAACAGCAAATTGAAGCGGCACTTTACCAAAGTTTTGATGTTAGCCAATTGCAATTGCAAAATGAAAGTCATCTACACTCCGGGCCGGCAACCGAATCCCATTTCAAACTGACTTTAGTGTCAGCGGATTTTGAGGGGGTGGCTAAAGTCAAGCGTCATCAAAAAGTTTATCAAGCTTTGGCGGATTTAATGCCGCAGTTTCATGCGTTGGCACTGCATACCTATAGCCCTTCAGAGTGGTCACAATCGCTACAAGTGGCTGAATCACCCCTTTGCCAAGGTGGCGGGAAATAGGGTTAAAGCCGTCTAAATTGCCCAGGCCTGGCTGTTTTTATCGCGATAATCTTGCTTCACCGATTAAGGTTTGAATGTGCGGCCAAAGCCGTTGCAAAATTTTAGGCTGAGCTTGCGCATTGGGGTGAAGACCATCTGCTTGAACCCATTGCGGGTCGAGCGCCAATTCGGCTAAAAAGAAAGGGTCAAATAGCAGTTGATAGCGGTCTGCCAAGTTTTGATACAGGTGAGTTAAGGCTTGATCGTAAGCGGGGCCATAATTGGTTGGTAACCGAATGCCGAGTAGCAGCACTTTAGCGCCGACTTGTTGGCTCTGTTCGATGATGCTGGCAAGATTATTTTGAATGCTGGGTAGCGATTGGCCACGCAGTGCATCATTGGCTCCCAGCTCCAAAATCACCCAATTGGGTTGGTGTTGTTTTAACAAAGCGGGCAGTCGGTTTTTTCCCCCTGAACTGGTTTCGCCGCTGATGCTGGCGTTGATAACGTTAATGGCGTAAGGCTGTAATTTTTGTGACAGTAAGGACACCCAACCTTGTTCAACGGCCATGCCATAGGCGGCACTTAAACTGTCTCCTAACACTAACAGTTGCGCGGGGGAAGCTGTCCCCTGAGTCGCTATTTCGGCTGGTTTTGCCTGTGTTACACTGAGGTGGCTTAACGAAACCACGACCCCTAATAGCCATGCCCAACTTTTGAAGCGGAGAAGGGGTAAACCCAAAAACTTTAAATCCAAGGTGAGACCTTTAAAATGATTCATGACGTGCCTGTATTGTCTTTAAATAACGTGCATTATCGCATTGCTTCGGATGAGGAAACCTTGTCTATCATAAAGGGCTGCGATTTAACTGTCCAGTCGGGCGAGACGCTGGCCATTGTGGGGCGATCCGGTTCGGGGAAGTCTACCTTATTGTCGCTGATGGCAGGGCTTGAGCGCCCAACCAGTGGCGACATTCAGTTATTGGGTCAGTCGCTAAAATCCCTTAATGAAGATGCCCGTGCACAAATTCGAGCCAAAGCGGTTGGCTTTGTGTTTCAAAATTTCCAGTTGATGCCCAGTATGACCGCCATGGAAAATGTGCTGATGCCTTTGGAATTGTTTCAATTCCCGAATGCGCTTGAAGCGGCTACCGAGGCTTTGCATAAGGTGGGATTGTCGCATCGGTTAAATCATTGCCCGGCAGAATTGTCCGGTGGTGAGCAACAACGGGTCGCTTTGGCGCGCGCTTTTGTCACCGAACCGAAGATTTTGTTTGCTGATGAACCAACGGGGAATTTAGATGAAACGACCGCGCAGCAAGTACAAGAACTCTTGTTTGAGTTGAACGAAGCCACTCAAACCACCTTGATTTTAGTCACCCACGATAGCCAATTGGCACAACAGTGTGATCGCACCCTAACCCTTCAGCATGGACGGTTAGATGCCTTGGATATGGCAACTGAGCATCGGTTGTCATGACGTTTTTAAATGAATTTTTGACCGCACAACGCTGGTTTTTTCGGGCGTTAAAAAGAGGAGATTGGCTGTGGTTATTGTTAGCCATTTTAATTGCCAGTGCCACGGTGACTTTTGTTGAAACCCTAGGCAGTACCCTTAAAACCAGTATGTTGAGACAAGCCGCCAACCAGCTGGGCGCCGATTTGGTGATTCGCAGTTCGCGTGAGATTCCGCCAAAGTGGCAAATATTAGCCGAGGATTTAGGGCTTGAAACGGCTCAATCACAGAGTCTCACCACCATGGCCGGACACAAAGGACAGTTTCAATTGGTGCAACTGAAAGCCGTGTCAGACAACACCCCTTTGCGGCAACCACCAGATCAACAGCCACTGGCGTTTCAATCTACTCCGCAAGATGGCGCACCGGTTGTCTGGGTTGAAAGTGCGTTGATGCCGCTGATGAATCTCGCCAACAATAGTCTGATTGCCCTAGGGAAAACCCGATTTCGTTTCGCGGGTGACTTTAAAGCCGCAGGCGGTTTTTCGGGCATGGGCGGTTTTGCTTATCAAATGCAAATCAGTTTGAATGACTTGGCTGCAACCGGGCTAAAAGGACCGGGCAGTCGCATTCAATATGAACTGGCAGTGGCCGGAACGGCGCAAGCATTACAACAACTTTCCCAACAACTGAATGCTGAAAATAGCCCACATCTGCAAGTGATTTCGGCACAAGCGCCTTCGCAAGATTTGGCCAAATCACTGGATACCGCTTGGTTATTTTTAGAGCTTGCCGCCTTATCTGCGGTGTTAGTTGCCGGTCTTTCTATTTTGATTGCCAGTCGGTTTTATTTACAACGTTGGCAAAATACCATTGCCTTAATGCGCGCATTTGGCGCGACACAAGCGCAAATGAGCCGATTGTTTGGCTATCAAATGACCCTGTTGGCCATTTTAGGCAGTGGCTTAGGCGTGGCGTTGGGGGCATTATTGTTACAGCTCAGTTTGCCCATTTTGCATCAATATTTTGAGGATTTGGTGCTGCCGGATTTTCGGGGTGCCTATCTTCAAGGCTTGTTAATGGGGGGGTTAGTATTGTGGAGTTTTGCTTGGCAGGCCTTCCGTCAAGCCGTACAAACCTCTCCCATGCAATTGCTTAAAAACACGGTGGTTGTGCCTAAGATGCAGCCTTGGCTAATCAGTCTTGGGTTGATTCTGCTGCTGGTGATCGCCATTACGGGTGCGGTAACCTGGGTTTTATTAGGACTGGTGATTGCTGCGGCGGTGCTTTATGGTGCATCACGGCTGTTGATTCGGTTTCTGCAAGTGTGGCAAACACAAAGTCGAGGATGGCTTAAACTCTCTCTGGCGGCACTGACAAAATCACCAGGCCTGGTTAAAATTCAACTGATTTCAATCGGTTTGGTGCTGTTTGTATTGATGGTGATGACCTTTGTGCGCCA
Source organism: Piscirickettsiaceae bacterium CG07_land_8_20_14_0_80_44_28 (assembly GCA_002779995.1). Classification (GTDB taxonomy): domain Bacteria; phylum Pseudomonadota; class Gammaproteobacteria; order Thiomicrospirales; family Thiomicrospiraceae; genus Hydrogenovibrio. Next base: position 26,023 of record PEWX01000067.1, read on the forward strand.
AGATTTAATGCAAAGTTGGCAGTCTGCATTACCGGCGGACACGCCGGATACGTTTTTGATCAATATTCAACCAGACCAAAAGAAGGCTGTTGAAACGCTGTTAGCACAAAATAATATTAAAACCCAATTGGTGCCAATGGTTCGGGGGCGATTGGTCGCGGTGAATGGCACACCGATACAAGCGCAACAACAAACCCAAGATCGCGCGCGTCGTTTGTTAGAAAGAGAAGCCAATATTGCTGTGCTCGATAAACCACCTGCCTACAATAAAATGGTTGAGCAAGCAAAGATGTCGGACTTAACCGATGCGGCACAAGCCATGCCGCGTGTTTCGGTAGAGCAGGGCATTGCTGACTTGTTCGATTTGCAACTTAATGACCGTTTGACCTTTGACCTAGGCGGGCAGCAAAGACACTATCGATTGGATTCCATTCGCCAAGTGGAATGGCAAAGCCTGCGATTGAATTTCTTTTTTATAATACAACCGCAAGCCGATGTCAGCTTACCAATTGCTTATATCAGTAACTTTGCACTCAAACCCCTTGTCATTCAAGCCAATCAACTGACGCAACAATTGGCGCAAGCCGCGCCGGGCGTGCTATTGATTGATGCTGAAAAGGTATTAGCTCAAATCCAAACCATTATGACTCAAGCCAGTTGGGGCGTTTCTGCACTCTATGGGTTTACCCTGGTCGCCAGTTTAATTGTGTTGTTTACCGCCACCCTCGCCAGTCAACAAAGCCGTGTGCAAAGCTGGATGCTGTTGCGAACTTTGGGTGCCAATCATGCCACTTTGGTCAAGGTTGGACTTAGCGAATTTATTATCCTCGGTGCTTTGGCCGGATTGCTGGCGGCAACCTTAGCGCAATTAGCCAGCTTGCTGATCAGTCAATGGCTATTGGATATGCCGGTGCACTTCAATCCAATACTGTGGTTAACCAGTTTGGTGGTGGGCGTTTTAATCTTGCTCACGATTGGCTGGCTCACGCAATGGCGTTATTTAAAACACTCTTCAAGACAGATGGTACAAAAGTGGAGCTAATCTGGCGATTAAGTAAATTCATGCCATATTCGCGATCAAACCCCTTGATAAAAAATAGAATCCGCCTATAATACGCCTTTCAATGGTTTCGGGGCATGGCTCAGCCTGGTAGAGCACCGTCATGGGGTGGCGGGGGTCGTAGGTTCAAATCCTACTGTCCCGACCAATTAAATCAATAAGTTGCAGTTGTTTTTGTTGCTTTAAATTTCTCGTCAGAAATCAAAAGTGACCAATATGTGACCATCATTTTCCTTTCTCAGTACGACATACTATCTCGAGTTCAAATAACGGCTAATCTTTGGGTTGTGTGAAAATAGTTATTCTTTATTAGAAATGTAAAAAAGCTATATATTTTCAGTTTTTTACGAAGTAGACTTAAAACTAAGGCAAAAACAACAAACCTGAATAAACCAAGTTACTATTCGTATTACCCAGGTTTGGTAAGTAAGAGTTGCAGCTCTTACGGCGTGCTTGCTTAACAATACTTTTGAAGAAGTTGCTAAGTTATTTAATCGTTGAATTTAAAATCATATCCTAGCAGCCTGTCGGACTTCGCTACCACCAGCAAATCAAATCCGACAACATTGAAACGGTGATGCTCGAAATTAACGGAAATAACTCGTTTTTGC
>PEWX01000010.1 GCA_002779995.1 Piscirickettsiaceae bacterium CG07_land_8_20_14_0_80_44_28
GGCGTCACAGGTAAGAAGATGGTGGTTGCTGTGATGCGTAAACTTATTCATATCGTGTTTGCTGTATTGAAGAGCGGCAAACCGTTTGATCGAGAATACGAGATTCGTGCTTGATTTTATAAATCAAACACGGTATCTGGTCAAAATTTGGGGGGTTTGGGGACAGACCCCGGGACAGACCCCAGATTTTGGGCTGTGGTTATTTTTTGCTGATGAAACTTTCTTCGCCTTTTAATAGGCGCTCGATATTACTTCTATGTCGCCAAAAGAGCATAATGGTCATTAAGGTGGTGATGGTTACCCAGGTCATTTGTGCGCCGCTTTCTGATGACGTTGCGGTGAGTAAATAGATGTAAAAAGGCGCTAATGCGGTTGCCACGAGTGCGGATAAGGATGAGACCTTTAATACCTTTGCCACAAATAACCAGGTGCCAGCAACCGCCAAACCGATTGGCAAGGACAAACCAAACATCACGCCCAACATGGTTGCCACCCCTTTTCCACCTTTAAACCCAAAAAACACCGGGTATAAATGCCCTAAAAAACTCGCCAAGCCGATTAAGATTACCCACAGTTCATCCGCGCCGAGTTGATTGGCTAATAACACCGGCACGAATCCTTTTAAAAGATCGCCTAATAGAGCTATGGCTGCGGGTTTACTGCCATAGAGACGTTTGACATTGGTGGCACCTGGATTGCCAGAGCCGGCTTGACGTGGATCGGCCAGCCCCATGAGTCGGCAAACAATAATCGCTGACGATAGCGAACCGAGTAAATAGGCGCCCAATAAAGCCAAGCCCCACTGTCCAAGCAGCATAAAATCCATGAAACACCTCTTTTGATTTTGATTTTCGATCGCTATTTTAACGAAGTCTGTGATAATATCGAAATCTTTCTATGCTGGACTTAAATAAATGGCAACAACACCCTGCAACAACCCCCTCTCGGATATTTTGTTTATTAAAGGATTACGCGTGGATACCCTTATCGGTATTTATGACTGGGAGAAACAGGCTGAACAGCCGTTAATTTTTGATATTGAATTGAGCACCTGCTTAACCCCTTCGGCGCAATCCGATGCGATTGATGATACGGTGAATTATAAAACGGTGAGTGATGACATTATTGAATGGGTTAAAGCAAGTCGATTTGAACTCATTGAAACTTTGGCGGAGCAGCTTTGCCAGCGCATTTTTGATCGCAACCCGAAAGTGAGCGAGATTGCCTTAACGCTCAATAAACCGCAGGCGGTGATTGCCGCTCAAGCCGTTGGCTTAAAAATTCGTCGTCGCCGCATAAACTAGCAGCCATTTCGCATCGAAGTATTGCGCATCAAACCTGTTCAAACTGACGACGTTTCTGCATTTGCGCCGCTTCCTTGATCAAAGGGATAATCTGCTCCATATAGACGCAGGCTTGATGTTCGGTGATTTGATCAAAATCCAAATAGTCTTGTTGAAATTGCTGACCATTTTGACGGGATAGATTTCGCATTACTTTATGAAATAGCCGTTCCCCATCTGCTAATCGAACCATTGTAACCAGTTGCTCCGGTTTCATTTTTGGCAAGATGGATTGCAAGACCAAATCATCCACCACAATCATTTTTGTGGCTAAGTTGCGATAGGTTTTAATTTTTCTTTGTAAGCTTTCGGTGCTACCACCCACAGCTTGAGATAAACGCTCACTAATCAGTTTTTGCAATGATTCAATGGCTTTTTCAGGTAATTCAAGGGTTACACCGCCAAACCCCAAAATTAAATGACCGTTTTCTTCTCTCTTGGCAGTAATTTCCATAAAACCCTCTAAATATAACGCTTATTTTCATCGTAAAATTCAATTTTGCCTTGTGCTTCAAGGTTGAACAAGGTTTCCACAATGCGTTTAATGGCTTCTTTTGCGACTTCGGTATCGGGCATCGCAGATTTTTCGAAATCTGATTTGAGCTGTCTCGCTAAAATCCCACCTGCATTTTTGATAAGGATATCGTTTAACGCTTTATCATTAGCGACCTGCATTAACCGCAATAAATCTTGATTATCAGATTCCAAGACCAGTAGCTGAACGCCGGTAGCATCCAGTTCTTTAATTTTTAACCCCATGGCAATATAACTTTGCAAAATGGAATGGGTTTCACCATGATCTAATGCAATCAAATGCTCAAGGGTAATATTAAGCAACTCGACCGAAAACCGATCTAGCTTAACCGTGACGAAGCCGATATGCACCAACCATTCATTCTCATGGTTTTTTTTAATTCCTAATTTCATCAAATCTTCCCTGAAAAACAATCGCTGTTTTCACTACAAGCAAAAACACGGCCAATAACTTCACCCTTTCTCTATTACAAGCTGTAATATAATACTCTAAAAAAACATAAACGCCGTTATCTCAACAGGGATAATTGCCATTTCCTCACACCGAACAAAACAGAATAGCCCATGAAACCCAGATTTACCCTACCCGACCCGCCTGAAGCTTTAAAACAGCGCAGCACAGAGCTCACTCGAAAAATTCGCCAGACTTTAAAACGCCACGGCTCACTGCCTTTTTCACGTTTTATGGAATTAGCACTTTACACGCCCGGGCTGGGTTATTATGCCAGTGGCCTCCCCAAAATTGGTGCCGATGGCGACTTTATCACCGCACCTGAAATCTCTCCCTTGTTCGCTCGCTGTTTGGCGCGTCAAGCTAGCCAAATACTCAGTAAATTAGAACAACCCAACGTGATTGAGTTCGGCGCCGGCAAAGGAACCTTAGCCAGAGATTTTTTACTGGCACTCGATGAAGCCAATCAGCCTTTGGAAACCTATTACATTATTGAACTCAGTGCCGATTTAAAACAAAAACAGGCCGAAACCTTGGCGCCGCTTCCCGAATCGTTACAGCAAAAAGTGGTTTGGCTTGACCAACTTCCACAAGAGCCCATTTCAGCGGTGATTATTGCCAACGAAGTATTGGATGCCATGCCCGTTGAAAAATTACGGCTAGAGGCAGAACAAACCCTGCGCGGCTTTGTTGTCTACAATGATGAAAAGCAAACGTTTGAATGGGATTATCACACCATTAGCGAACCGGATTTACAAAAAACCTGTAACCAAATCTTAAAACAAATTGGCACCCCGTCTCCACAGGGATATGAAACCGAAGTGAATGCCAATATTCACCCTTGGTTGCGCTCTATTGCTGACTTTTTACATCAAGGCGCATTACTCCTCATTGATTACGGTTATACGCGCCAAGAATACTATCAACCTGCACGCAAAATGGGGACGCTACGTTGTCATTATCAGCACCGCGCCCATAGTGACCCGTTTTTTTACCCAGGCCTGCAAGACATCACCGCCCATGTGGATTTCACCCAAGTGGCTGAAGCCGGGTTTGATGTTGGCTTTAAAATCGCAGGCTTCACCACCCAAGCGCATTTTTTAATGAGCAGTGGTATTTTAGAGCTGTCTGCCGAATTGTCAGACCCGGACAATATTGTCAGTTCACTCAAACTGGCTCAGCAGATTAAAACCCTAACGCTCCCCAATGAAATGGGCGAAAACTTTAAAGTGATTGCATTAACGAAAAATATTGATCTGCCATTAATGGGCTTTCAACTTCGCGACTTGCGTCATCAACTCTAATCACAAAACGACAAGGAAAGTTTGTTTATGGAACTGTTTCAAGCTGCCATTTTAGGCATTATTGAAGGGCTGACTGAATTTTTGCCGATTTCTTCAACCGGCCATTTAATCATTGCCAGTGACTGGCTGGGAGTGGAGGCCACTCAGCAAAACCAGGCCTTTGAAGTCATTATCCAAGTAGCAGCGATTCTCGCCATTTTTTCACATTATCAAGACAAATTTTCAAGCGAACACAGCCGACTTTGGGGTCATGTATTCATTGCATTCTTGCCGATTGCCGCCGTTGGGTTTTTACTTCAAAATCACATTAAAGCATTATTTACGGTTGAAACAGTGGCGTGGCTGTTTATTATTGGCGGGGTGATTTTCTTAATTATGGAAAAACTCTATGTACCGGGAAAACACCGCACGCATGACATGGAAGACCTCACTATCAAACAATCTTTCTGGATTGGGATTGCGCAAATGTTTGCCCTCATTCCAGGCACCAGCCGTGCCGGTGCATCGATTATTGGGGGGATGATAGTCGGACTGGATCGTAAAACCTCAGCCGAATTTTCGTTTTTATTGGCTTTACCGGTTTTATTAGCCGCATCCGGGCTTGATCTCCTCAAGCATTATGATCACTTTGCCAATACCAGTTGGATGCCGCTGATCGTCGGATTTATCACCGCTTTTATTTTTGCTTGGCTGACCATTAAACTGTTTTTAAAGTTTTTGGAAACCTTTACCTTTAATGCGTTTGGCATTTACCGTATCCTATTTGGCGTGAGTTTACTGATTTGGTTTACCTAGGACTCGAGCCTGATGAAACTCTATAACGCCCGGCAAAGCAAACAGCTTGACCAATGCGCACAGCGCCAACTTCCCGGCTTACTGCTGATGAAGCGTGCCGCCCTGTTTGCTTACAAAACCCTCAACCATATCGCTCCCAAAGCCAAGAAGCTTCTCGTCCTTGCAGGAACCGGAAATAATGGTGGAGATGGACTTATGTTAGCGCAATACGCACTGATTGAAGGCTACGAGGTGGACGTTACGATCCTAGGGAATCCTGATCAGATACAAGGAGATGCACAAACCGTCTGGCAAGAATGCCAAGCCTTAGGTTTAACGGCGAATCCTTTAACCATAAACACCCTCACCCAAGCAGACATTTTGGTTGATGCGGTATTAGGCATTGGCCTCAATAAACCTGTCACCAGAGAACTGGCACAGCAGTTTCAACTGATTAACTCAGTTCAAAAGCCGGTTTTAGCATTGGATATTCCCAGTGGGCTGAGTGCTGATACGGGTGCTGTGTTGGGCAGTGCCATTCAAGCCAGCCACACCTGCACCTTTATCACCCACAAACCCGGTTTATACACAGCTCAAGGCACAGATACCGTGGGTCAAATTCATTTCAGTAACCTGTTCATTGACTCAAGCTGTTTTGAAAAGCAAGCTTACATTGCCCAAAACCATAGCTTAAAATATTGGTTAAAAAAGCGTCATCCCTTGAAAGCCGCTGCCCATAAAGGCAGTCAAGGCACCCTACTGTTAATCGGTGGTAATCGCAATATGATGGGCGCCATTCAACTTGCGGGGATGGCGGCACTCAATAGCGGAGCAGGCCTGGTCAAAATTTTAACCAAACTAGAACATTGCCTCGCCATCACCCAAGCCCAACCGGAGCTGATGGTTTATGATGCCGATGCACCCCATCAACTGGCCTCTTTGCTTGAATCCATTAAAGCCATTGCAATAGGCCCCGGACTGGGTCAGGATGATTGGGCACAATATCTTTGGCAGCAAATTATGCCGGTTAATATCGCTAAGGTGGTCGATGCAGACGCACTGAACTTACTGGCAAAATCCCCTCAAAAGCGCAACGATTGGGTGTTAACCCCTCATCCGGGCGAGGCTGCCAGACTGCTCAACACCACAACCCAAACCATCCAGCGCGACCGCTTTGAAGCCATTCGTCAATTACAGCAAAAATATGGCGGCGTGATTGTACTCAAGGGCAATGGCACATTAATTTATGATGGTCAACAAATGGAACTGTGCACAGCCGGAAATGCCGGCATGGCGGTTGGCGGCATGGGAGATGTTTTAACGGGGACCCTTGCCAGCTTTATCGGCCAAGGCTTGTCATTATTTGATGCGGCTTGTTTAGGCGTTTATTGTCATGCCCATAGCGGAGATTTGCTGGCCAATCAAAAAAGCCAAGCGGGTATTTTACCGACGGATGTGATTGCAACCCTTAGCCAATTGTTAAAATATGGCGACTAAAAGTCGCCGCTAAGCGTCCAATGTCGGCAGAAAGGCTTTCAACGCATTCATCTGTGCAAACAGCTCCGCTTCATCTTCCGCCAAAACCGTAATATGCCCCAGCTTACGACCTGCCCTTTCGGCTTTATCATACAAATGCAAATGCGCCTTCGGCATTTTTAAAACCTCTTCAACCGGCCCGGTTTCTCCAATAATATTCACCATCGCAGCCAGCGGTTGGCGCGGCGAGGTATCGCCCAAAGGTAGCCCACTAATCGCACGCACATGATTTTCAAACTGACTGGTGTGCGCCCCTTCAATCGTCCAGTGACCGGAATTATGAACACGGGGGGCCATTTCATTGGCAACCAATCCGTCTAGGGTTTCAAAGAGTTCAAGTGTCAAAACGCCAACATGATCTAATGCATCCAACAGCACTGTCATATAAGACTCAGCCTGTGCCTGTATTTTCGGCATCATCTGGCGTGCAGGCGCAATGGTATAGCGTAAGATGCCCGCTTCATGAACATTTTGTACCAAAGGATAATAAACATGTTCGTTTTGCGCATTGCGCACCGCAATAATTGACAACTCTCGGCTAAACTCAATAAAGCCTTCTAAAATCAATTCTCGGCCACCAATTTCTTGCCAGGCCTGGGCAATTTGGCGGGTTTCTTTAATTAAAAACTGGCCTTTGCCATCATAGCCTTCCGTGGTGGTTTTCAGAACGGCCGGTAAACCTAATGCGTCCACTGCTTGAGTGAGCGACGCTAAGGAATCGACAATTTGATAAGGCGCACAAGGAATCGATAATTGGTCAAATAAGGCTTTTTCACGTCCACGATGCTGTGCATAAAATAAAGATTTTTCTGCCGGATAAACAGGCGTGGTTTTCGCCATTTCTCGCACCCATGCCACAGAGGTATTTTCGCTTTCATAGGTCACGACATCGGCAAACGCTTCTAGCGCCTTAACGGCATTTTGATCCTCTGCTGAGGCGGCTAAGATACATTTGCCAAGCGCAGCAGCCGGTTCTTGTTCAGATTGCGCTAAAAATGCGAATTGCTGACCGAGTGGATAACCTGCTATTGCCAACATACGGCCAAGCTGACCCGCGCCCAACACCCCAATTTTATGCGTAATCGATGTCATAGAGCCTTCCATTCAAAAGGGTTATTAAGATTCATTTCTAGGATCACCTTGCACCAAAACCGACAGGGTTTGTTGCTGGCGGAACGCCTGCAAAGCGGCTTTGACTTGCGGCGCATGATTGGCAATAATTTGTGCGGCCAAAATACCGGCATTTTTTGCGCCCGCTTCGCCAATCGCCAAAGTACCAACCGGAATCCCGCCCGGCATTTGCACAATCGATAACAAGGAGTCTTTTCCACTGAGCGCGCGTGACTGAATCGGCACGCCCAATACCGGCACCAGTGTTTTGGCAGCGACCATTCCGGGTAAATGCGCGGCACCACCGGCGCCCGCAATAATCACCTGCAAACCCCGTGATTCAGCGGTTTCAGCATATTCAAACATCAAGTCCGGCGTACGGTGTGCCGACACCACCTGCACTTCATGAGCAACACCGAATTGTTCAAGCATTTCCACAGCCTTTTGCATGGTCGGCCAGTCGGATGTTGACCCCATAATGACGCCGACTAAAGGCGCCGGAGTGGTTAGCGTATTGACAGAAGCCATTATCTGTACCTGTTTTGAAAAAAACCGTTAATTTTACAGGAGTTAGAATCTTTTGCAACTAAATCAACTAGATTGATTAAAACAGCCAAGCAATCGGATTTCATGCAACCTATAGAAGGTGACTAAGAAGGTTACGGCTCAGGGGGAAGTTTTCGCGAATCAACCAAATAATAAGTATTCCCGCCTTGCCGTTTGGCACCTTTTTTGGCTTGAGTCGCTAAAGAAGCTAATCGTTGAGTATGTTTAAACAAATTGGTATCGACCAGCAATACGCCTAACGACAAAGTCATCATCGGAAAAAATCGCTTATTGCCTTCTCGGTCTTCTGCAAAAATGCCACCTTGCTGACGATCTTCTTCGGCATAAAAAGGGGCTATGACGACGGCAAATTTTTTTAAAATCGTTTCACAAACTGATTGGTATTCCAGCGTTTCTAAAACCACCACAAAATCATCCCCCCCAATATGGCCGATAAACCCCAGAGTATCATTTAATGATGACTTTAAAACCTGGGCAATCACACTAATTACTTGGTCCCCCTGCTCAAAACTATAATAATCGTTATAGGCCTTAAAATGATCAACATCTACATAAATCACTGTAAAAAATTTCTTGCGCTCCAAATACATCTGCAAAGTTTGTTGTATCGGCACATTGCCCGGCAACCCAGAAAGCGGATTGGCATATTGCGCACTGCGCACTTTTAAATCGGTCATCATTTCCAGTAGCGCCATAAAGGAACCGCACCCTAGATAAACCCCCTCTTTGACCACAATAAATGCGCCCTTGCCATAAGAGGCATCCCGGGTGATTTCTCGACTGGCTTCAACCAAAGACGTTCTTGCTTCAAAGATAAACGGCGCTCTATCCATGACCTTACTGATTTGTTTTCGGCTATGTAATTCTCGGCCAAATTGACTGGCCAATAAATCCATTAATTCTCGACGCCATACCATCCCCAATACTTGGCCTTTTTCAACAATCGGAATACACGTTCGCTTGGGATGATGTAAAAAAACCTCAGCCATTTCATTAACCCGTGTGGTTAACGGCATTGAAAATAACGGTTCGGATAAACAGGCAATAGATTCCTCTTCAATCAAAGCCACCTGAAGTGAGTCCTTCCATTGATAGTCTAAAACGCTATCAATGATGGGCGATGGCCGCTTTAGCAGATACCCTTGAACATAATCGACCCCCAGTTTTTCTAAAATGCGTAATTCCGATTCGGTTTCGATGCCTTCGGCAATCACCTTGGTGCCTAAGCTTTTGGCCAAGGTCAAAATCGTTTCCATAAAGCGATATTTATCCGCTTGTTTGTCGATTTCGGTGACAAAATGCTTATCAATTTTGACATAATCGGGTTTGACCTCCGACCATAATTTCAAACCGTTGTAACCTGATCCCAGGTCATCAATGGCAACCTTAAACCCCATCTGACGATAATATTCAATCGCCATTAAAAACTGCGTACTATCTTCTACTGGCTGTAATTCGGTAATTTCAATAACCACCTGTTGCGGATCCACATCAAACTCTTTCAAACAAGCAAGGGTTAGCCCAGAAGGATGATCTTGAGTTAAAATCGAGCTTACTGAAACATTTAGAAATAGATGGGGGGTCATTTTATCGGTGGGCACCGCCTGCTTAAAACTTTTGATAGCGACTCGTCTCGCCATCAAGTCCATTGACAACAAACAGTTTTGCTCATTGGCAAAGTTAAACAGATTCATAGGCGAAAACAAAGGCGTATTCATTGGCCCTCGCGTTAAAGCTTCAACCGCAAACACTTTTTTGGTTTTTAAACTCACAATCGGCTGAAAATAAGTATGAATCGATTCTTCTTCAAAAATCTGTTTTAATTCAAACCCTAACGGAGACTGTGTTAAATGCTTCAATTGTGCATTCGATAAGTATTTCATATAAGGGCAAGACTCCATTCCAATCAAGCACTGCTTGACGCTAACGTCAATCGACTAAAATAGTCCATTAAACTAAAACGCAAGACACAGGACTTATCATTTTAGCCAGCCCCCATTGACCTCGAATGACAAATAAATGAAGCCTTGGTTACACCTCAATCACAGTCTTGATAAAAAAAACTTGCATCCCCTATCATTTTTATTCACAATACACCTCATGCGCCGATTTGATTCTACAGCTTGCGGGCGCTTTAAAAATACGGCTAAAGCGAGGAAGTCCTACACTCTCCCTCCAAATGCCGTTTCCAAGAAAACTTTTTACATTCAAATCATCACTGATTGAATACATACTTGAGGAACACGCTTTATGACAACCACTGTATTTACCTCGGAATCCGTTTCAGAAGGTCATCCGGATAAAATTGCTGATCAAATCTCTGATGCCATGCTGGATGCGATCTTAAAACAAGACCCTAAAGCCCG
>PEWX01000025.1 GCA_002779995.1 Piscirickettsiaceae bacterium CG07_land_8_20_14_0_80_44_28
AAGTCATGCCCACCACCAAACCATATAATAAAAAGACCCAAACCCCATAACGCGCCATTTCATTAATCCAGTTTGGCGACAACATGGCAAATAGGGCAAATAAGGCCAGAAAGACAAGAGACACAATTCCCATTATGTGCAATTTTTGATGATTGACCGGATTAATATCCAAAAGCTTCATGACAAACAACACATAAATAAAGTTGGAAATCAGAATGGGAAAGGAAATTAAATAAAAGTTATGCCAGTCGAATAATTGCGAGAGTATTTGGTGTGCACCGGCATTAAACAACAAGTTAGAGAAGATGAAAAGAGCATACAGAATCTCGGTATTTCGAGAACGCGCAAAAGAAAGCGCCCCATAATAAATCCCCATCGACAGAAAGATACCAATCCCGATCAATACAACGGCATTACCCAGTTTAATTTCCTGCTGATAATCGGCAAGCTTGCTGACATAGGGCACTGGCTGCGCAATAAAATAAGGCGAAGCTATTTCTGCAAGCACCTGATATTGTCCCGCTTTTAAATGGAAGCTTCGACCATGTCTAAGAAAAAACGGATCTGGTTCGCGACTGCCGATCCCGCCAGAGGCCTGGTCAATCAGTTTATTTTGTTGATCATAAAGATAAAAAGAAAATTGATCTATCGTAGAAGTGTTTTTAAAATCAATTACATAAAAGTCGTCTTTTTCAATCGTCAACGTCCCCGAATAAAGATAATGGCCACCCACTAAAGAAATACCATCTACTTTTTGTAAGGTATTGTGAGACTCGGGTTGTTCAGGGTTAAATTGTTGACTTTCATCAAAACTCAACAGTTGCCAATCAATATTTAGGGGTTGTGCATTCGCGCGACTCGCAAAAACAAGGCAGATGAATAAACCGGTGAAGAGCAAAGCCTTGTAAATTGAAAAATAGTTTGAATTTCGCACGCTTATCTCATATTAAATGGGGAACAAGGATAATAACCGCCTTGCATAGTCTGACCGATTAAAACTTTCAAATAACTACAAGCCTTAACTATCTTAAGCTTATTTCAAGTAAATACAAAAAAAATTCATAATTCCTCAATGGGTTTTATTTATATGATCATCAATTAAATTAGAACCATAAAATCAAACAATCATTTTTCAATTATCCATTCATGACCAAATACTCCAACGACCCAACTCTCATTCCATTTTAGGCGTCAACATACTATGCTGACTGAGGGTGTGTAAATCTCGCCAGGCTCGACTAAATGGCGTATTCTCGAACACCGCCAACATCCCTGAACGGGTTTTTAATCCATCCGCCATCTGCACGCAGCTTTGTACCATTTCTATCAATTCTTGATGAATCTTCTGAGTAAGTTCAGCAGAAAGCGTTTGTTTCTGTTGCGCAACCGCCCAGACGTGTTCAGCCCCTTGATAAAGCTGATTACGCGCCTTGGCCAGAAACTGTTGTGCCTGATCGCATTGCTGTTGAACGGGAGAAGTATCCAGCAAAGAGGTTGCCGTGTCTTGTATCGGCCTCTGTTGAGCAAATGCCGTAAACGCATCTAACGCATGCTGTGCAATGCCGATGGCGACACTGGTGAATGTCAAGTAGGCCAAAACTTCTAATGAACAAAAGAAAATCGGATCACTCAATAACGGTTTTTCAGACAATGAAAAGGTAAATGCTTTTGGAACTTCAACCGAATCTACTGAAAAGTCATGACTGCCCGTGGCTTTCATGCCAAACACCTTCCAGGTTTGATGGCGAACCACCTCCGCAGCAGGCACCGCAATCGATAAGATTTTCTTCTCTGTCCCTTCCACCACACAATTGGCCGTAAACCAAGTCGCATAGTCTGAGCCACTGGCGTATTTCCAGCGTCCTGACACCTCAAACCCTTGATTTGAAGGTTTCGCCAGACCGCTCGGCATACCAGATCCAGCAATCAGAGCACGCTCAGGTGAAAAGATTTCCCGTGCAGCCGCTTCCTCAAGAAAACCGGAAAACAAACCGCCACCCGCGCCAATCATCACCAACCAACCCGTTGCGCCATCGGCTGAAGCAATGGTTTCAAACACCTTTAAGGCCGTGACTAAATCGGTCGCCTCACCATTATATTTTTCTGGGATAAACAACCGAAACAACCGCTGTTCAAAAAGCGCCTCCAAGACCTCTTCTTGCAATTGCCCATCGCGTTCAGAAGCTTCCGCACCTTGTTTAATAATCGGCAAAATGGATCGAACGTTTTCGAGTAACTTTTTGGAGGAATCGCGATTGGACATAACGTTATAACAACTTTTTTAAATGGATTATGAATGATATAAATGCTTGGTGATCTATTCTAAAGAATAAACCCTCTCTTTTTAAGTATTTCTATTGATTAGATTGATCGTTCCATTACGCTCAGTCCGATGAGCACAATCAGTAGCATAAGGCTTCCTATTATGACTTGCCAATCAGAGAAGATGGCTTCATAACGGATTCGCCAATCGTTTTTGAGCAGATGACGGGGTTGCCAATGACGCCAACGTCGAACTGCCAAGCGCTTATTGGCTTGCCATTTTCGACTCAGGCGTTTAAATCCACTTTGCGCATTG
>PEWX01000028.1 GCA_002779995.1 Piscirickettsiaceae bacterium CG07_land_8_20_14_0_80_44_28
GTATTGGACGCCGTTTGTGAGGTGTGGGGCTCAGATCGCGTTGGTTTACGCCTGTCACCGCTGAATAGTTATAACAGTATGGTTGATAGCGATCCGGTTGGATTGGTGCAGTGGTTATGCCAAAAACTGAACGATTATGATTTGGCATATTTGCATGTTATGCGCGGCGACTTCTTTGGTATCCAAAAAGCGGATGTGCTTACCGTGGCGCACCAGGTATATCAGGGGAATTTGATGGGCAATATGGGCTATGATGCGGCAGAAGCGGAAACAGAAATCGCCAAAGGGACTTTAACGACCGTGGCGTTTGGTGTCAGCTACTTGGCGAACCCGGATTTGCCGGAGCGTTTGGCGGCAGGCGCGGAACTGAACCAACCTGATCCGGATACTTTTTATAGCGGCGGCGCTAAAGGCTATACTGATTATCCGTTTATGAGTGGTGAATAACTTTATGTGGGATCAACGATACAGTGAGCCGGAATTTGCCTATGGTCAGCAACCCAATGATTTTTTGGTGGCCTGTTTGAATGCCATTCCGGCGAATAGTAAGGTGTTGTGTTTGGCAGAAGGACAAGGACGCAATGCCGTGTATTTAGCGCAGCAGGGGCATGAAGTGACCGCGGTCGATCAGTCTGCGGTGGGGTTACAAAGAGCTGAACAACTGGCCGTTGAAAAAGGGGTGAGCATTCATACGGTGGTGGCAGATTTGGCAGCGTTTGATTTAGGGGAAAATCAATGGGATGCGATTGTCAGTATTGCCGCCCATTTACCGCCAGCCGTACGCGAAAAACTACATCAGCGAGTTAAAACCGCGCTCAAGCCTTCAGGGGTGTTTATTTTAGAGGCCTATTCGCCCGCGCATTTAGCCTTGCCGGGTATTGGTGGGCCGCCGCCGCATCAGGCGGAGCTGCTAATGTCATTGGATCTTTTGCATCAAGAATTAGCTGGGCTAAACTTTGAAATCGCGCACGAAATTGAACGTCATCTTGAAGAAGGTCAATACCATTGCGGTTTAAGTGGTGTGGTTCAGGTTCTGGCTCGAAAGCCTTAAAAATGCCCAGGCCTGGGCATTTTTTATGCGGCGCTAGCGTTTGATATTGACGGTAGACTCGATTTGTTTCCAGTCAATCAAATATTGTTGGTCATCAAAATTGAGGACAAGGTGTTTAATGGCATCCGGTTGAAATTCCGGGTCAGTGGTGTAGAACACATATTCCCAGTGATTTGGGTCAAAGGGGTCTTGACCAAGCGGTGGGCCGAGTAATTCGACAACTTGATCCACCATTAGACCTGGTTGCAGGGCTTGCAATACCTCCGGGTTTACGACCGTACCTTGGGTGAGTGTGGGTTTGTAGGGTTCGAAATAAGCACAACCGGATACAGTTGAGACCAAAAGGATAGATAGCGTTAAGAGGGCTGTTTTCATAGGGTTTGTCATAGAATCTTTTATTTTAAATCAATTTTTCGTTTATTATACAGACTCAAAAATTTTTAATAAGGAATCTTAAATTCGATGAGTAGTGCTGAGTTAAAGAAAAAGGGTTTAAAGGTTACCTTACCGCGTTTAAAAATATTAGAGATTCTAGAGCAAAAGGGCGACGATCACCATTTAACGGCGGAAGATGTTTATAAAATTTTGATTGAGCAGGACGAAGATGTCGGCTTGGCGACGGTTTACCGGGTTTTAACTCAGTTTGAGCAGGCCGGCATTGTTCGGCGGTTAAATTTTGAAAATAACATTTCCGTTTTTGAATTGGATACGGGTGACAATCACGATCATTTAGTTTGCATTAAGACCGGTCGAGTCAAAGAATTTGTGGATCCTGTGATTGAGCAACGCATAATAGAAATTGCCAAAGAAAAAGGTTATGACCTATCCGCCCATTCGTTGGTGATTTATGGCACCTATCAGAACAAAGACGGCTTGTCTGATTAGCTGGAGCAACTGAGCTGAAATCCTTTTTGATGTGCTAAGGGTGGTTGTTGGTATTTACTCAGTGCGCGGTGCGCTTTAAATGGCGATTGCAGTGCTTTAAGCCAATGATGTAATGGTTCGGTGTTGCCGTGTTCAGCGGCGATAATAATATCTTGGGCAATATAGTTTCTTAAAATCACGCTCGGGTTGCGTTGTTGAATCCGTTGCAGCCAAACCGAATCGGTGATCTGTTCTTGTTGAATCCGTTTTTCCAGCGAGTTTAACCAATCGGAAAAAGCTTCCGGCTCGGGGAGCAGGTGAAAGAAACTGAATTCGGATTCGGTTTGCCACAGCGCCAGCCGTCTAAAAAACAGTGAATAGTCGATGGCATAGCGGTTGAGTCTTTCTAATAATTCGATAATCAATGTCATATCTGTTGATTGGGTCGTGTCCAATCCCAATCTATGGAGCATCTGCTGGCGATAGTGCTGGTAATAGTTATCAACAAACGCTTGTAATGACTGCTCCAGTAGACCGTTATCCACCCAATCTGCAAAACTACCTGCGAGTATTTTGCAATTCCATAATCCAATATTAGCTTGCTGGTTATAGCCGTATCGACCTTCATAATCTGAATGGTTGCAGATGAAATCGGCTTGATAGTCATCCAAAAAAGCATAAGGGCCAAAGTCAAAGGTTTCACCCAGTATTGACATATTGTCGGTATTCATCACGCCGTGATTAAAGCCAAAGGATTTCCATTGTGCTAACAGCTTAGCGGTGTTTTGGCAGGCCTGGTCAAAAATTAACCAGGCCTGATGCTGAAATGGATGGATTTGCCATTGCGGAAAGTGTTTTTGAATCACGAATGCCACGAGTGCTTTAAAATGCTTTTCGCCTTGATTGGCTGCCCATTGAAAATGACCAAAGCGAATATGACTGGGGGTAACACGAATCAAGCTGGCTCGCGGCTCTAGCATTTCTCGTTTAACCTTTTCTGAGCTGGTCGCGATGGTTAGGGCGCGTGTCGTGGGAATGCCTAATCCATAGAGCGCCTCGGAGGCTAAAAATTCGCGGATGCAGGAGCGCAATACTGCTCGCCCATCTCCTTGTCTGGAATAGGGGGTGCGCCCGGCGCCTTTTAGGTGAAAGTCCCAGGCCTGGTCATTTTTATCGTGCCATTGGCCTAATAATAAGCCACGGCCATCCCCCAAGTCGGGATTGTAATAGCCAAATTGGTGACCCACATATTTTTGCGCAAGCGGTTGGCAGTCAACTTGTTGGAGGGTGCCTGCGGTTAAATCTAATAACTCAGTGGCATTAAGCGTGCAATTCAGTTGAGAAAGTAATTGATTATTTTGAATTATCAGTTGTGCATGGGGTTGGGGTTCAGGCAGTTGGTGACTGTAAAAGTCCGCTGGAAGTTGGGTGAAATCTTGTAAAAGGTGCGACTTTAACATAAAGGTGTGTCCGTTAATAAAAATATCCTACTAATTTACTAGGTTTTTGTTTAAAATGCACTGATAAATTAAAGTCCCTTGGATGGATAAAGTTCTGATAATGAGATAAGGAGCGTAATAATGGATATTGGATCAACGCAACATCAGTCGTTGCTGTATAAAACAATATGGAAAATGGTGTTTAAAACCAGTGCATTGGCGATTGTTTTGGGCGGGTTTTTGATGTTGCCGTCATTATTGCGCGAAAATGCGTTTTCAGCGGCGACACTGATGTTAGGCTATGTCGTTATGATAACGGGCATAGGGTATGCCTTGTGGGTGGGTTGGAAAAAGCATCGCGCTATTCAAAAGACCATCAAGTCGATTTAAATTCGGCAACCGCTTTTGCGGTTACAGAATTTTGGTTCTTTCACGGGTGCCGTCAAGTGATTTGATGGCTTTGTTTGCCCGTTTGAGCAGCGTTTGGCTGTCATCATCTTCAGTACGGATTTCCGTTACCCCGGCGTGACTGGTTAAGCAAGTGGTTTCGCCTTCTTCCAGGTGAATGGTTTGTGCCGAAATGGTTTCTTGCGCTAATTTGGTAATGCGGAATGCATCGACCGCTTTTATTTCAGGCAGTACCACCATAAATTGATCGCAACTCATTCGGCCGATATAGCCTAAATCTTTGACAACCTTAGAAATGGCATTGGCTGCGGTCAAAATGGCCTTGTCTCCCATTTCATGACCGTAAGCATCGGTAATCCGCTTAAAGCAATCTAGGCTGATTTTGGTTAATGAAAGCGCTCTGTTGTTCAGTCGAGCTTTGTTGACCTCTTCATCGACAATGCCCATAAAATAATCGCGATTATAGAGGTCGGTTAAAGGGTCATGAGCCGAGAGTTTTTCAATTTGCTCTTCCATGTGCTTGCGACTGGTAATGTTAATCGCAAGCCAGATGGCAGCAGGCTGGTCATAGGCGTCTTCATTGAGGGGATAGACTCGGGCTTCATACCATTGGCCTTCAGTCGTGGAGAGGGGTTCTATACCTTGTACTTCGGTGTCCGCCAATTGGTATTCAATTTCTTGCAAAGTCCGGCTTTGAATTGCTTTGCGCACCACTTTTAAGAAGCGCTCCGCCATTTTTTCGGGTAACACATCAAAGTAGTTTTTGCCAATCAAAGCGTGGCCGTCGGCATAAAGCGTGCGTTCCTGCCCACCAATGACATCCAAATAGGTTCCATCCTGACCCATGACAAAAATGGGATCGGGCATTGCATTGGCAATGGCTTCGATATGAGAATGCATTTTGTCATATTGTGCTGCCATGTGATTTTCCTTTTACTTGAGTGTTGGAACTAAAATCAGTTTTTCATTACGGGTTTATATTTTATGCGATGCGGTTGTGCGGCATCTGCCCCTTTACGGCGCTTTAGATCTTCTTCGTAGTCTGAGAAATTGCCTTCGAACCATTCTACATGCGAATCGCCTTCAAAGGCGAGCATGTGGGTGGCGATACGATCCAAGAACCAGCGGTCATGGGAGATGACCACCGCGCAGCCGGCAAAATCCAATAGCGCTTCTTCTAACGCGCGCAATGTTTCGACATCTAAATCATTGGTGGGTTCATCAAGCAATAACAGATTTCCGCCACTACGCAGGGTTTTGGCTAGGTGAACGCGATTGCGTTCGCCACCCGATAGTTGGCTAATAAATTTCTGTTGGTCATTGCCTTTAAAGTTAAAGCGACCACAATAAGCACGCGCATTGATTTCAATATTGCCGACCATAAAAATATCATCGCCACCGGAAATTTCTTCATAGACGGTTTTATTGTCGTCAAGCGCATCTCGGGACTGATCCACATAGGACAGTTGTACGGTTTCTCCAAATTCAATGCTGCCGGAATCCGGTTGTTCTTGACCCGTTAACATTTTGAAAAGCGTTGATTTCCCCGCGCCATTGGAACCGATAATGCCAACGATGCCGCCAGGTGGTAGCTTAAAATTAAGGTCGTCAATCAGTAGACGATCATCAAAGCTTTTGTTTAGATGAGACACTTCTACCACTTTATCGCCGAGTCGTTCAGCAACCGGGATAAAAATTTCTTTGGTTTCATTGCGTTGTTGAGATTCTTGACTACTGAGTTCTTCAAAGCGCGCTAAACGGGCTTTGGACTTAGCATGACGGCCTTTGGCATTGGAGCGCACCCATTCTAATTCGTGTTGAATGGTTTTCATGCGCGCATCTTCTTGCTTAGCTTCCATTTCTAAGCGTTTTTCTTTTTGCTCTAACCAAGATGAATAGTTGCCTTCATAAGGGATACCTTGACCGCGATCTAGCTCTAGAATCCATTGGGCGGCATTATCCAGAAAGTAGCGGTCATGGGTAATGGCCACCACAGTTCCACTAAACTCGAGTAAGAAGCGTTCTAGCCAGGCAATGGATTCGGCATCTAAATGGTTGGTCGGCTCATCCAGTAATAGCATATCCGGCTTTTCAAGTAACAGTTTGCACAAAGCAACCCGACGGCGTTCGCCGCCGGATAGTTTGGTGACATCAGCATCCCAAGGTGGAAGCCTTAAGGCATCGGCAGCGATCTCTAAAGTTCTTTCTAAGTTGTGGCCATCTTTGGCTTGAATCAGGTCTTCAATTTCAGCTTGTTTTTTAGCCAGCGCATCAAAGTCGGCATCGGGTTCTGCATAGGCGGCATAAATGCCATCCAGTTCTACTAAGGCATCTTTAATCTCTTTAACCGCCAGTTCGATATTCCCTTTGACATCTAGTTCCGGGTCGAGCTGCGGTTCTTGGGGTAGGTAGCCTACTTTGATACCCGGTTGTGGACGTGCTTCACCAATAATGTCTTGATCGATACCCGCCATGATTTTTAAAAGGGTCGATTTTCCCGCACCATTCAAGCCAAGTACGCCGATTTTGGCGCCAGGAAAAAAGGATAATGAAATGTCTTTTAAAATGTATTTATTGGGGGGAACCACTTTTCCAACACGGTTCATGGTGTAAACAAATTGTGCCACGCGCTCACCTCTAATCGAATAATTGTTTGCTTGGTTTGTTTGTAGAATGCTGTGACGATACAAACGTCGTTCAGTAAAAAACATAACTTTACCGAAAAAGTTTCGTTTAATAAAGTTTTATCCGTTGAAGAATGGGTTTAAATTCAGCTTCGCTTGATAAACTGTGTGGTTTGTTTAGTGTTAATTTTGGCCAGGCCTGGGCGCTATGGTGAGACCTTTGCACCAGATGGAGGCACGAGTAAAAATGGTTAAAAACCACCTGTTTTTCGTTGAAAACCTTGCCCATAGCTCGCTATTGCCTGCGATTTTCGCCTGAATCAGTCAGTTTTTTGCTGATTTTTTCACCGTGCCCCACTGGTGCAAAGGTCTCATGGTAATTAATTAAACGATATAACTGGCTTTGCAGTGGTTAAAGCGACAGAGAATTGGTAAAATTCTCTTTTCGTAATTTTTTTGTTTGGAGACTTAAACGCATGTTTGATAAGAATATGACCATCGCTGGATATGATGACGTTTTGGCAGAAGCCATGAATGCAGAAGCACAACGTCAGGAAGACCATATTGAATTGATTGCTTCCGAAAACTATACCAGCCCCAGAGTGATGGAAGCCCAGGGATCGGTATTGACGAATAAATATGCGGAAGGGTATCCGGGAAAACGGTATTACGGTGGCTGTGAATATGTTGATGTGGTTGAGCAGTTGGCGATTGATCGTGCTAAGACTTTGTTTGGCGCTGATTATGCCAATGTACAACCGCATTCAGGTTCTCAAGCCAATGCACCCGTTTATATGGCCTTATTACAACCCGGCGATACGGTGTTAGGCATGAGCCTTGCGCATGGCGGTCACTTAACCCACGGCTCTCATGTGAGTTTTTCGGGAAAAATTTATCACGCGGTTCAATATGGATTGAATGCCGAAACCGGTGAAATTGATTATGACGAAGTGGCAAGATTGGCTGAAGAGCACAAACCTAAGATGATTATTGCTGGCTTTTCGGCTTACTCTCAAGTCGTAGATTGGCAAAGATTTCGTGAGATTGCCGATGCGGTTGGCGCTTATCTCATGGTGGATATGGCACATGTGGCCGGTTTGGTTGCCGCAGGTATTTATCCAAATCCGGTGCCCATCGCGGATGTGGTGACCACCACCACCCACAAAACGCTCAGAGGCCCAAGAAGTGGCTTGATTCTGGCGAAATCCAATCCTGAAATTGAAAAGAAACTGAATTCGGCAATCTTCCCGGGTGCTCAGGGTGGCCCGTTGATGCACGTTATTGCTGCGAAAGCCGTTGCGTTTAAAGAAGCCATGGAGCCGGAATTTAAAACCTATGCTAAGCAGGTGGTGGTCAATGCCCAAGCGATGGCCAAGGTGTTTATGGATAGAGGCTATGATGTGGTGTCTAAAGGGACGAAAAACCATTTGTTCTTAGTGAGTTTTATTGAGCAAGGTTTAACGGGTAAATTGGTGGATGCTGCTTTAGGTGCAGCCCATATTACCATTAATAAAAACTCTGTCCCGAATGACCCTATGTCACCTTTTGTCACCAGTGGGATTCGAGTCGGAACCGCAGCTTCAACAACGCGTGGCTTTACTGAAGCCGATTCGATTGAATTGGCGAACTGGATGTGTGATGTGATTGACAGTTGTGAGCAGTCAACCGAGTCTTGGAATGAGACGGTGGTTGCAGAAGTGCGTGAAAAAGTGAAAGCCTTGTGTGCTCAACGTCCGGTTTACGGTTAAGCTGAATTTCTGTTAATAACGTAAGGCGGTTAAATGCATTGTCCTTTTTGCAGTACACCGGATACCCGTGTGATTGACTCACGTTTGTCGATGGAAGGCATGCAAGTCCGCCGCCGTCGGGAATGTATGAGTTGCGGTGAACGCTTTACCACCTATGAAACGGTGGAATTAAGTTTACCAAGAGTTATTAAATCTGATGGGAATCGCGAAAGGTTTGATGAATCGAAAATCCGTCGTGGCCTAATCAAGGCATTGGAAAAACGTCCGGTGGAAAGCGATGCGATTGAGCAGGTGGTGAACCGCATTGAAAAACAATTGACCTCCGAAGGGGTTAGAGAAATTGCTTCATCACAAATCGGCGAGTTATTGATGGATGCCTTACGAGAACTCGATCAAGTGGCGTATGTCCGGTTTGCATCCGTTTATCGATCGTTTCAGGATGTGAATGCCTTTCGAGAAGAGATTGAAAAACTGGTTGCTGCCACCAAATCGCGTTAATCCCGTCAGGGATGACAAGGAGACCTATGCGCTTTTCGGAATGGGATGAAAAAATGATGCGTCGAGCGCTGAGCTTGGCTAAGCAGGGGCAGTTTTCTGCTAGACCCAATCCGGCGGTTGGTTGTGTGATTACCCGGCAACATCGTGTGATTGCAGAAGGTTGGCACCAAAAAGCGGGTGAACCCCACGCGGAAAGAGTCGCTTTGGCGTCAGCTTCTGAATCGGTTAAGGGCGCTACCGTTTATGTGACGTTGGAGCCTTGTAGTCATTTCGGACGAACCCCTCCTTGTGCGGATGCATTGGTTGAGGCTTCGGTTTCAAGAGTGGTGGTGGCGATGCAGGATCCAAACCCGCAAGTTTCAGGGACAGGGATTCAACGATTACGGGATGCCGGCATTCACGTTGATGTTGGATTATTGGCGTTTGAAACTGAGGTTTTGAATAAAGGCTTTAACTTTGCCATGCGACATCAACGGCCTTTGGTGCAGTTGAAGATGGCCAGCAGCTTGGATGGGCGCACGGCAATGGCCAGTGGTGAGAGTCAGTGGATTACCGGGGCAGAATCTCGTCAAAAAGTGCAATGGCTTCGAGCGGAACAAGATGCGATGCTGACAGGTATTGGCACGGTTTTGCAAGATGATCCCAGTTTGACGGTTCGGTTGGATCAGGCGAGTTTAGATGCACAGCGATGTTATCGGAATGCAGCGCATCAGCCAATTCGGGTTATTTTGGATTCGGATTTGCAACTTCCCTTGACGGCAAAAATAATAGATCTACCGGGTCAAGTCGTGGTCATGACGGCCGAATTGACTTTGACAGCCCAGCCACAAAAACTGCTGCAGTTACAACAAAAAGGCGTGGCAGTGCATGGCGTTGCCAAACAGCAAACAGGACAATTAGATTTAAAGGCTGTTTTGGCTATGTTGTGGCAGTGCTATGATGTACAACGCTTGATGGTTGAAGCGGGAGCAACGCTTGCAGGTGCTTTGATTCAAGCTGATTTGGTTGATGAATTGCACCTGTTTAAGGCGCCAGTCTTATTGGGGGATGGTGCGAGACCTTTGTGTTTTCTACCAGGCCTGGTCAAAATGGCAGATAAAATTCAATGGAATTTGCAGTCAGTTGAAATGTTGGGTTCGGATATTTATTTGCAGTTGACGCCCAATCATAAACCCCAATGAGGAAGTTATGTTTACAGGAATTATCGAGTCGGAAGGCAAACTGAAAAAAATCGAACCTGTTAAGGGCGACTATCGCATGACGATTCAGGTGGGGAAAATGTCGCTTGAAGATGTCAAAATCGGTGACAGTATTGCCTGTAATGGCGTTTGTTTAACGGCGATTGCGTTGGAACAGAATGCTTATGTGGCCGATGTTTCGGCAGAAACCTTAAAAGTCACCACGCTTGGACAGTTGCCATTAGGTGCTCCTGTTAATTTAGAAAAAGCCTTGCGGTTACAAGATCGCTTAGGCGGGCACTTGGTGAGTGGTCATGTCGATGGGGTCGGTGAAGTGGTTGCGATTGAACAAGATGCGAGATCTTGGCGTTATCAAATTCGTGCGCCTAAATCGTTAGGCCGCTATATTGCTGCGAAAGGCTCTATCTGTATCAATGGCATCAGTTTGACGGTCAATCAGGTTGATGGCGATGTGTTTGATGTCAATATCGTACCGCATACCCGACAAGAAACCACCATTCGCACCTTTCACGTTGGGACTCAAGTCAATTTAGAAGTGGATTTACTTGCACGCTATATTGAGCGTATGTTGACCCATGATGCAGATATGTCACAAAAAACCGCGATCACACGTGAAAAATTAGCAGAAAACGGGTTTTTATAGCGGGTTAGCAAGCGACTGTCGTAAAATGCACTTAAATTGAATAACAAACGAGAATACATGATGGAATTAAATACCACCGAAGAGCTGATCGAAGATTATCGGCGTGGCAAGATGATTATCTTAATGGATGATGAAGATCGTGAGAATGAAGGGGATTTGATGATTCCTGCCAGTGCGATTACCCCAGAACATATTAATTTTATGGCACGTTATGGTCGGGGTTTAATTTGTTTGACCTTGACCAAAGAGCGTTGTCAACAACTGCATCTGCCGCTCATGACGCGTCATAATGACGATTCTTTGGGTACCAGTTTTACGGTTTCGATTGAGGCGGCAGAGGGCGTGACCACTGGCATTTCTGCTGCGGATAGAGCCAAAACTATCTTAGCAGCGATTGGTTCCGATGCCAAACCGTCTGATATTGTGACCCCGGGTCATGTGTTCCCTATTATGGCAAAACCGGGTGGTGTGCTTGAGCGCGCTGGTCATACTGAATCCGGCTGCGATCTTTCTCGTTTAGCCGGTTTGGAGCCGGCATCTGTCATTGTTGAGATTATGAATGAAGATGGCACCATGGCAAGGCGGGATGACTTGGAAATTTTTGCCAAGGATCATGGTTTGAAGCTCGGTACGGTTGCGGATTTAATTCAATATCGTTTGAAAAATGAAAAGACCATTGAGCGAGTTTCGGAATGTCAATTGCCGACTGAATATGGGCAGTTCCGTTTGATTGGTTATGAAGATATTTTAGAGCATCGTGCACATATGGCATTGGTGCATGGCAAGCTTGATCCGGAAAAGCCTACTTTGGTTCGTGTTCATATGCTGGATACGTTATGTGATTTGTTTGACTCTAAACGCAGTGAATGCGGTTGGTCACTCAGTGCTGCGATGAAGCAAATTGCGCAAGCGGAAGCGGGCGTTATTGTCATCTTACGTAAACATGAGGAAGGGGCAGAATTACTGGATAAAATCCAGCAATATCAGCTGAAAGATCGCGGTATTCACTCGCCTGAAAGCCATGATGAGGACGATACCAAAACCTATGGTTTGGGCGCGCAAATTTTATCAGACTTGGGGTTGACCAAGCTTAAAGTTATCGGCTCTGCTTGGCGGATGAGTGCTTTAAGTGGATTTGGATTGGAAATCGTTGGAAATGTAGATAAACAGATAAGTAAAAATGAGGCATAAAAATGAACATAATTGAAGGCCACCTAACAGCGGAAGGCATGAAAATTGGACTGGTTGTTGGACGTTTCAACAGTTTTATCGTGGATAGTCTGGTTAAAGGTGCTATTGACACCATCGTTCGTCACGGTGGGAGTCTCGATAATATTGACCAGGTGTTGGTGCCAGGTGCGTTTGAAATTCCTGTGGTCGCCAAAAAAATGGCCGAATCGGGGCAATATGATGCCGTCGTCGCTTTAGGGGCGGTTATTCGTGGCGGCACGCCGCATTTTGAGTATGTGGCGGGCGAATGTGTTAAAGGGATTGGACAGGTAGCCTTAAACTCCGGCGTGCCCATCTCTTTTGGCGTTTTAACGGTCGATTCAATCGAGCAAGCCATTGAGCGTGCGGGTACCAAAGCCGGCAATAAAGGGGAAGAATCGACTTTGGCTGCCATTGAAACGGTTAATGTGTTAAAGCAACTATAAGGCTGTTATGCTCAATGAAGTTATCGGATATTAAGCCTGGTGAAGGTGAAGAAGTAGTAGAAGAGGAAGTCTCAGTCAGTCTTAGGACTCAGACGCGACGGGTTGCTTTGCAGGCATTGTATCAGTGGCAGGTAAATCGCTCTGACGTGTTGGATATTATTAAACAATTTTCTGAAGCGGGTCGTCTTGATGCTATTGATGTGGCGTTATTTCAGGATATTGTTAATGGGGTGGTTAGGCAGTCAGATACATTAGATGCCCTGTATCAACCCTACTTGGATAGAGCCGTAGCGATGATTGACCCCGTCGAAAAAAATATTTTGCGGATGGGGGTGCAAGAGTTGCAGGATAAAATTGAAATTCCTTATCGGGTGGTGATTAATGAAGCGGTTGAATTGGCGAAACGATTCGGTGCTGAAGAGAGTCATAAATATATCAATGGTATTTTAGATAAGGTGGCGCTTGATTTGAGAACGCTAGAACGAGGCCAACCCAAGGCGTAAGCGCACTGTTAGCTAATCAAGGTGCCCAATGGTCACCCTTGTTGAGCCAGAGTTTCCTCTGGCTTTTTTATGCGTCGTCCGATAAAAACAGGTTATGTTGCTAAAGGAAAGCTATTATGACCCATGAATTTGAAGTGATTCACCAGTTTTTTAAGCCGTTATCCCATTCAAAGCAATTGTGCGCTTCGTTGGATATGGGGATTGGTGATGATGGTGCTGTTTTATCTTGTCGACCTGATTCGCAACTGGTTGTGGTAACGGATACATTGATAGAGGGGATCCACTTTCCGTACGGAACTGATGCTTATGATATTGCTTGGAAAGCGTTGGCAGTGAATCTCAGTGATTTGGCTGCAATGGGGGCGGCACCGGGCTTTTTTTCTTTGGCATTAACCTTGCCTAAGTCGTTATTGTCAGCAAAAAATAGCCAGGCCTGGCTAAAATCCTTTAGTCAGGGTTTGGCAGATTTGGCAGAGTTGTACGATATGGCTTTAGTGGGTGGGGATACCACGCATGCTGAACATTTGTCGATTACCATTACTGCTCAGGGTTGGGTTGAAATCGGTCAAGCCATTACCCGAGGTCATGCTCAACCAGCAGAAGATATTTATGTGTCCGGACTGATTGGTGAGGGGGGGCTGGGACTCAAGATTGTGCAAGCTCAAACAGACGTTGTTGCGGATTGTAACGAGCATCCTGCCGTCATCAAATTAAATCGTCCACACCCTAGGGTGGCTTTAGGGCTTGCTTTAAAAGGGGTTGCCAGCAGTGCGATTGATGTTTCAGATGGTTTATTGGCCGATCTAAGCCATATTCTTGAAGCTTCTGAAGTGGGCGCGGTGATTGAAACGACAGCCATTCCGGTTTCTGCTGCAATGCAGCAATATCTTCAAAAGACTGAAGATTGGATGTTTCCATTTCGTTGTGGTGATGACTATGAGTTGTGCTTTACCGCACCGTCGGATAAGGCGAATCAGATTGCTCAACTGGCTGAATCCTTAGGTCTGTCTTTGACCCAGATTGGCAAAATCCATGCAGAAGCGGGGAAGTTAACGCTGCTAAAATCCGGGCATGAGATAAAAGTGCAATCCACACTGGGCTTTGAACATTTTTAGTGCGAGGTACCCGGTTTTAGCCTTTTGCTAGACGTCTTGCTTGAACACCGTCGGCTAAAGTTTGTAGCACGGAAACACTGGCATCCCAATCAATGCAGGCATCGGTAATGCTTTGGCCATAAACAAGTGGTTGATTGGGTTGTGGGTCTTGGCGCCCGCCAATAAGGTGGCTTTCAACCATGACGCCCATAATATGATCTGACCCTTTCGCCAGTTGTGCTTTAACCGATGCGGCCACTTCAATTTGCTTTTCATGTTGCTTGTTGCTGTTTGCATGGCTGCAATCAATCATCAGTTTTGACTGAACGCGCGATTTTTTAAGTTGTAAAACAGCTTCTTGAACACTGGCTTCATCATAATTTGGACCGTCATTGCCACCGCGTAAGATCACATGACAATCAGGGTTGCCAGAGGTAGAGAAAATCGCCGAGTGCCCCATTTTAGTGAGTGACATAAAAATATGGGGGTTATTGGCTGCCCGTATCGCATCAACCGCAATCTTGAAACCACCATCTGTACCGTTTTTAAAGCCAACCGGGCAGGATAGCCCTGAAGCTAACTCGCGATGCCCTTGACTTTCAGTGGTACGGGCACCAATAGCGCCCCATGAAATTAAGTCGGCGATATACTGTGGGGAAATCAAGTCTAAAAACTCAGTGGCACAGGGCACGCCCATATCATTGATAGTGACCAGTAGTTCACGAGCGGTTTCTAGCCCTTTATTGATTTCAAAAGATTCATTGAGATTGGGATCGTTAATGAGTCCTTTCCAACCAACGGTTGTCCGGGGTTTTTCAAAATAAACGCGCATGACGATGAGTAAATCTTGCTGATGCTCAGCAATTTGTTGTTTTAAGCGTTGTGCATATTCTTTGGCGGCGATGGGGTCATGGATGGAGCAGGGACCGATGACGACTAAAATCCGATCATCTTCACCCATGAGAATATTGTGGATTTGCTGACGGGTGTTATAAACGGTTTCTGTGGTTTTTTCAGACATTGGGAATTGTTCATGGAGTGCCTGAGGCGCGCGCACTTCAGTAATGCTTCGAATTCGTAAGTCATCCGTTTGGTAGGTCGTCATGTTACTTCTCTATCGGTTTGATTTAGGTGGCAGATTAAAAAGCGATATTATGCCATTTTTTCATTTACCTAGGCGGCAAAATTGCTTGTCAAATTCACAGTTAGATAAAAACTGAAAATATAACGACGGTAAAGCTGGTTTATAAGGTGAGTTATGCTAGAATTTGCCGCTAGATAAATATTCAATCGAATAGAACCTTATTTGGAAGATTATTCAGTGGAACATTGCAGATATATTATTGAAAGTTATACGGAAGATGGTCGGAAATTCCGCCCCAGCGATTGGATTGATCGAATTGCCTCTTTGGATGCTTCTTATGGCGCATTTCAGAGATTGGTTTATTCAGACATGCTGTACCCAGAACTTTATCAAGGCCAAATGACCTTAATTATTGATACCGGTCTAGAAGATGTGAATCCGGATTTATTTTCTTATGTCATGAATTTTGTGAAATCCAATCATTTAAAAATGAGTAAAGTTTGTGAAGTAATTGAAAAACAATTAGGCAGTTAGGTATCAAATTCTTTGAATGATATCGGCACCAAAAAATAACGTAACGCCGCCACCTAGCCCTAAATAAGGGCCAAAGGGCATGGGGTCGTTTAAATTTCTGAGCTTGAATAGGCTTAGCCCGCCGCCGATAATCAAACTGCTAACAGAAGCGATCAAAATAATTTGTGGGATTGCCAAAACACCAAACCAGGCGCCCAATGCCGCAAGCAGTTTAAAATCACCATATCCCATCCCTTCTTTTCCGGTGATGAATTTAAAGGTATGGAATAATCCCCACAATAATAGATACCCGGTTATGGCGCCTAGAATAGCTTGGTTGGGTGTGGTGATTTCTGAATAAAGACTAAAGAGTAATCCCAACCACAGTAGTGGCAAGCTTAAATTATCCAAAATCAATTGATGTTCTATATCAATGATAACGATCGCCAGTAATAGCCATGCAAATCCAAAAAACACCAAAGTGTTCAGGCTTTGACCAAATTGCCAAGCAATCGCTAAGGTTATCAGGCTACTGCTCAGTTCAATCAGTGGGTAACGAATGGAGATGGCCGTACCGCAATGCCGGCACTTTCCACGGCTAATGATCCAGCTGAAAAGTGGGATAAGTTGATTCGCATTTAATGGCCGGTGACAATGCGGACATTCCGAGCGGCTAAAGGTTAGGGATTTGAGCTGTTTTGATGCAGGCTGTGCTTGTAAAAACATTCTGGGCAGCCGCCAAGAAAGCATTGACAAAAAGCTGCCCATTAATAGTCCCAGTAGCGCGCTAATCCATAGCCATTCTGTTGCAGAAACAGCAAGCATCTTAGTTCCCGTCCGCTTGGCGTAAGACCGAATTATTCACTATAGATAACACAATTACGATCATTTTCCCAGACGGTTAAACGGTGCATTTTTAAGTTGTCAGAGGTTATACGGCTCTGTAGAGCACGAAAAATGTATTGGGCAATGTTTTCGGCGGTTGGATTACGATCTGAAAAGTAGGGGTGATCGTTTAAAAAACTGTGATCGAGTTCCTCAATGACCGCTTTGGCATGACGTTTAATGTCTTTAAAATCAATTAACATACCGATTTCATTAAGGGTTTCACCGATTACTTCCACTTCGATTTTCCAGTTATGGCCGTGTAGTTTTGCACAGTCCCCCGGGTAGCCTCTTAGACTGTGAGCAGAAGCGAAATCAAGCAAGGTTTTGAGTACGAATTGTTGTGCCATGGCGAAAAAAACTGTCTAAAGAAAATAAAGCGCTATTGTATCAAATTAACCCTTTACAAAGGTGACAAACATGACCCCTTTTAATGTGGGTATTTTCAAGGGTTAATGCTGTCTTGAGGCGAGGTATTGAATCAGCGCTTTTAAAAATAAACTGTCAATATTCAAGGCGTTCAATGCATCTGTAATTAACTGGTCACGATAGTGTTTTGCGGCTTCCAATCCAAGTAACTTTGGGTAGGTTAACCGATTTGCCGCTTCATCACTGCCTTGTGGTTTTCCCAGTATTTCTGTGGGTTGTTCGATGTCTAAAATATCATCATGGACTTGAAATGCTAAACCGATTTTTTCGCCTAAAATAGCCAGGCCTGGTCGTTTTTCTGCAAATTGTGGGGATTGTACAGCACCCATTAATAAAGCACATTGAATTAACGCACCTGTTTTAAGCTGATGCATGGTTTCTAATGTCGCTAGGCTATTGGGTTGGTCTTTTGCTTGAATGTCGAGCATTTGTCCCGCAATCATACCTGTCATACCGCTGGCTTCTGTGAGTAATTGTAAGAGGGTGATTTTATGCCCATCTAAAATTAACGGATCCTGTAACACCACTTGATAAGCCAGTGTTTGCTGTGCATCGCCAACGAGCATTGCGGTGGCTTCATCATATTGGATATGGCAAGTGGGTTGGCCTCGACGTAAGTCATCATCATCCATCGCCGGTAAGTCATCGTGAACCAGTGAATAGCTGTGTATCAGTTCTAGCGCACAGGCTGAACTGTCGAGTTTGTGTAACGGGATTTGTAAGGCTTCACCAACGGCATAGAGCAGCGCCGGGCGGAGCCGTTTGCCATTATTGAGTGTGGCATAACGCATGGCTTCAATCAGTTTTGGGGGCGTAGAGGGGGAAGACGTTAAAATGTCGGAAAGTTGTTGGTGAATGCGGTCTTGGTATTGGGCAAGCTGTGATTTCAAGGGAAACCCTAATGTGAAAGCTAACATAAATAACGGGGAATGGATCTTCCCCGTTAATCATGACAGGATAAATGATAGATTACAGTTCATTACCGTGTTTTGATAGGTAATCCGCAACGCCTTCAGGGGTATCCTTCATGCCTTCATCGCCTTTATTCCAACCGGCAGGGCATACTTCGCCATTTTCTTCATGGAATTGTAGGGCTTCGACCATACGAATCATTTCGTCTACATTTCGACCAAGCGGTAAATCATTAACCACCTGGTGACGAACCACACCATTTTTGTCAATTAAGAAGGCCGCACGCAGGGCAACATTGTCAGGATGGGCAATCCCATAGGCATTCATAATAGATCCTCCAATATCTGCAACCAATGGGAAGTTGACAGGCCCTAATCCGCCTTCGTTCACTGGCGTATTGCGCCATGCATTGTGGGTGAATTGTGAATCAATTGAAATCCCAATCACTTCAACACCCATTTGTTTAAAGCGATCAACACGGTGATCAAAGGCAAGAATTTCTGAAGGACAAACAAAGGTAAAGTCTAATGGATAAAAAAAGACAACACTATATTTGTCCTTGATGTGGCTTTTTAAGTTAAAGTTGTCAACGATGGTGCCATCGGCCAAAACAGCCGCCGCCGTAAAATCTGGTGCAGTTTGGGTAACTAATACCGACATAGCGCTTTCCTTTTTAAATTAATTTGATTGATGAACATGAAATTATGAAAGCATCTATTTTAACGAAATTTTGACTTGGATGTATAGCCGCTTTGATGAAAGATTTGCAGTTTTCATCTGAAATGCCGATATAGTTTTTAACAAACACAGAAAACAGGACACCTCGATTAACGCCCAGCGAAGCTTGGTTAGATCCTGCAAAATTTTTTCAGGGATTAATCGAGGTGCCCTCCGTCATAGTTGAACCAGTCAGGGAGGTTGCGTTGTGTTTATAGTTTATTCTCCGGAAGGGCGTAATCGGGTGACTTCAGCACAAGGGTTCCCAAAGTTAAAAGTGGATCCTACCAAGGAGACGCTGGCGTTGGGTGAATCTGAAATGGATCAATTGCCATTGAACCCTGTCCAAAAGCGTGAAGGACGTTCCCAATCAGCGCTGAAACAATATCAAGCCGTTCAACATCCTCCCAGAACGCCTGTTGTTAAAATTTCAGAAATGATGGTTTCCCCTGTTATTACCATTGAACAACATCAAACCATTGAAGATGCTTGGAAATTGATCAAAAATGCGAAAATTCATCATTTGCCCGTGCTGAATGAGGATGGCCGTTTGGTCGGGCTGTTGACTAGCCATGATTTGCTTTCGCTTAAATATGAAGCGAATCCCAGTGTCCGTGACAATGAGATGATCGTGTCTGATTGGATGAAAAAAGAGGTCGTAACCACTAAAGCGGATACCGATATTCGTCGGGTCGCTTATGTCATGAGCGAATATAATTTGAGTTGTTTACCGATCATGTCAGAATTGGATGAGGTGGTGGGGATGGTCACTCAGTCTGATATTGTTAGGCGTTTGGGTCAGTCTCCACCACTCGAAGTCTATGCTTGAAGTGGTGAAGCTTGTTATGGCAAATTAGCCATCCGCATTAATGGTTTGAATTAACGCTGGTAATACCTGATCGGCTTTGTCGTTGTCTATTTGGCAAGTGCCTGCAGCTTGATGACCTCCCCCGCCATATTGCAAACACAAGGCACCTACATTGGTTTTTGAGGTGCGATTTAAGATGGATTTACCGATTGCAAAGACTGTGTTTTGTTTTTGAAACCCCCATAATACATGGATTGAAATATTGCATTCTGGATAAAGCGCGTAGATCATAAAGCGGTTAGTCGGGTGAATAATGTCTTCATTTCTTAAATCCAGTACGACTAGATTCTGATGAACTTGAGAGCACTTTTGTAATTGTGCTTTTGCTGCTTGCTCATGTTCAAAGTAAAGATCCACGCGTTCCTTGACATCAGGAAGGTTTAATATTTGTTCGATGGAGTGATCGCGACAATAGTCAATCAGTTCCATCATTAATTGATAGTTGGAAATTCGGAACGTTCGAAAGCGACCCAAGCCGGTACGCGCATCCATTAAGAAGTTGAGCAAGGGCCAGCCGGTTGGATTCAGCACTTCTTCTCGATTAAAGTCAGCCGCATCGCCTTTATCAACGGCTTCCATTAAATCCACATCAACTTTCGGAAAGGCTTTGGCTCCGCCATAGTAGTCGTACACCACTCTAGCCGCTGAGGGGGCTTTAGGGTCGATAATATAATTATCGGCGGCCTCATTTCGCAAGCTTTCACTTAAGTGATGGTCGAATGCCAAATGGCATTGTGGCACATACGGCAAATTGGTGGTAATGTCCTTATTGGTAATTTCAATCTTTTGGTCTTGCATGTCCTTTGGGTGAACAAACAAGATATCTTCGATAAGGTCGAGTTCTTTAAGAAGAACGGCGCAAACCAGTCCGTCAAAATCACTGCGGGTAACCAATCTAAATTTTTCTGCTGACATATCTGTTCCTTTATTTTCTTAAATTGTTTGAAGACTGTATCTTTCTGTTTGTATTTCCAGTATTGAATTAGGAGGAATTTACTTTTTGCGCTTTTGCGTAGTCCTGGTGAACTTTTTTCATATCGAGCACCGTTAATTTTTTGAGTTGCTGCGTCAACTCATCCGCAGAAATGAGTCCTGCATTGGCGAAAATAACGATTTTTTCGCGTATAAAAACCAGCGTGGGAATTGAGCGAACTTGCAGTGACTTGGCCAACTCAGGCTGATCTTCTATATCGATTTTTGCAAAGAGCACATCCGGGTGGGTTGCCGCGGCGGCATCGATAATTGGCAATAATGGTTTACATGGGGCACACCAAGGTGCCCAAAAAACTAAAACTACCATTTTATTTTTGTTCATCTTACTGTCAAATGTTTCGATTGTTAAGTCGATAATGCGCATTTGATTTCCTTTGTTAAGGATTGCCTCCTTCTGTTAGCAAGGCAGGGTTGAGGTGTTTTTTTAAGGTGGTTTCATCAAGGTTTGTCATCTGCTTTGCAACCTCTAAAACTGGCTGGCCTGATTCGTAAGCCTTTTTGGCAATCGCTGCCCCCATCTCATACCCCACAATCCGATTTAAAGCCGTCACTAAAATTGGATTGGTTGCTAAAGTTTCTTCGATCTTGTTTTGGTTGACTTGAAACCCGGCAATCGCCTTTTCGGCTAATACCTGAGAAGCATTGCCGGCAATTTCTAGGCTTTGCAGTAGATTTAGAGCAATCATTGGCAACATGACATTCAATTGAAAATTACCCGATTGGCCACCAATCGTAATGGCGGTATGATTCCCCATAATTTGCGCCGCGACCATACAGACTGCTTCGGGGATGACCGGGTTCACTTTTCCAGGCATAATTGAGCTACCGGGCTGTAAAGCCGGTAATTGAATTTCAGCCAGGCCTGCTAAGGGGCCAGAGTTCATCCATCGTAAGTCATTGGCGATTTTCATTAAGCTGGTCGCCAGTACATTGAGTTGACCACTTAATTCCACTGCCGTGTCTTGAGAACTTAATCCGACAAATAGATTTGGCATGGGGTCAAAGTCAATAGCGGTAATGGTGCTTAAATTCGCACAGACTAGGCGGCCAAATTGAGGATCGGCATTAATACCGGTTCCAACAGCCGTTCCACCCTGAGGCAGCCTGTGCAGTCTTTTTTGAGTTTCGCGCAACCTTTCAATGTTATCTTGGATGAGCTGGCGCCAAGCAGAAATCTCCTGGTCTAGTCGAATAGGGGTGGCATCCATCAGGTGTGTTCGACCTGTTTTTACAATGCCTTTGACAGCTGCTTCTTTGGCAGCCAAGGTGTTGACTAAGGTTTGTAAAGCGGGCAGTAATTGTTCTTCTAAAGCGATGGCTGCTGCCAAGTGAATCGCGGTTGGGATAACGTCATTGGAGCTTTGGCTCATATTGACATCATCATTCGGGTGAATTGCCATTCCGCTTTTTTGCTGTGCTAGATGGGCAATCACTTCATTGGCATTCATATTGGTGCTGGTGCCGGAACCGGTTTGAAAAACATCAATCGGGAAGTGCGCTAGATGTTTCCCTTCAATTAATTCACTGGCAGCCGTTTGAATGGCTTCGGCTTTTTGGGGGGATAGCAATCCTAATTCCAAATTACTTTCTGAGCAAGCAAATTTAATTAAGCCTAAGGCTTTAATAAAAAGCGCCGGCATAGGGGTGTGACTCATTGGGAAATTGTTTATGGCCCTTTGAGTCTGTGCACCATAAAGGGCATTTTGGGGAACTTCCAAGCTACCCATGCTATCTTTTTCGGTTCGAGTTTTTTGCGTCATATAAATTGGATCTCAAAATAATCAAAATAAAAAGGGTTTCGTTTAATGACCGCTATGATTGCGCTCTGGAATTCTGTAAAATCATTGTTATTCTATCTTATTCAATAACCAAAATCAGACCTTTAAATGGGCGTTTTTTCTAGGTGCCAGTATTAAATATTAATCTAGCCCCCTATCAGGGCTGTGGTTTTTAAGTGGCAGACTCGGTGTGAAAATGTTCGAAATCCTCAATTAATAAAGATGTTTTAATCGCTATGCTTTTATCAAAAACCTTTCCAAGCCATTTGTTAGAACACAGTTTGTGGTGGCAGCTGGTGTCGTCAGAAACGGATGATGCAATAACCGTTTCTAAAAAATTGGAAACCTTGCTTGGAAAAAAGGTGACGGATATTGAAACCTTTCTAATGTGCTTATTGCCAGAAAGTCGCACCTTGTTAATGAACCAATTGGCTTCTATTCGACAGAAGGGGGCTGCCGGCGAACGATTTTTAGTGGGGGTTGCACAACCAGACCACCCACTATGGTTAACCCATGAACTACACCTTAATAAGCAACAAGCGCATCCTGTCATCACTGCAATTTGTAACGACCTGACAGATATAGCCGAATTAACGGCAAACTCGACTGAATTTCAAAAATATCAGCCCCCAAAAGACGCCACTCGGAATGAGGCGTCGTTATTACAGCAACAATTTCAGAATCAAACGCAATTCTTAGCCATGTTAAGTCATGAGTTGAGGTCACCCTTGATGGGGTTGAATAGCATGCTGAATATTGTCAAACAAAAACTTTCCGGCGCTCAGAATGAAAAGGTGGCTGAAGAATTAAAAGTGATGAAAATGACCATTGAT
Organism: Piscirickettsiaceae bacterium CG07_land_8_20_14_0_80_44_28; assembly: GCA_002779995.1. Lineage (GTDB taxonomy): Bacteria > Pseudomonadota > Gammaproteobacteria > Thiomicrospirales > Thiomicrospiraceae > Hydrogenovibrio. The sequence goes on from PEWX01000028.1 coordinate 22,739, forward strand.
CAGATGAACTTTTTAATCAATGATATTTTGACTTATGCACAAACAGAATTTAATCAAATTCGTTTGAATCCAACCGTATTCGATTTGCATGAAATGGCGGATTATGTCTGTCACCTAACCAAATCGATTGCTTCGGAAAATGGCATTGATGTCCATTTTTCGGTGACGACACAAAATGATTGTTTTTATGGTGACCTCGTTCGCTTGTCGCAGGTGTTGGTGAATTTAATTGTGAATGCCATTAAATTTACTCAGCAGGGCGGTGTCGAAGTGATGATTAATGAAGAGGATGAATTTATTGAATTTCATGTGGCCGATTCCGGTGAAGGCATTGATGAGTCGGAGTTGGCGTCTATCTTTACGCCATTTAAACAGTTGGATTCAAAGGGCGGCGAACAATATGTGGGGTCTGGCTTAGGCTTGTCAATTGTTAAAACCTTAGTGGATTTAATGGGGGGGATTTTAGAAGTTAAATCCAAGCGAGGCGAGGGAACGGATTTTTCATTTGTGATTCCCATGCGCTCAGGGGGGTGCCCAGATTCAGCACTGCCACAATCACAACCGCAACCGCTTCCTGGACTCAGCCATATCAATTCATGTGAGTTTGAAATTTTGGTGGCGGATGATTCGGTGATTAATCGTAAAGTCATGCAAGCTTTTCTAGAGGAGTTGGGGTGTCATGTCGATCAGGCAGAAGATGGCACCCAGGCCTGGCAAAAATTTCAACAAAAACCCTATGATTTTGTGTTTTTGGATATTCAAATGCCTGGATTAAATGGTATGGAAGTTTGTCAGAAAATGAGACAACTTCCGCAACAGCAAACGCATTCCCTCAAAGGAATTTTTGCACTGACCGCACCACATACTGAGGCAGAGGTGCTTGGCGCCGGCACTTCTATTGATAAGAGTCTATTTGATGCCTGGTTAGAAAAACCCGCCTCACAAGATAAAATCATCCACCTATTGCACTGCCAATCCTATTCGGATACGGATTCAGTCAGTTCGAGCGAAGGAGGTCAAAGTGAAAAAGAGTCGAGTGAAGTCATGACGAACCCTTCGAAAAATATGCCAGAAGGCTTGGTATCGTTAATGCCACAGCTAAAAGAGAATGTTGATCAGGATCTTGCCGATTTTGAAAGCGCGCGCGCGCATAACGACTTGTCAAAAGGGCAGGCCGCCTTGCATCGGCTCAAAGGAAATCTAATGTTGTTTGAGTTGACCGATGCGGTGGACTTGGTTAGGCTTTTGGAATCTTTAAAAACCTATGACGATGCAGAAAAAATTAATAAAAAATTAAAAAGACTTGAAAAAAAACTCAATGACATCTATAAAGTTTATCTATAAAGGCTTATAATTTGTAGCTAATTTGTTCATTTTAATAAAAAAGGATTTTCGCATGGCAAAGGCAAAACCTAAAGTGCTTTTAGCAGAAGACCATGATTTGGTTCGTGCTGGGTTTAAATCAATTTTGGATATGGATGGCACAGTCAAAGTTGTTGCTGAAGCCCAAGATGGTGAAGCCACGTTGGAACTTGTCTCTTCTGAAAAGCCCGATATACTGATTATTGACTTATCGATGCCAAAATTGAGTGGTATGGCTGTCATAACCCAGTTAAAAAAGCAAAAGAATCCCATCAAAATTATCGTGTTAACCGCAGCAGAAGCGCCTAATGTCTGGAAAGAAGTGGTTGACTTAGGCGTTGAAGGCATTGCCTTAAAATCCATTTCTAAATCGGAATTGGTTACGGGGATTAAAGCCGTGGTTGCCGGTAAATCTTTTATTCACTCTGAAATTCAACCAGGCCTGGATGCTTATTGCGCAGAACAGGCACAAAAACCGGCTGAAACAGAGGATTCTGAAGAAACGCCCAAACGCCGAAGAAAAATCTCTATTCGAGAAAAACAGGTGATTAAGCTGGTTGCAGAAGGTTATAAAACTAAGGATATTGCTGAAATTTTAGGAATCAGCGATCGCACGGTTTCCAAGCATCGTGAGAATATTATGACTAAATTAGATCTGTCTGCTTCAGCTGAATTAGTTAATTACGCCAGTCATATCGGTTTGTTAAAAGTGGGTATTGACGAAATCCGCTAAAATATCACTTTTTGGTTTTTCAAAAGGGTAACTCAATGAGAGACCCTTTTTGTTCCTTTTTTTTACATATGAACCCTTTGCATGAGTGGGACACGAAACAAAAATTTTGACCCTTTTTATTCGTGACGCCTTCTCGTGCAAAAAGTTCATATACCTTATCAGTCACAGCAATCAAACCTATGTAAACCCATTTTTTCTATAGCCGCTAGTGACGGAAGCTAACGATATTGATTTGAGGACATCCTGAATGGATAAGACCCCCCCGTTAGAGATGACCGGATTGAGTGCGGAAGAAAAGCTGGTTTTTTTACAAGCTTTGGTTGCTGAACATCGCCAATCTGAAATTATTGAGTTTTTTGCTTCCTTAACCGGTTCTGAAATAGCCAATTTAATTGAATCCTTTCCTTATGACGCTCGAGACGCTTTATGGGAAGGGCTTTCTGATGATCAAAAAGGTGAGGTGCTGTCATCATTAAATGAAAGTGCACGTGCTCATCTGATAAAGAATTTAGATGCATCAGAAATTTGTGAAGTTACCCATCATTTAGACGCTCAAGATACGGCGGATATCTTGGACTCTTTGCAGGATAAACGTGGTGAAGATGTCATTGATATGATGGCGTTATCGCGCCGGGATGAAATCAATCAGGTGCTGGCTTATGAATCTGACGCTGTTGGGCGTTATATGCATACCGATGTGGTGCGCATTCGTGAGAATATTAAGCTGGAAGTGGTTCAGCGATATTTACGAATCAAGGGTGAAATTCAAAAAAACACTTTAGAGTTAATGGTGGTTGATGGAGAGCATCATCTATTAGGCACTTTGCATGTAGTGGAGTTATTAAGATATGATCCATCACTGTTGGTGGCGGATATTATGGAAACCCCCGAAAAGGTATTGGATACTATGAATGCGATTGAAGCAGCGAAACTGCTTCGATTTAAAAATCAACATTTCGCGGCAGTGGTCAATGAATCCGGGGTATTGGTTGGTCAATTAACGGCGGCTGATGTGCTGGAATTAACGGTGGAAGAAGGCGATCAAACGGTTCGTCATTTAGCTGGACTTGAAAACGAAATCGACTTATTTGCGCCAGTTCGCAAAAGTGTCAATGCCCGTACTTTGTGGTTAGGCATTAATTTGGCGACAGCTTTTTTAGCTGCGGCTGTCATTGGGCAATTCGAAGCGGTGATTGCTCAGGTTGTGGCTTTGGCGGTATTAATGCCGGTTGTTGCCAGTATGGGGGGAATAGCCGGTAGCCAAACCCTAACCTTAACCATCCGTGGTTTGGCGATGGGTAAAGTCATAGGGTCTAATCAAAGCGTTTTATTTAACAAAGAATTTGCGATCGGATTAATCAACGGAGCAATTTGGGCACTGGTGGTGGCTTTGATTTCACAAATTTGGTTTCAAGATGTGATGATTAGTTTGGTGATTGGTACCGCCATTTTAATTAATATGATCGCTGCGGGGATTGCTGGGGTGTTGATTCCACTGGTTTTAAAAAGACTGGGTCAAGATCCTGCTTTATCCGGGGCGGTTATTTTAACCACGGTAACGGATGTGGTCGGATTTTTATCTTTTTTAGGTTTGGCAACGATGCTGATCCTTAAATAAAAGGCTTAATCGTTTGAGTGATAAAGTTGGCTGGAGAGAATGGGTTAAGTTACCTGATTTAGGGATTAAGCGCCTTAAATGTAAAGTGGATACGGGCGCGAAAAATTCAGCCCTACACACGTTTGAATTGATAAACTTTGAAAAAAATGGGCAGCAATGGGTTCGTTTTAGTATTCATCCAGATGAATATGATTTGTCTAAAGTTCAGCAGTGCGAAGCTAAGATACAAGACGAGAGAGCCGTAACCGACTCAGGCGGAAATGTGACTGTTCGATATTTTATTGAAACGACGATAGAAATTGGAGGTCATAAAATTCTGGCGCCAGTTTCTTTAACCAGTAGAGATTCAATGGTGTTTAAAATGTTATTAGGTCGTTCGGCATTGCGGAAAGCAAAATTAACAGTGAATCCTACCAAATCATTTCTACAAGGAAGAAAATAATGAAAATTGCCATTTTATCAAGAGGGCCAGAGCTTTATTCTACGCGTCGTCTCGTTGAGGCTGCAAAAGAGAGAGGGCATGATGTTCGGGTGATTGATGCACTACGATGCTATATGAATATTAATTCAGTTTCCCCGGAAGTGCATTATAAAGGCGAAATTTTAGAGGGGTTTGATGCGATTATTCCTCGTATTGGTGCCTCAGTCACTTTTTATGGCACCGCAGTGTTGCGTCAATTTGAAATGATGAACGTATTTCCTTTAAATGAATCCGTTGCGATATCCCGTTCACGCGATAAATTAAGAAGTTTACAACTCCTCTCTCGTAAAGGGGTTGGCTTGCCTGTTAGCGGTATTGCACACTCACCGGACGATGTAGATGATTTATTAAAAATTGTCGGTGGCGCCCCGGTCGTTATTAAACTCTTAGAGGGAACGCAAGGCGTGGGCGTGGTATTAGCTGAAACCAAATCGGCCGCTACCAGTGTTATCCAGGCCTTTCATGGCTTAAAGGCGAATATTCTTGTCCAAGAATTTATAAAGGAAGCGGGAGGGGCAGATATTCGTTGCTTTGTGGTGGGTGGTAAGGTTATTGCAGCAATGAAGCGCCAAGGGAAAGAGGGTGAATTTCGATCTAATCTGCATCAGGGCGGTTCAGCAAATTTAATCAAAATCACAGCCTCTGAGCGTGCAACGGCGGTGAATGCAGCTAAAATTATGGGACTCAATGTCTGTGGAGTTGATTTGCTTCGCTCTAATCATGGCCCGGTGGTGATGGAGGTGAACTCTTCTCCTGGGCTAGAAGGGATTGAAGGGGCAACCGGTAAGGATATTGCTGGCATGATCATTGGCTTTATTGAAACCAATGCCAATAAAAAAACCGTCAACCGAACCAAAACGGTTGGAAAAGGTTAAGTCATGGCGACTAAAGTGATTCGAAATAAAGCCATTACCATTGATGGCGTGATCGTTCATCCGGGCGAAAAAAAAACCATTGATTTAAAGGTGGGGAAATTGTACACCCATAGTGAACTGTCGATGCCCGTTCAAGTGTTGTGCGGTCATCAGGCCGGACCGGTATTGTTTATCAGTGCGGCTATTCATGGAGATGAATTAAATGGGGTTGAAATTATTCGTCGGTTATTAAAGGTAAAATCTTTGAACCGTCTCAAAGGTACCTTGATTGCGGTTCCAATTGTGAATTTGCATGGCTTTATTAACCACAGTCGTTATTTACCGGATCGCCGTGATTTAAATCGTAGTTTTCCCGGCACCCAGACCGGGTCGATTGCTTCTCGTCTAGCCCATATTTTTTTAACCGAAATTGTTAATAAAGCAACCCATGGCATTGATTTGCATACCGGCGCCATAAATCGATCCAATTTACCGCAAATCCGTGCCAATTTAGATGACGAAGAAACCCACGCTATGGCTGAAGCATTTCAAGCCCCGTTAATTTTAAATGCCAATTTACGTGATGGTTCTTTGCGGGCTGCGGCGGTAAAAAAGAAAATTCCCATATTGCTTTATGAAGCAGGTGAAGCCTTGCGATTTGATGAGATGTCAATTCGAGCAGGTGTTCGTGGCATCATCAATGTGATGCGATATTTGAAAATGCTGCCAAAAACACGTGCTAATCAACGGGGATCGAAAAGTAAATCGGCCAAAGCACGTTCGAGTTATTGGGTTAGGGCTCCGCACAGTGGGATTTTGCGTTCACTGGTGTCTGATGGTGAAAGGGTTAAAGCAAATGATACCTTGCTGGGCGTGATTGCCGATCCGTTTGGTGAGTCCGAACAGGAAGTCTATGCGCCTAGCAGTGGTATTGTAATTGGTCAAATGCGCATGCCATTGGTGAATGAAGGAGAGGCTCTTTATCATTTAGCAAAGTTTGCTAGAACGGATTTGGCAGAAGGACATGTAGAAGGATTCCATGAGGAAATGCAGGATGAGTCATCGTTACCTTATCCTGTAGATGATATTCCCACCTTGACCTAAACAGTCTTGATTCACTTAGCGATTTGTCGACGTTTATTTATATTGGCGTAAGTACCAATATTCAAAAAAGCGTTTGGCATAGTGCATTAAACGACATTTCGGTAACATGATCGTCCCTTTTTCGGTGCGGCGAATTAAGATGCCGTGCGAAAGGGTATCAACAATGCATAAGAGTTCATGCTTGAAGGGTTTAAAATCGTCGCGATGTTCAAGTTCAGCGACCAGATTGTGAGTGGCCGTTTTAGCCTGTAAGTCAGCCATATGACCTTGTTTGGCTTGCCAGTCTGGCCCAGGATAACTGCCTGAATCACCCGCGACATAGGTTTTTGAAAGACCATCTACCTGACAATATTCATTGGCTTTGATTAACCCCCCGTCTGACTTGGCAATCTCACTGTTCGCTGACCAAGCAGGGCCGGTCATTCCCGGCATAAATAGAATTAGATCGGCTGGTATCTCTCCCCCTTCCGTTATGACACGATCATTTTTAAATTCGACCAGTTTGTGGCCTAAATGGGTCTCAATATTGAGTTTTTTCATCAATTTGAGTACTTGGTCTGGAACCTTGTCGCCCAAACGTTTCCCCGGTTTTGGGGCAGGGTTAAAAAAGACCAGCTTAAACTGTTGGCGGCGATTTTGTTGTCTTAGTAAAGTGTCGATACCAAACAAAAATTCAAACATGGGGCCGCCACGCATGGCTGAGGGCTCTTTAGGGTTACCGCCGAATCCGATGGCAAGGGTGCCACCCCTGAGTTCTTGCAGTTTTTGTTGAATGGTTTCTGCCGCAGTAATCCCTTCACAAGGGGTAATAGCATATTCAATTCCGGGCAGTTTTTTAATAAAACGTCCGCCAGAGGCTATGATTAAACCATCATTACTAAAGTCGCCGGCATCGGTCTTGACGGTGCGGCCATTGTCTAAAATATCAAGCACATTGGCTTCAATGTGTTCAACCCTTTGACGGTTAAAAAAGTTGGTTAGGTCGATTTTTAAGGAATCAGCAGTCCGCAAACCGGCCGGAATCCAAATAATGCTTGGCAGATACACAAAAGTTTTTGTGGGGGAAATAACCGTGATTCTGGATAGTGGGAGCTGTTTGCGCAGATTTTTTATCGCCGTTAGGGCGGCAAAACCACTGCCGATAATCATGATATTCATATAGAGAGCATTCCTTAAAAAATAGTTACAATCGAACTGATCTAGAATTATATAAGAAAATGGTTATTATCTAAACGCTAAGGGGTTAATAATGATTAACACATTATGGCAATAGTTTTATTTTTTATGGGATCTTTGTATGGGTGGGACGCGAAAAAAAATGTGGGAAATTTTAACCCTTTTTATTCGTGTAGCCATCTCGTGCAAAGCTCTCTCTAGGTCGCTAGGATAGGGCAGGTTTTTAATCTGGGTTTATTAGATGTTCCCTAAAGTGTAAAATAGCTTTTCTGGGGATCTTGACGCAAAATACGGCGATGAGGTTCTTGACGTTACTTATCAATGACCACAAAGGAAGAATATGAAAAAACGCTTATTGGCATTAACCCTTCTGACTTTACTGGCAACGTTAGGGTGTGAAAAGGTTTCTAATTCCGCCAAAAATATTCAATCCGATTGGGTTGGTTTAGATCGAAAAATTGAAATCTATAGTTGTCATACGGGTCAATTGTTAAAAACCTATCTAGGGAGTGTGCGCTTAAACCCAGATGATAAAATTGCCGGATCCACTTCTTTTTTAGTGGACGGCAAAAAATTACATACTAACTTATGTTATGTGGTTTCAGAAATTGGCTTAAAAGAAGCGCCATAATTAAAAGAAACCTTTGCTCGAGATGGCGTCATGAATAAAAAATGGTTAAAATTTCCCCGCATTTTTCTTTCGCGACTCACGCATGCAAAGGGCGCTAAAAAATAATGCCAAACGGCAAGTGTCTAAACCTTAAATTGAGATGTTATGAACCCTATTTTATTTTCAGTATTATCCTTATCCTTCCTGTCAGGCCTGGTCGTTTTGCTTTCGGGTTGCAGTGGTTTTAATGATGTCAAAGTCACTCATAAAACGACCGCCCCAGCGGAGGTTTATGTGTTGCAGACAGAATATAATGCGCCCGTTAATTTTTCGAGTCGAGCTATGGTAGATCAAGCCAAAAAAGTCTGCCCAACGGGATACGAAATGCTGGCGCAACAAGCGATTAAATCAGCCGAGTTTGCACAAGAAGACGCCAGCTGTGCAGCAGGACAGAATTGCCATTATTTGCTTGAATGGCATATTCAATGTGTCGAAAAACCTAAAGAAGAGAAGTCGATTTTTGGAAAAACCTAGTTTTGTGTCATAAACCTGTATGTATTTGAGACATCTTATTTGGTTAAGTCTTCTGACGTTCGCTGCCGTTTGGTCGCTGGATTGGGTGGCTTCTGAGATAAATACTTTGCAGCCATTTCTGCCATTCTTTCCTTTTTTAATGGGTGGCAGTGCTGTTTTTATCAGTTTGTTTTTAAATCAGTTTCAACCTATCCTGATATCGTTAACGCTGTTGCTGCTGAACACGGCTGTTTATTATTTTATGCCTGCAGGGGCTCTGGACTTAACCACACTGACCCTGTTTCCCTTGGTGTCCTTATTATTTCCGGTGAATGTCTTATTATGGGCTTGGTTACCGGAAAAAGGATTGCATGATAAAGGATATGTTCTCTTTCAGGGTGTCGTGCTATTGGCTCAAATTTTAGCGGTGTATGGCTTTATGGTTTATCTGCCTTTGGATGGGTGGCAATGGATTTTAATGTCGTTTGATACCAAGGCACACCAAATTACCTTGCCTGCGCTATTAGCCTTTATCGGGGTTGCCGGGCTGATGCTGTTTCGAATCGCATTGCTCCGACACGCGAAGGTATTGGATTTAGCATTGTTATTTGTCTTGTTGTTAATGGGCATTGGACTGGATTTGGCACATCAACCGGGGGTTATTGCCTGGTTGTCCACCTTCGCCGGGTTAATCATACTGTTTTCTCTGGTGTTTGATGCCCATCACTTAGCCTATACCGATCAGTTGACCGGGCTTAAAGGTCGAAGAGCTTTAATGGAGACCTTTTTAGGGTTAAGACGGCGTTATTCGATTGCGATGATGGATATCGATCATTTCAAGTCTTTTAACGATCGATATGGCCATGAAGTGGGTGATCAGGTATTACGTGAAGTGGCGGAAGTCTTGCGGCATATTTCGATAGGCAAAGTCTTTCGTTATGGCGGAGAAGAATTTACGGTGGTTTTTAAAAATAAATCGCTTGCAGAGGTGATGGCTGAGGTTGAAACTATTCGCCAAAAAATCGCCAGTCTGACCTTAAAAGTAAAACAGAAAAAGCGGGTTATTGAAACAAACGTGACGGTAAGTTTTGGCGTGGCAGAAAAAACACCGGCTTTGAAAACACCCGACGCGGTGATGAAGGCAGCTGATGAAGCGCTGTATCAGGCTAAAAAAGCAGGCCGAAATCAAACGATCGCTATCGGTAAATCGAGTCCCAAAAAAAACAACCATAAAACTGTCTAAGGAAAAACATGACTGAATCAACTGTTTTAACTGTGCAAGAACACAGTCATATTGAAATTCGTTTTAAGCTAACGTTAGTCGATGGCACTGTGGTTGACCAAACAGAGGATGACGAAGTTTTTGCTTTCCAAGTGGGCGATGGACAATTGCTTAATCGTTTAGATGCGTTGTTGATTGGTTTAGAAATTGGCACCACAGCAAAATTTACATTAATGCCGGAACAAGCTTTTGGATTGCCGGATTCAAGTAATTTTCAAGTGCTTCCGAAAGCCGACTTCCCAGAAACGATGATTTTGAAAGAAGGGTTGGTCATTGGGTTTACAACCCCAACTGGAACAGAAGTGCCCGCGACGGTTTATGAAATTAGAAACGATGAGGTGGTGATAGATTTTAACCACCCCTTGGCTGGACAAGCCTTGATTTTTGAGGCTAAGATTGAACACATTGACCCTTAGCCTGTGTGATTTTTGGATTGAGAATAATGCTTGTCTGAACAATAATACTGTCCCGGATTTTCAGCATCTTTGATGGCTTCTTCTTTAGGGAGGTGTATGCCACAATAGTCACAGGAAACCATTTGTTTGGTATCGCTTACAGCGTTGGATTCTGGTGTCGGGCGGCGATTAAAGAGCCAACGAATCAGTAGAAAAATGACAATAATTAAACCAAAAAATAATAGTGCGCGCATAATTGTATTTCCATTGTGTCAGTAAGGCGATAATGGCTGTTGGTGCGAGTCAAACCGCTGCATTTTAGAATTTGCCCAATGCGTGCGAATTCAAGCAATTAAAAATAAAAAACGTTGTAGCATGCAATCAATGAACAAAAAAACAGCTATAATTTTCGCATTTCAGGGTTAATAGTGACTATTCACTAGTTCCCCAATCGTTTGATCAACAGTTTGATTGAAAGTCGCAAACATTTTAACATGCTTTTCTTTCGTAACTGATGGGCGCAAACAGACCAACCCAATTGCAATGAGAAGCCAAAGGCAACCATTTTAAAAAGGATTGTAATGAATTTACACGAATATCAAGCCAAAAATCTTTTTCAACACTATCAGATTCCGGTTCCCAAGGGGCGGGTCATTGATGACTTAATGGATTTAGAGTCGGCATTGGCCGAGGTTAAATCCAGTGGTTGGGTCATTAAGGCACAAATCCATGCAGGTGCTCGTGGTAAAGCGGGGGGGGTTCAGTTGGTCTCGGATGAAGCAGAAGCCAAGGTGGTGGCGAAAAGGTTATTAGGCAGTCATTTAGCAACGATACAAACGGCAGGCAAAAAACTCCCTGTTAATGCTTTGTTGATTGAGGAAACCTTGACGATTCAGCAAGAGTTTTATCTGAGCTTATTGGTGGATCGTGCCACCAAACGGCATACGTTTGTTATTTCAGCGGCCGGTGGGATGGATATTGAATTGGTTGCTGAAGCATCCCCCGAAAAAATCTTAACCGTGTCAGTTGACCCAGTGGTGGGGCTAATGGCTTACCAATGCCGTGAAGTCGGATTTGCATTGGGTTTAACGGGCAATGCCTTTAAACAATTGTCAACGATTATGAAGGGGTTTTATCAATTAGCTTTAGACAAGGATGTTGCGCTTTTAGAAATTAACCCTTTGGTGTTAACCAATAATAATGAACTGATTGCGCTAGATGCGAAAGTGAATATTGATTCAAATGCACTCTATCGGCAAGCTGATTTGGTGGCCATGCGTGACATCCGTCAAGAGGATGAACGTGAGGCGAAAGCAGCAGATCATCAGCTAAATTACATCGCTCTGGAGGGTAATATTGGTTGTATGGTCAATGGTGCAGGTTTGGCGATGGCGACGATGGATTTAATTAAACTCAATGGCGGAGAACCTGCAAACTTTTTAGATGTTGGGGGGGGTGCGACACCGGATAGGGTTGCAGAAGCCTTTAAACTGATATTGTCATCGCAAGAGGTAAAATCGATATTGGTCAATATTTTTGGGGGGATTGTGCGTTGCGATTTAATTGCTGAAGGGATTATTCAGGCAGTACAGGATGTCGGTTTGACCATTCCTGTGGTGGTTCGTTTAGAAGGAACGAATGTGGCATTAGGCAGACAAAAATTAGCCGATAGTGGACTGAGTATCATCACAGCGAATGGCTTAGCAGAGGCGGCTGAAAAGGTGGTGGCTTTGGCAAAGGAGCATCAGCAATGAGTATTTTAATTGATCAAAACACCAAAGTGATTTGCCAAGGTTTTACGGGTAAACAAGGGAGTTTTCATTCTGAACAAGCGATGGCGTATGGTACTCAAATGGTGGGCGGCGTCACACCCGGAAAAGGCGGGTCTGAACACCTGGGTTTGCCTGTGTTTAATACCGTTAAACAAGCGGTGGCGGCAACAGGTGCCACAGCGTCAATGATTTATGTGCCACCCGCCTTTGCTGCGGACTCTATTATTGAAGCCATTGATGCAGGTATTAAAGTCATAACCTGTATTACCGAAGGCATTCCCGTGGCGGACATGTTAAAAGTGAAAGCCGTATTGACACAATCAGATGCCTATTTAATTGGCCCCAATTGCCCAGGCCTGATTACACCGAATGACCATGGGTCGGGCTGTAAAATTGGTATTATGCCAGGTCATATTCACTTGGCTGGGCGAGTGGGCATTGTTTCCCGCTCAGGGACGCTAACCTATGAAGCGGTTCATCAAACCACCCAAAATGGGTTAGGCCAGTCAACCTGTATTGGTATTGGTGGCGACCCCATTCAAGGAATGGATTTTATTGATTGTTTGCGCTTATTTGAAGAAGATCCGCAGACAGAAGGCATTATTTTGGTGGGTGAAATAGGTGGACAGGCAGAAGAAGAGGCTGCTGAATTTATTCAACAACAGGTGACTAAGCCTGTGGTCGCTTATATTGCAGGCGTCACTGCACCAGCCGGTAAACGGATGGGGCATGCGGGTGCGATTGTCAGTGGCGGTAAAGGAACGGCGGGAGCAAAATCTGAGGCTTTAGAAGCGGCAGGGGTGACCGTGGTTGCCTCGCCAACGGATATGGGCTCTGCAATGCTAACACGTTTAAATCGACGTTAAATAAGTCGTAAAGGATAGTCGATTATGTCTGAGCAACTCAATCTTATTATGGCGCAAATCAATCCGGTGGTGGGCGACATCGACGGGAATGTTGCGCTCATTGTCGAAACCGCTCAACAGGCAAAGCAACAGTACCAAGCGGATATTGTTGTCTTTCCTGAAATGACGTTAACCGGTTATCCTCCCGAAGATTTATTGTTTCGCCCCGCGCTCTATGATCAAGTTGAAAAAGCACTTTCACAGCTTTGTAATCAGGTTAAAGATGTGGTGTTGGTGGTTGGGTATCCGATGATGGATGAGCTTGGCGAGCGCTTTAATATGGCGGCTTGGATTGGAAACGGCATGATTCAAGCCTGCTACATTAAACAAAACCTACCCAATTATAGTGTGTTTGATGAAAAACGTTATTTTTCTTCGGGTGAGTTACCGTGTGTTGTGGATTATAAAGGCATTAAGTTTGGTTTGTTGATTTGTGAAGATATTTGGAAGTTATCTCCAACGGATCAATCGGTCAAAGCGGGGGCAGATGTGTTACTGAGTTTGAATGCCTCGCCTTTTTCTCAAGAAAAACACCAAGACCGCATTGAGGTTGTTCAACGTCGAGTAAAAGAGGTGAAGCGCCCTGTTATTTATGTCAACCAAGTGGGTGGGCAAGATGAATTAATATTTGATGGTGGTTCATTTGCAACCTGTGCCGAAGGTGAAGTGCAAGTGCAAGGACCAGAATTTCAGACAGGATTGATTCCGGTCACCTTGTTAAAACAAGCGGGTGCGGTTGCGGTACAACCAGGAGTGCAAGCGCCACTTTATGAAAATGAAGCAAGAATTTACCAGGCTTTGGTCATGGGGGTTCGCGATTATGTGCATAAGAATGGTTTTAAAGGGGTATTGTTGGGCTTGTCGGGCGGGATTGATTCGGCACTCACACTCGCTATTGCTGTTGATGCACTGGGCGCTGATCAAGTGGAAGCCGTAATGATGCCGTTTCGTTATACGGCGCCTATTAGTCTAGAAGATGCAGCGAAACAGGCGCATGATATGGGGGTTTGTTACCGATCAATTTCCATTGAGTCAATTTATAGTGCTTCTGAAGCGGCCTTATCCGAAGCTTTTGCCGGTTTAGAAAAAGATGTGACAGAAGAAAATATGCAAGCCCGTATTCGAGGGATGTTGTTAATGTCGTTGTCGAATAAAACCGGGAAGTTGGTACTTGCAACCAGTAATAAATCTGAGGTAGCCGTAGGGTATTCAACCCTGTATGGCGATATGGTCGGTGGTTTTTCACCTTTAAAGGATGTACCAAAAACATGGGTATATCAATTGGCAACCTATCGTAATGGCATCGGTGAGGTGATTCCTGAAAGGGTAATTGTTCGAGCGCCTTCAGCGGAATTACGCCCAGAACAAACCGATCAAGATTCTTTGCCTGAGTATGCAGAATTGGATGTGATTATTCAAGCTTTTGTGAGTGAAGATAAAAGTCCAATAGAAATCGCTTCCACTTTTGGGTTTGATTTAGAAGAAGTACAGCGTGTTACAACAATGATTACGCGTAATGAATACAAGCGCCGCCAAGCTGCACCCGGGGTTCGCATTTCGCTACGTGCTTTTGGTAGAGATCGACGTTATCCAATTACCAGTCGCTATCGGGAAGTAGAGACACCATAGCCTTAGATTATTGCGTTAAATCATTACAAACTAGGCTATCTTGTTGTCGTTTCTTTAAGGGGTTTGTATCATGTTATCTGAGTCGGCGGCATTGAGTTGATAGACCTTTTCAGCATTCCTGGCATTTTCAATCATTCCCAGCTTTTCATAGGATTGTTTTAGGAGTGCCAAGGATTCAACGTTAACTATGGCTTTAGGGAAATTCTCTAACACGGCTTTTGCACGGTTTGCGGCCGCAAGATAAGCGTGGTGTTTATAGTAAAATTGTGCGACCTTCAGTTCATTTCGAGCCAAGCGGTTATTTAATATCATTAAGCGTTGACGGGCTTTATCGGAATAACGACTATTGGGAAATTCGTTTAATAAAATCAAATAGGCATTATACGCTTCTTGCGTGGACTTCATATCGCGGGTGGCGGGATCGGTTAGCCATTTATCTGTCCAGCTTTTGTTAATAGAGTCAACCGCTAAGGCACGAAGATAAAGTGCGTAAGCAATGTGTTTGTGTTTGGGGTAAAGCCTTAGGAAATCTTCTAATTCTCGTTTGGTTGATTCAGGTTCATCAAAACGATAATAAACATAAGCCAGATCTAAATAAGCCTGCTCCGCATATTCCCCATAGGGATAATAGGCTTTGAGTTCCTCATAAAGCTGGATGGCCAGGCTCCAGTTTTGAGATTCTTTTGCCTCTGCCGCACGTTCATAATAATCTTTCGCATCCCACTCATCCTTGGGTTTGTCAATTAAAGAACAGCCTTGTAGGCTAAACAGAAATATCAGTAATAATGGTTTGATCAGTTTCTTCATAGATGGATGCTTGTCAACGAGTAAATCAAGAAGCCGAACGGAAAACGGCCAATGATTGCATGTAAAAGGCCTTTTTTATAAAAGCATAGACTTTTAAGGTGATTAAATCCGATGGTTTCTGAGCGTTAAAATTAAAGAAGATATGATACCATAGGTCAAAATAATAAATAGATAAATGGGGTTTACAATGCCATGACTCAGTGAATGGTCATGGTTTCTGACCCCTTTGGAGCACGGATTGAGTCGTCAACAGTTAGAAACTCGGATTACCCACGATAAAGCAGGAAAAAGGTTGGATGCTGTTCTTGCAGATGCCTTTAGCGATTATTCTCGAACCCGCATTCAGGATTGGATAAAAGCGGGGAATGTTACCTTGGATGGGCAAATTCAAACCAAACCCAATTTTAAAGTCTTCGGCGATGAGAAAGTACAGTGTCACGCTGAGCTAGAAGATGAAGTGGATTTTATCGCACAAGATATTGAATTGGATATTGTTTATGAAGATGACGATATTTTGGTCATTAATAAACCCGCAGGTTTGGTGGTGCATCCTGGTGCAGGCAACCCGGATGGTACCCTATTAAACGCTTTACTGTATCATTATGAAGCGATTCGAGAAGTGCCACGTGCCGGGATTGTGCACCGTTTGGATAAAGAGACCACCGGGTTGATGGTGGTTGCTAAAACGGTACCCGCCCAGACGCATTTGGTTGAGCAGCTTCAGCGTCATGCTGTGGAGCGAGTTTATGATGCAATCGTTGTCGGTAAGATGATTTCAGGCGGAACGATTTCAAACGCGATTGGTCGGCACCCAACAGATCGTAAGCGAATGGCCGTGCTAAAAATTGGTGGCAAACCAGCGACATCCCACTATCGGGTATTAGAACGCTTTCGTGAGCATACGCACGTACGAGTCCAATTAGAAACGGGGCGAACCCATCAAATCCGTGTGCATATGGCTTATTTGGGGTTTCCATTATTGGGGGATCCTGTTTACGGTGGGCGTTTGCGCATTCCTCAGCAAATGATGCCAGAGTTTGTTGACTATTTGCGAGGCTTTAAACGACAAGCCTTGCATGCGGGACAACTTTCTTTAACCCACCCCAAAACGGCAAAAAAAATGAAGTGGAAAACGCCGATGCCGGATGATATGTTGGCCTTGGTCGATATTTTGAGAGACGATATGGAAGACTTCAAAGCGACCAGACTCTCGGACATGGGGTATGACGATTATGACTATGATAAAGAAGATCATGGTGTTGAGGTGGAATGGGTAACGGATGCCGATATTCCGTCGGAATGATTTAAGGTTGATTCAACCTGACTGGCCGATGACTAAAAGCGTCAAGGCTTATACGACGACCCGAATCGGAGATGGGAGTCGGCCACCTTTTGATGGCTTTAATCTTGCCATGCATGTTGGGGATGATCCTCGTCAAGTCCTTGCCAATCGTCAGCATCTTGCTGAGGTGTTAGCCTTGCCAACCGAACCTTATTGGTTAGATCAGTTGCATACGGATATTGTTGTCAAGGCCTCAAATATCAATGTTGAGGATGCGATTCCGCAAGCAGATGCCAGTTGGACAGATGAGCCCAATCGTGTTTTAGCTGTGATGACGGCAGATTGTTTGCCGCTTTTAGTGAGTGATGTTTCTGGAAAAATGGTGGCAGCGATTCATGCCGGCTGGAAAGGCCTCTTGAATGGCATTATCCCTAAAACGATTGCACATCTGCCTGTCTCAAATGATCAATTAAGGGTTTGGATTGGCCCGGCGATTGGCCGGCAATACTTTGAAGTCGGGACTGAAGTCTATGAGGCATTTATGGCAGCAGATCAGCGTTATCAGCCATTTTTGACGCAACAACCTGTCAACCCGCTTAAATGGCTGGTAAATTTACCAGGCCTGGCAGAATTTCAGTTAAATCAATGCCATATAGCTACTGTTTTTCAGAGTCAGTTATGCAGTTATCATCAAGCAGACTGGTTTTATTCTTATCGTCGTGATGGACAAACCGGGCGTATGGCATCCTTGATTTGGATCGAGGATAAAACTGATTAGCATCTTGATCAGTCTATGATGCCGGCTGGTTTTGAGACTCGTTATTGCCCGTTTTTGATTAAGCGCTATGATTAGTGGCCAGTATTAATAAAATATTCCAGCTTACCGATGTTTTCGGGGAGCCCTTGTACGATTAAAACATCCTCGAACCGCAATCGTGTACCAGCATCCGGGTCATCTCCTTTAACCGAACCACGCTTAATTGATTTTACGATAATTTTTAAGTCATCGGCCGGTAGGTCGGCTAGGCATTTGCCAATGGCAAACGCATCTTCATGAATGTGAATGGGCTGGATGACCTCGCCCAGTTGATGTTGTTCGAAGGGAATATGATCCGACTCACCCGGGTAAAGACCATTTAATAAATGATAGCGACCTTCTCTTGCCATTCTAGTTTGCTTTAACACCTGACTGGGTGGTTTACCAACCATTAATAGTAGGTGGGACGCTAGCATAATACTGGATTCAAAGGTATCGGGAACCACTTCAGTGGCTCCGGCTTTCGTCAGTTCATTGATATGGGTATCATCGAGCGATCTGACCAAAACGGGAATATTCGGTGCCACATTATGCATACTTTGTAGGGTTTTTATGGCAGCATGATAATCATGGAAGGTAATAATGGCGACTTTTGCCTGTTCAATATTGGTTGCTCGAATAATGCTTTGTTTGGCGGAGTCACCGAAATAGACCGGCTCACCACTTTGTTGGGCTTCTCTAACCCGCTTAATGTCCATATCCAGTGCCACAAAAGGGATATGCGCTTGTACGAGAAATTTCGCGGTGGTTTGTCCAACGCGGCCAAAGCCAAATAGCACGACATGGTTCGATAGGTGTTTACTGTCTTCCTGAATCACATTTTCCATTTCAGAAAAATTGGTTTGATAACTTTTGCGACACAGACGATTGGCTATGCGACCATTAAATTTAATCAACACAGGGGTGAGCATCATACTAATAACGGCTGCGGTTAAGAGGATTTGTCCAAGCTGTTCTTCAAGGACTTTATAGGACAATGCCAGCGTTAACAGCACTAAACCAAATTCACCAACCTGTGACAAGGGAATCGCTGTCCTGAGGCTGATGCCTTCAGCTTTTTTAAAGGCACGCATAACGAAAAAGATGACCAATGCTTTTAATAGCATAATACCGATTGCCACCCCAATAATTATCATAAAGTGATTGCCGATTAACTCAGGGGAAATCATCATGCCGACAGTAATAAAAAATAATCCCAACAGAATATCTTGGAAGGGGCGAATATCCGCTTCAATTTGGTGACGGTATTCGGTTTCACCGAGCATCATGCCGGCTAAAAAAGCGCCGAGTGTCATGGAAATGCCCATTTCTTCGGTAAAGGCAGCCGCGCTGAGTACCACTGTCAGGACGGTCAGGGTAAATAATTCCTGTGATTTGGAGGTCGCGACTTCATTAAAGAGCGGTCGTAATAAGTAACGCCCTGCAAACAGCATCACCACAACCACTATGGCGCCTTTAAAAAAGGCAATCCCTAATTCTGATAAGAGTGAATCCCCTGTGGCCGACCCCAGTGCCGGAATTAAAATCAACAAAGGAATGGCCATAATATCTTGGAAAATCAAAATGCCGACCGTTGAACGACCATGACGGGTTTGAATTTCAGATTGTTCGGTGAGTTGTTTGATGACAATCGCCGTTGAAGACAGTGCAAAAGCACTGGCAATGACAATACTAGACTCAGCTGAAAGCCCAGCTAAATACGCGGTGAGAAAAATCAGAATGCCTGTTACAAAAACCTGGAAACTTCCAAAACCAAATACAATTCTGCGCATGGCTACCATCTGTGTTAAAGAAAACTCCAAGCCGATGGCAAACAATAAAAACACAATACCAAATTCAGCCAAAAAGCTGATACTTTGCTCGCTTTGAATAATGGCAAATCCAAACGGTCCCACAATGATACCGACAATAATATAGTTCAAAATAGGCGGAAGATGAATACGACGCGACAGCGAGACCAGTCCGACGGTAATGAGTAGTAAAAAAACAATGTTTAATAAAATGTGGTCAAACATGGCGTTAATTTAATTCCTGTTGGAGATGAAAACGCATTGAAAAATCAATGGCATGCAGGTGTTTTGTGATGGCTCCCGTAGAAATGTAATCAACGCCTGTGAGTGCTAATGCCATTAAATCTACGGATTCAACATTACCGGAGACTTCTAATAAACAGCGTTTATTAACCCATTTTACAGCCTGTTGAATGGCTTCAAGAGAAAAATTATCGAGCATAATAATATCTGTATTTGCGTTGACAGCTTGTTGGACTTCATCAAAATTTTCGGTTTCTACCTCAACTAATTTATCCGGGTGTTGTTGTCTGGCTTTATCAATGGCTTTTGCAATGCTACCAGCCGCCATGATGTGGTTTTCTTTAATTAAAATGGCATCGTACAAGCCAATACGATGATTTTTACCACCACCACAGTGGACGGCATATTTTTGTGCCAGCCTTAGACCCGGAAGGGTTTTACGGGTGTCTAATAATTGTGTATGGGTATTTTGTAATAGATCAACATACTGGCGCGTTTGGGTTGCTGTGCCAGATAAGGTTTGCAAAAAATTCAGTGCGCTGCGTTCAGCGGTTAGTATCGAGCGTGCCGCGCCCTTTAACGTACAAATCGTGTCTCCCGTATCAACTGATTGACCTTCTGAAACATGCCATTTGATGTCAATATCAGAATTAACCGCCTGCATGACCGCATCAAACCATGGGCGGCCACAAATAATAGCCGGTTCTTTGGTAATGACCGTTGCAGTTGCTTGTTGCTTTGGTGCGATAAGGTCGGCTGTTAAATCGCCAGCGCCAATATCTTCTTGTAAAGCGGCTTGAATGTTGGCGGTTAAGTCTTGAAAATAATTTATTGAAGTCATGATTCTAATTCTGATTAGGGTTAATTCGTTGAGTTTAATCTGGTGTTTTAATCGTATTGCGGCCAGATTTTTTGGCTTGATAGAGTAGTGTGTCAGCACGTTGAACAGCTAATTTTAAGGGTTCATTTTTTGAAACCTGAATTAAGCCTGCACTAAATTGGATAGAACGGTCATAGCTGGTGTTGGGAAAATCGAGTTGATTGGTTAATTGTTTTAACTCAGATAAAGCCGCAGACAATGGTCGAGTGAATAGCACCAAAAATTCTTCTCCACCATGTCTTGAGACCATTTTACCTTCTTCAGCGGTCAGTTGTTGCAGGGCTTCTGCAAAAGCCACTAAAACCTTATCGCCTGTTTCGTGACCATATTGATCATTAAAGGTTTTAAAATAGTCAATATCTAAAATCGCTAAACACAATTGTGGGTGTCGCTGTTGCGCTAAAGTATATATTTTAGAAAAAGCTTGACGATTATAGAGCTGTGTTAAAGAATCTCTTTCAGCTAATACCTTGAGTTGTTGGGCATACTCTTCGGATTTTTGTTTTTCCAGTTGATAGCGTTTGCCCATCATATTCATAATTAAAATACAGATCCATATTGCTAATACATAACTAAACAGGTTGTCATAAAGTCGGGTTGTCTCATCAGGGTATTGGTAAATCCAGTGCTTGGTCATCGGTTCTGAGAGGATTAATATGACTGGGATAATGGTTAACAAAACATAAAAGGCGATTTTTGTGTGCGGCTCTTCATGGAACAATGTTTGAATATAGGTAATGGCAATAAAAGAAAGGATGAGGCTTGGTCCCAGTGATCCAGCATTAAAAAACCAGTTTAACGGGATAATAAACACTACCGATATCAGAATAAAAAGAATTGCCATGGCATCAAACTGATTGTAAAAGCGTGAGCGGTACCAGATAAATAAATGGATCGGTGCGATCACCCCAATTAAAAAATAACTGAAATAAGGGTCACCAGTGGCAAATTGCAAATTAAACAGTCCAGCGGATAAATACATAATGACGCCACCGAGTAACACGGCGTGGTGAGTATAGTGAAAGGGATTGTCCTTGTTTCCGAGTAGCCAGTGAAACATTTAGTTGAATATGCCCTTAAGAGTAAAGTGGTTGCATTATTGTTAAAATCAATCATTATTATAGAAGATTCTTTAAAAGGATTTAGAAGTGAATTTTTATAAGAGACCTTTGCATGCGTGGGGCGCGAAAGAAAAATGTGGAAAAATTCTCATATTGAGGCAAAAAACGCAGCGAATAGCCGGCTATTGGCTCGTTTTTTAACAAAAATATGGGGAATTTTAATCATTTTTATTCGTGATGCCATCTCGTGCAAAGGTCTCTATAAATACTATGTTTTTTTAATAATGGGGTTTCAACGAAAATTTTGGGTTGAGGAGGGGGGGAATGAGTTTACAAAAGCCACAAACACTCAGTATCGATTTGCACCGCCATCTTATTCGTGAGGCACGCTATGTACCCAGCCCGAATCAGGATGACAGGCCTGATGAATCTGATTTAGCGTTAATTGTGATACATGGCATTAGTCTGCCGCCTGGGAAATTTGGCGGACAAGGTGTAGAGCAATTGTTTACCAACCAGCTTGACCCTTCCGAAGATCTTTATTTTGCCGAAATTGCGGGGTTAAAAGTATCGTCACATCTTTATATTCAGCGTTCGGGTGCCTTGACGCAGTTTGTGCCATTTAATCAACGTGCTTGGCACGCAGGGGAATCCTGTTTTGAAGGGCGGGATGCTTGTAATGATTTTTCAATTGGTATCGAGTTGGAAGGGACGGATACAACGCCTTATACGGCAAGCCAATATCATACATTACGAGAGGTTATTAAGGTCTTGTTGGCAACTTATCCCAGTTTGTCCGCACAGGCTATTTTGGGGCATAGTGATATTGCACCTCAACGGAAAACGGATCCAGGCATTGCTTTTATGTGGCAGGTGATTGATTCATTGAAAGCGGAAATTAAGCTATCCAACCGTTAGCGTTGTTTGAGGACTTGCGTTGGTTTGTTTTTGGGGAGAATTTTAAGCAATCGTGTCCAGAGGTTTCAAAAACCAATGTACTGGGCATAAATTTGGTTTTAAAGCGAAACGCTTTACAGCCTTTGGGTTGGTTGGCATCCCAGGTGATATAGAAATGACGGCATTTAAAGCAATCTATAGGTGTTGATGAATTAGTTTTACTCATTAGGTTCGATAAAATTTTTAGGGGTTTAAATATAATTAAATCATGATATGATTCGTGCAAAATCTTTACTGATTGCAACTGGAGATTCCCAGCCGTTTTTCGTATACTTTGAAGCCGAGTTTATTTTACAAGAAACCATCACATTATATAAAGGGTAAAACATGAGTCAAGTTGGATTATTCTACGGTACTGACACGGGCAACACTGAACGCGTAGCAGATATGATTAAAGATAAGATCGGCAGTGATCTGGTTGATGTTTATGATATTGCAACGGCCAGCCCGGAAGATTTTGCAAAGTATGACAAGATTATTCTAGGACAACCGACTTGGTATTATGGCGAGTTGCAAAGCAGTTGGGATGACTTTTGGGATGACTTTAAAGAAATCGATTTCACCGGCAAAACCTTTGCCTGTTTTGGGTTAGGGGATCAAGCCGATTATGCCGAGTATTTCCTGGATGCAATGGGTCTGATGCATGATATTGCATTGGAAAATGGCGGCATTCCGGCAGGTTATTGGCCAACCGATGGCTTTGAGTTTGATGAGTCAAAAGCAGTTACTGAAGATGGTGAATTTTTTGTAGGGCTTGCCATTGATGAAGATCAACAACCTGAAATGACCGCCGAGCGTGTTGATACTTGGGTTGATCAGATCAAAGAAGAAATGGAATTATAATCGCTTTAGAGCACATAAACCCAATAAACCTTTCAAAACCACCCAGGCCTGGGTGGTTTTTATTTCCGGCTATCCGCTGCGTTTTTTGCCTCAACATGAAATTTTTCCGCATTTTGCTTTCGCGTCCCATGCATGCAAAGGTTTCTATTGATGTTTTTGGCGAAATTGCTGAAAGGAATTCGCAATATCATAATTTAGCATATGCGCTCGACTTTTAGCGTGCCATTGCTGTCGAATATTTTGATCCGTTAGCACGTCATATAAAGCCTGTTTCCAGACTACTTGATCATTGGCTTTTAAAATCCATCCGGTTTCATTGTCTTTGATTAGGCTTTGCGGCCCACCGATATCCGATACCAAACAGCCCAGACCACTGGCTTGCGCTTCCATAATGACTTGCCCCAAGGTGTCGGTGGTTGATGGAAAGACAAAGACATCCGACGAGGCATAAAGTTGCGATAGTGCAAGGCCTTGCACGGGGCCTAAAAAGTGCACCTGATAAGGCTGGTATTGGGTGGCAAACTTACGAAATCTCCCTTCACCTACCAACACCAGATCAGCAGTCAGTGTTGGATATTTTTCCATTAACGCTTGCCAGGTGTTCAGTAAAAACAGGATATTCTTTTCAATATTGATGCGGCCAACGTATAGGACTTTAGCGCGCTGGTCAGACAAACCAAATTGAGACCAAATGGTGTTTGACTGGTGTTGTGGGTGGAATCGCTCTAAATTGGTTCCGGGAATCAAAGTAGAGATTTGCTCAGACCGAAGCTGAATATCCGTTTTCATGATCGGTAAATAAGCATTTGAGCGTGAAAAAACATGATCAAACTGTCGATAAAATTTTGCCATGATTTGGTTGGTTTGCTTTTTTAACCAGCTTGATTGAGTCAGGTCAAACAGATAGGCGGGGAAATCCGTGTGATAGGTACCCATTAGCGGAATGTTGAGTTTTTGTGCTTCGGTTTTCGCCACCCAACCAAATGGTCCCGGGGTTGAAATATGTACTTTGTCAGGCTGTTGAAGTTCTAGAAATTGTCGAATCTTTTTTCGGTTCGGCCAAACCAAATCAAGCTCTTGGTAAAAGGGGACAGCCATTTTAAATCGAACATCGAGATTATGGATGTAAGGCTGTTTTGGAATTGGTTTACGCGTTGCGGTGACGATATGCAGTTCAAAATCGTCTAGTTGATTTGGCGCCAAAAAAGCCTGCTCGCCCATGTCTTGAATAAAACGCGCAACGCCATTTAAATCGCCTAACGTATCGGTGAATAAACACACCTTCATAAGTTTTTCCTATTTTTGTTGGCTGTGGTAGTGGGTCGGTTCAATCCATGCGAGATGGTTTAAAAATTGTTGGGTTGCCCCTTGCCAAGTGTATTCCGGGATAGAGTGTGCAATTTTTTCAGGATGCTTTTTGAGCGTAAGGGCTTGTTCAATAGCGAACCTTAAATCTTTATGTAAAATGCCATTAATGCCGTTTTTAATAATGTCTTTAGGTCCTGTCACCGGAAAAGCTGCAACGGGCGTGCCACAGGCGATGGCCTCCAAATTGACGACCCCAAAGGTGTCGGTTAGCGAGGGAAAGACAAACACATCGGCGCTGGCATAATAATGAGCCAACTCCTGACCGTATTTAGGGCCGGCAAAGACCACCTCCGGGTAACGTTGTTGTAATTTTGACAAATCGGGTCCTTTTCCCACCACCACTTTTTGACCCGGTAAGGTTAAGTCCAAAAACTGACGAATGTTCTTTTCCGGCGCAATGCGACCCACGTATAAATAGATAGGCTTTTTAAATCCCAAATCGATTGCGGCCTGTGGATTCAAGTGTTCGGTATCCACACCGCGACTCATTAATACCGTGTTCGCAAATCCCTGTTGTTTTAATTCTTTTAAAATGGAAGGAGCCGGCACAAAGGTATTTTTGGCCGGGTGATGAAATTGACGCAAGATCGCGTAAATCCAGCTTTTTGGAATGGGAAATCGTTCATGAATATATTCCGGATATTTGGTGTGATAGGCGGTGGTAAAGGGCAATTTATGTTTGAGGGCAATGCGTCTTGCTTTCCAGCCTAATCCGCCTTCGGTTGCAATATGAATCGCATGGGGTTCAAACTGTAATATCCGTTTTTCTAATCCCTTGCTTCGCAACACTAAAGGAATTTCAGCGTAGGTGGGCAGGGGGATATGTTGATAATCATTGGGTTCAATCACATCCACATCAATCTCCAGGCCTTGCAAATGCTTTACCAGTTGTGACAAGGTGGTGACAACCCCGTTGACTTGGGGTTTCCAAGCATCAGTCACTAGGGTAACTCGCCGAATGGTTGTTATAGGATGTGAGTCCGACATCTGGATTCCCTTAAAATCGTTTGATTAAACCTAACCTTACTCATCTTAAGTTTCATTTATGAAAATAATATGAATTTCCTATTAAAAGAGACCTTTGCACGAGATGGCTATACGAATAAAAAGGGTTAAAATTTCCGATATTTTCGTTAAAAAACCGGCCAATAGCCGGCTATTCGCTGCGTTTTTTGTCTCAAAATGAAAAAATTTTCCACATTTTTGTTTCGCGTCCCACTCATGCAAAAATCTCTAACTAATCAGTCAAAACCAGTCATTTAATTGTCAATAAAGCGTCATCAACGAGACTTGTCTCGTCGTTAAACTGAGCCAAAATTTGATTAATTGGATAGGGTTAATGAAAGATACCTCTTTATCGTTGATGCCGGACTGGATGGAAAATATTGAAGCGGATGATCTGATTGTTGCTGAAAATGATCATCAAATTAAGCATTTTCGCAGTATTTTTATTTCCGATATTCATCTCGGATCTAAGGGGGCTAAAGCAGATTTTTTATCAGAATTTTTGAAATATAATCACTGCGAAAAGTTGTATTTGGTTGGTGATATTATTGATGGTTGGCGCCTTCGCAAACGTATCTTTTGGCTGCAAGCCCATACCAATGTCATTCGACGTATTCTCACTAAAGCAAAACGGGGTACCGAAGTTATTTTTGTAACCGGCAATCATGATGATTTTCTCAGGCGTTATTCAGGTGTGGATTTTGGCAATATTAAACTCACAGATGAAGCCGTTCACCTCTGTACTAATGGTGACAAACTCATGGTGGTTCATGGTGATAAATATGACAGTGTGATTCAAACGCAAAAATGGTTAGCGGTGCTGGGCGATTGGGGGTATGAATCTTTAGTGGTGCTGAATCGCCACTTTAACCGAGTGCGTCGTAAGTTTGGTATGGGGTATTGGTCTTTGTCTTCCTATGTCAAACAAAAGGTGAAATCGGCTGTGTCGTTTATTTCGGCTTATGAAGAAGCCGTGGTGGAGGATTGTCAAAAAAAGGGTTTTAAAGGGGTTGTCTGTGGTCACATTCACCATCCGGAAATTCGTGAAATCAATGGTATTGACTATTACAACTGCGGCGACTGGGTTGAGTCTTGCACCGCCATTGTTGAAACCCAGTCAGGTGAAATGAAATTGTTACAATGGGTTGAAATCAATCACCAAAACAATTAACCCTCTCGAATACCGATGGATGAATAATATGATCAAAAATAGAGGTAAACACACCGTTAGTATGATGACACCAATTGAGTGCCGGGTGATTCATTAATGAAACCGGGGCATAGAGGGTTTGTTCGAATTTTTAAAGCAGCGGGTTATTCCTGGAAAGGGATAAAAGCTTGTTATCGCAATGAGTCGGCCTTTCGTCAGGAGTTGGGATTGTTGTTGGTGCTCAGCCCTTTGTCATTATGGTTGTCGAGCAATGCCGTAGAGTTTATTTTATTAATCGGTTCGGTGGTGATGCTATTGGTGGTAGAGCTGCTCAATACGGCTATAGAAATGGTGGTGGATCGTCAAGGTGACGAGTGGCATGAATTATCGGGGCTAGCAAAGGATTTGGGGTCGGCTGCGGTGTTTGTCATGCTGGGGTTGTGTGTTTTGGTGTGGGCAACCTTAATTATCTCCTATTTAAATTTAAGCCTATTTTGAGTTGCTTCTAAACGTGTAAACGGCCAGGCCTGGGCATTTTTATTGAAATTTTAAGCCAAAAACTCTCTAAAAATAGCAAGGTGTTTTTCTAAGCAGTTGTTTTTATTTGATTCTCATCGAGAAATCGTTATAATACCTGCCTTTCAGTCTTAACAATTCTGAATTTCCTTGCTTCACCGGCAAATTCGCACATCGAATTGGCTAGGAAGCTTACTTTATATCCATAAGGAGATTAATGAATGCGTCATTATGAAGTCGTATTTTTAGTGCACCCTGATCAAAGCGAACAGGTTCCTGCCATGCTAGAGCGTTACCGCGGTCTTATCGAAGAAAATGGTGGAGCCATTCACCGTTTAGAAGATTGGGGACGTCGTCAACTTGCTTACCTAATCAATAAAGTCCATAAAGCCCATTATATTTTGATGAATATCGAATGTGATCAGGCAACTTTGAGCGAGCTTGAAAACTTGTTTTATTACAATGATGCGGTTTTACGTAATATGTTTATTAAGCGTAAAGAAGCAGTCTCAGAGCCTTCAGTAATGGCTTCTCAGAAAGAAGATAAGCGTAGAGGAGATAAGTAATGGCTAGAGGTTTCGGAAGAAAAAAATTCTGTCGTTTCACAGTTGAAGGCGTTAAAGAGATTGATTATAAAGATCTTGATACGCTCAGAAGCTACATTACAGAAACAGGTAAAATCGTTCCAAGTCGTATTACTGGAACCAGTGCAAAATATCAGCGTCAGTTATCAACTGCAATTAAGCGCGCTCGTTATTTGGCATTATTGCCTTATACAGATCAACACAAATAAGTTTGATTGTGGAGAACAGAGGATAAACGCATGCTAAGTGTTGCAAATTTTATTATGCGGGGTCCTAAACAGGCCTTCATAGCGACACTGATTTTATCCATTTTAACCGTTTGGATTGCCCCTTTAGGGGTTTTGGTGGGCGCCATTATCGCCTTGGTAACATTACGAGTCAGTGTACAAGAAGGCTTTAAAGTTCTACTTGTTGCCATGGTCTCGGTATTGGCTGTCACCAGCTATTATGCCGGTTCTATGCTGCCGGGTTGGGTTGCGGTGTTTGAATATATGTTACCCATCTGGCTGTTGAGTTGGGTGCTGAGACAAACCGATTCATTGGCATTAAGTTTAAGCTTAAATATGTTGATGGTTGGTTTGGCCGTTATTGGCTTTCATTGGTTGGTCGGTGATCCGGTTAACTGGTGGCAACAAGTGTTTAAAGACTATTTGTTGCCCGTTTTTGAGCAAAGCGGCACTGCATATCCGCAGCAGATGCTAGAGAGTATCACAGAGGTCGCAACGCTACTACTGGCCATGTTTGTCGTGGTGTTATGGTTTAGTATCATTTTGTTAGGAAGATGGTGGCAGAGTAGACTGTATGCCCCAGGCCAATTCCAAGCAGATTTTTATGATATTCGACTGCCCAAAAACATTGCTTTTTTAGCGGTGATTGTTGCCTTGCTTGGTTTGTTTACCCAAGTTATGTTGATTCAGGATTTATCCAGTGTGCTGATGGCAGGCTTGATGTTTCAAGGATTGGCGGTTGCACACCATTCAGCCAATAAACGCCAATTAAACGGCTTTTGGTTAGGTGGATTGTATGTTTTATTATTTTTGTTTCCACAAACAATATTGATTTTAGCGACTATCGGTTTAATAGACACTTGGGTGGATATACGAAACCGTTGGTCTCAGTCCTAGGCTAACCAAACGTTAGTCTAAGGTGAGCATTTAACTTTAGAGGTTTTAACCATGAATGTTATTTTACTTGAAAAAGTAGCCAACCTAGGAACACTAGGGGATCAGGTGACGGTTAAGTCTGGATTTGCACGTAATTTTTTAATCCCTCAGGGCAAAGCAAAACCAGCAACCAAAGACAATATTGCTGAATTTGAAGCACGTCGTGTAGAGTTGGAAAAACAAGCTGCTGAAGCGCTTGCTGCCGCTCAGGCACTTTATGAGCAAATGAACGGAACCGTTGTGACCATTGAATCGGTTGCAGGGGATGAAGGCAAGTTGTTTGGTTCAATTGGAACAGCCGATATTGCCGATGCATTATCGGCTGCCGGCTTTGAAATTGAGCGTAAAAATATTCGCATGCCAGAAGGGTCTTTGCGTTTTATTGGTACGTTTGAATTTGATGTTGAGCTGCACTCGGATGTGATTGCTTCTATTACTGTAGAAGTGAAAGCAGCAGAATAAATTAG
Source organism: Piscirickettsiaceae bacterium CG07_land_8_20_14_0_80_44_28 (assembly GCA_002779995.1). Taxonomy (GTDB): domain Bacteria; phylum Pseudomonadota; class Gammaproteobacteria; order Thiomicrospirales; family Thiomicrospiraceae; genus Hydrogenovibrio. The sequence continues at coordinate 52,106 of PEWX01000028.1, forward strand.
GCTGTTTACGCTCTAAAAAGCGAGGTTGATCCTCGCTTTTTTTATATCTGAATTTTGTTAGAAATTTTGTTACGAATAGCGTGACGTTGGCAATTCTGTTTAATGTTAATCGTTATTGGTCGTATAATATTTGATTCATTTATCTGCCGTAGGTTATGCTTTTTAACTTGCGAGGAACCCGACCGTTAATATGGAAATCTATGAGTCAAGAAGCCTTATTTAAAACCCCGCCTCATTCTATTGAATCTGAGCAGTCTGTGATTGGCGGTTTACTGTTGGATAATGAAAAATTATCTGATGTTTCGGTTATTTTAAGAGAATTTGATTTTTATACTCAGGCTCACCAGTTGATTTATGGTGCGATTTTAACGCTTAATGAACGGAATAAACCCTTTGATGTGGTGACGATTATTGAGTATTTGGAATCCATTGGGAAATTAGCTGATGCCGGAGATAAAGCCTATTTGGTTGATTTGGTTTCAAATACACCCGGCTCGGTTAATATTGAGTTTTATGCGGATATTGTTCGTCAAAAAGCCATTCTACGAGCCTTAATAACCGTCTCAAATGAAATTTCTGAAGCCAGTTATTTTCCGCAAGGTCGGGAAATTAGCGAAGTGTTGGATTTGGCTGAATCAAAAGTAATGCAAATTGCTGAACATGGTTCCGGGCAGCAGCGTGACTACCAGACTATGCGAGACTTGCTTAATCAAGCTTTGACAACGATTGACGAACGGTTTAACTCAGATGGCACCATTACGGGTATGGCAACTAAGTTTAGTGACTTTGATGAAGTGACGTCTGGTTTGCAAAAAGGCGATTTGGTCATCGTTGCAGGCCGGCCTTCGATGGGGAAAACCACCTTTTCGATGAATATGGCAGAAAATATTGCTTTGCAAGGGGTTCCCGTAGCCGTTTTTAGTATGGAAATGCCCGGGTCACAACTGGTATTAAGAATGATTAGTTCATTGGGTCGAATTGAAGCCGACCGCATTCGTACCGGTAAATTACAAGATGAAGATTGGCATAATTTAAACCGTGCTGTCAGTCAATTGACCAGTGCCAATGTGTATATTGATGACTCCCCAGCATTAATGATTACCGATTTGCGAGCCAGGGCAAGGCGTATTGATAAAGATGTTCGGGATGAGCAATATAAAGCGGCTGAAGCCGCTGGTGCAGAAGATCCTGCCGCTCAGGTGACAGGCTTAGGTTTAATTGTTATCGATTATTTACAGTTAATGCGAGGATCGACCAATACCGATAATCGTGTCAATGAGATTTCTGAAATATCACGTGGTTTAAAATCGATTGCAAAAGAGTTGAATGTGCCGGTCGTTGCGTTATCTCAGTTAAGTCGTAATTTAGAGCAACGCCCCGATAAACGTCCTAAAATGGCCGATTTACGTGAATCAGGGGCGATTGAGCAGGATGCAGATTTGATTATCTTTATTTATCGTGATGAAGTCTATCATCCGGATTCAGACGATAAAGGCACGGCTGAAATTATCTTGGGTAAACACCGTAATGGTGCCTTGGCGAATGTTCGTTTAACGTTTATTGGTCAGTACACTAAATTCGAAAATCATGCCGGTTTTAATGTGCCAGATGATCCTTATTAGTCTCGTTTACACACAGCATCAAGGGGCATCTACTTGGTTATGACGGCTTACCGACCTGTAAAAGCGCTTATTAACCTTGCTGCGCTTTCTAAAAATCTGCAAGTGGTTAGAGGGTTTGCGCCCAATGCTAAAATTTTAGCGATTATCAAGTCGAATGGATATGGTCATGGCATTGAACGGGTCGCAGCACAATTAACCAAGGCAGATGGCTTTGGTGTGGCTTGTATTGAAGAGGCGATTTTGCTTCGACAAAAAGGATTCTTGCATCGAATTGTATTATTGGAAGGGTTGTTTTCTGAAGCTGAATTGGCTGTAGCGATGCACCATCGCTTTGATTTTGTGGTGCACTCTTCGTTGCAACTTGAGTGGTTGAGCTCAGCTCAAAGCAAGGTTCCATTAAATATTTGGTTAAAAGTGGATACGGGGATGCATCGGCTGGGGTTTTTACCGGAGCAGTTTCCCGAGGTGATTAAATCAGTGCATCAGCTAGCGATGCCGATTCAACTCTATTGCATGTCACATTTTGCATCCGCTGATGAATCTTATGATTTTACTCAGCAACAGCTGAACGTTTTTCATCAAACCACTGCTGAGATAGCCTGTGCTAAAAGTCTGGCCAATTCAGCAGCCATTCAACGATTTCCGGAAAGTCATTTGGATTGGGTGCGTCCCGGCATTATGCTGTATGGCGCCTGTGCAACATCAGACCGGGTCGCAGGTCTGCATCCTGTTATGACACTGATGTCTCAAGTGATTGCCTTAAAGTGGCTAGATGCAGGAGAAACGGTGGGTTATGGTCAAACTTGGCGAGCATCACAGAAGGCGTTGATTGCGGTGGTGGCGATTGGCTATGGCGATGGTTATCCACGGCATGCTCCAAATGGAACGCCGGTACTCATTCATGGTCAGCAGGTTCCCTTAGTGGGGCGGGTGTCGATGGATATGATTACGGTAGACGTGACCAAACTTGCCGGTCAAATGCGGATGGGCGACGAGGTTATTTTGTGGGGTAAGGGCTTGAGTGTGGACGTGATTGCTCAGGCGTGCGGAACCATTGGCTATGAATTATTATGCGGCGTGACCCAACGGGTGCCAAGAGTAGAGGAAGGCTAAAGATGCAAACCGATTCGATCAAACAGTTTGAAATATCGACAGTGGAAAAAGTTTATGATGGCTTTTTCAAAATGCATCAGATCACTTTTCGCCACAGCCTTTATCAAGGCGGATGGACGTCGCCCTTAATTCGTGAGCTATTTGGACGGGGTCAGGCAGTCGTGGTTTTGTTATATGATCCAAAAGCGCAACAAGTGATTCTCATTGAACAAATTCGCGCGGGTACCTTACAGCATGCCGCCGACCAAAATGACCAGGCCTGGTTGATTGAACCGGTGGCCGGCATGATTGAAGCTGGTGAATCGAAGTTGTCGGCCTGTCAAAGAGAAACTCAGGAAGAAGCCGGTGTTGAAGTCAACACATTTGAACCGATTTGTCACTTTTACCCCAGCCCGGGCGGCAGTGATGAGGTGCTTTATTTGTATGGTGCCGAGGTTGATGTGAATCAGTTACCGGATTATGCCGGTGAGGCCAGTGAGATGGAAGATATTCGTATAATCAAAATGCCATTTCAAGATGCCAAAGCGAAATTGCTAAAAGCCGAATTTAATGTCGCCAGTACCATTATTGGGTTGCAATGGTTGTTTTATCAAAAACTGGCGGTTTCGTGTCCATAGCCAAAAAAGTATCCGACGGGAGAAGGCAATTTGTTTAGTTTGTTTAAAAATAGTCGATTAGTTTATCCATTGAATTGGATTGTTTTGCTGTCCAGTCTATTTGGTGTGATCTATTGGTTGTATTTCGCCTTTATTGAAAAAGCTTTTTTAGACAGAGTGCTTGGCGGTACCGCTTTATTGGTGGATTTGTTACTGGGTTTGCCCGTTGTGCTGATTTTCGCATTGGTGGTATATGCGCTTATCTATTGGGGGCTAAAAGTTTTGGTGATTGTGTTGCTACCCAATAGGTTAGAACAAATTGAAGCACCAGACGCACAATTGAGTGACACGCTGGAAGATAATGACCTGCCAGAAGCCTTGTCTGCTCTTGATGAAGATAAAGCCTCTCCTAAATCAACAACCGCCACACCTTCAAAGTCCGACTCAAATTCCAATCCGGATGAATAGTCTGTTGTTTACGTCAAAGTGGCGACCTTATCAACTTGAACTCAGTCAATTATTCCGCTTAGCGCTGCCGATTTTATTGGCACAGCTCGCCTTAACCGGGCTGGGGGTGGTCGATACCATTATGGCCGGGCGAGTTGGCACCAAAGATTTGGCAGCGATTGGACTGGGAAGCAGTTTATTATTCCCGGTCTTTATGATTGCCACCGGCATTTTACTGGCGTTAACGCCCTTGGTGGCTAAACAAAAAGGCCGCGAAAACTGGCGCGGCGTGAGTGCCTTATTGCATCAAGCCATTTGGGTTGCGTTACCGCTTGGATTGTCTTCATTGGTATTGTTAATGAACTTGCAGTGGGTGTTAAACGAATTGTCGCTTTCACCCAAGGTTTTTCAACTGACAGATGATTATTTGTTTTACTGTGCGTTTGGTTTGCCGGGCATCGCGCTTTATCAAGCCTTTCGATTCTTTTGGGAAGGGCTGGGGATGACCTTGCCAACCTTGTTGATTAGTTTTTTTGCTTTATTGCTTAATATTCCACTGAATGCTTTATTTGTTTATGGTTGGGGGCCTGTTGAACCCTATGGTGCCGCAGGTTGTGGTATCGCCACGGCGATTGTGATGTGGTCTATGTTGGGGTTGGCGATTTGGTATGTTATTAAATCAAAGCAGACACGCCATTTGGTGAAACTCTCCTCCGGGCAATTTCAATCACCCAGTTGGACTAACGGGATCAAAGATCTGCTAAATTTAGGCATTCCCAATACCTTAGCATTACTATTTGAAATCAGTTTATTCAGTTTTATAGCCTTGTTTATCGCCCACATGGGGGCAGTGGTTATCGCTGCGCATCAAGTTACCATCAGTTACACCGGGTTGGCGTTTATGGTGCCACTCAGTTTTGCGATGGCGGTCACCGTGCGCAGCGGATTGGCTTATGGTCAAGGCAGTTTAAATGCATTGAGAAGAAGTTTACGAACAGGGATGGCGGTTGCTGTATTTATCAGTAGTGGCATTGCGCTATTTACGCTGCTGATGATGAACGAGATTGCGCAGCTTTACACTCAAGATAGTGACGTGATTGCGTTGGCTTCAACCTTATTGCTGTTGGCTGCGACCTATCAGGTGTTTGATGCTATTCAAGTGGTTTCCGCCGGCGCATTAAGGGGGCTTCACAGCACCAAAGTAACCATGATCGTGACGTTTATTAGCTATTGGCTGATCGGAATGGGATTGGGCGCCATCTTTGCCTTTACCGATTGGATTCTACCCGCCATGGGGGTCGCTGGATTTTGGTTAGGGATTGTTTTAGGGTTGGTGTTGGCAGCCGTGTTGTTGCAACTCAAACTTCGATATTTAATCAGGCGTTTAATCCGAACCGGTGAATTACAATAGGGAGGCAATATGTCTGAACTGTGTCCTTGTGGAACCAAAAAAAACTATGCTGATTGCTGTGAACCTTTGCATTTAGGACAAGCCACAGCAAAAACGGCCGAAGCCTTGATGCGTTCTCGTTATAGTGCTTATGTGTTTGAAAATGAAGCTTATTTGCTTAAAACTTGGTCAGAAACCACCAGGCCTGGTCAAATTTCCTTTGAAAAGGGGCTGGTTTGGAAAAAACTGCGGGTATTAAAAACCCAAAAAGGCCAAGCCAAAGATACCGACGGTAAAGTGTGGTTTAAGGCCAGTTATCAACTGGCGGATCAAAAAGGGATGATGAGCGAAAAAAGTTTCTTTATTCGAGATGCGCAATCACAATGGGTGTATGTCAGCGGGGAGCTACGTTAGTCCGTCACCATCGGTAACGCTTATTTTAGCGTTGTGTTATCGTCAGACTCAGGCTCAACAGCCTCATTAGAGTTCTTAAAAAAACGATACAGCCACCACATAGAAAGGCCGACCACTAATGCACTGGCAACCAATAATGCCAATGTAATCAGTAACGCACTGCCAACATCATCTAAACCAATACTGTGCATATCTTTCCTTTTTACGGATCCCCAATTCGTAGGGGGATCAATGTTCAAAACAATCACTTTGCAAAATCGATTTTACATTCTACAATACAAACACCTTAACCGTTTAAAATTTCCAGAGAAGTGTTCATCGAATGGCGCAAACCATCTCAGAATTAGAAAAAGAAAGGGCCGAATTGCTGAAAGTCATTGAAAGCAAAGCCCAAAATATGTCCTCCTCACGACCCAATGCACCTGAGGGGAAGTCTGAACATACATTAAACGACTGGTTAAATGCAGCAGAGGAAGTTATGCCAACACGTTCGTCTCGTAATTCATCAAATTCTCAACCCGAATCAACCCCCGCTCGTGCTAAACCCAATAAAGCTTCATTTTTTGGAGTCATTATTATGTTGTCACTGTTTTTAACCATTTTAGGGGTGGTTTTTATTGCCTATACCAATATCAACAGTGAACTTCAAAAAGCACTGGCAATCAACGAAGAGAATCAAAAAGAACTCTCAGAACTTAAGCAAACGATATCTGATATTCAACAAACCAATGCCGCATCGGGGCAGGGCGAGCTTTTTGCGGCCTTGCAAAAAAGAGTTTTAATGCTTGAAACCCAGTTACAGACCTTAAAAGTGCAACAAGTTACATCGGTTCCGCAACAATCTGCTTCAGACGTTACAGCGCCCACCACAAAACCACTGGCATTAGAACAATTGCCATCAAATGTGGTTACCACTGAAGTGTTAGAACAAAAATTGCAAGAATACACCAAAGGGATTGACCAAAAACTGGAAACCATTTTGGCTTACCTGAATAATGAAAAGCAATCTCCCGTACAGTTGAGAACGCCTCAGAAGCAGTCAACCGCATCAGCCGCTAAAGTAACGGAGCCTGAAATAACACAGCCGCAAGCACCTAAAGTCAAACCGATGGATCAACCGGTGGTTCGACTGGTTCAAAAAATTACCTCACCCAAGGCGGCAGAAGAACCTTCAGACCCGCTGGAAAACTATACCGCCGATGTCAAATGGTTGGTTGAAGAACCCGCCTTTAACTACACATTACAACTGGCGAGTATGTCAGAACGTAGCTCGGTAGAAAAAATGATCGAGCAGAGCAAGCTACAAGGCGCGCGTATTATCCCCTTAAAGCGCAATGGAGAAGCTTATTATGTTTTGCTGTCGGGCAGTTATGAGTCACGATCTGAAGCAGATAAAGCCGCCCAGCGTTATAAAAACAATTTTGGCATATCGCCTTGGGTTAGAAAAATAAAGGATTTAAGTAGCAAACTTAACTAAGCCGTAAAAACGCATGAAAGAGGTTGACTTCAATCTCGTCAATCTCTATAATTCGCGCATTCTTTTAGAATGCCAGTGTGATGAAATTGGTAGACATGACGGATTCAAAATCCGTTGCTAGTAATAGCGTGGCGGTTCGAGTCCGCCCACTGGTACCATTCTCGTATATCCCTATATACGACCGTAGCTCAGTTGGTTAGAGCACCACCTTGACATGGTGGGGGTCGGTGGTTCGAATCCACTCGGTCGTACCAATTTTTACTTTAAAATAAATTGATTAAATCTTAGGCCCTTGAAATAAGGTAAATACTTCAACTGCTACTGATTTTAACCAAATTCGATTTGGTTGGGTTGAAGCTTCATGCCATTCGCCTTCTGTCCGGGTATTTTTTCAATGAGATAAGATGGGGCATTGACCCCAAGATATTGGGTTAGAATTTCTTTAATTTCAACCTTCCTGTCATCAAAAAAACGCTTTTTTAAACCATTTTCAAAACGAGACTCTAGATCTTCTATGGCGGTGATATGTTCATCAGTGCCTTCCGCAAAGATTTCATCGACACATACAAATAGTTCGGCGCTATAGGTCATCGATACACTGTCTCCAGGTTCAAAATCGTAGCGAACCACACTCCCTTCAACGCATTTTTTTGCCATCCAATAATAGAAAATAAAATTCATTCGTGTCAAAGGAACGGTTACATTATTTACCTCAAGCGTTAAGTCTGAACAAATTAGCCTTACATGGTGATTCTCTTGGCGGATTTGGCGTTGCAGCAAGTTAACCATGTCATTAAAGTCTTCAATGTTTTCTAATAACTTGTCATCAATTGCATGGCGCATGCGCACAAATGGCAAAAAAGCCAATTCAATAATGGCATCTTTTTTATCAATGTATACATCAGGCTGACGGCGTGATGGAAAGATTTCTGAATAAGGTGTCGGAAAATAGAAATCCAATTCACTTTCAAATTTTTCCTATACTAAAACATGTGACAGTTGGTCTTGATCGCGTCCAAACATTGAAAGCGCATAACCAGCATAGAAGCCCATTGTTTTTCGACCACCAGCGATTGAAACATGCAAATCTACATGCGGGTCAGAGGTGAAATCTCGAATCATCCGACTAATTTGGTTAGCTACTGCACGATTATCTTCTGGGGTGCGAATATCTTGAATAATCTCATTTTGATCATTGCGAATACTAATCACATGTTTAGGCGAAAAAGCGATGCTGTTTAAATTATAAATTTGGCATAGTTTATTAAACCACCCTCCGTTTGCTTGAAATAAGCCTCGTATACATTGTTCAGCCCCAAACCCAGTGGTTAAAACAAATATCTCATCGGGAATAAATTTAGGATCATTTTGAGTGAGCGCATAAACCGTTTCAGTCAAAATTTGCGGAGAAGTCCCCAAAATTGAAAACAGTATTTTTTTTATCGGTTTGTTTGTTACATGAGCCATATTTTGTATCTTTTAAGTAATGAATTAAGTGTTTATTATTTCAAAAGTTTTTGCTGATTTTCCCTTCACAAATTTGTAAAAGCGCTATCCTAGTTGTATTTAAAGTTTAATAGAGTCAATGTAAAAAAGTAGATTTACTTATAAAATTTTGATAGTTTAACAAAGTTGTTTAGATCAGCTCTCGTTTTTAATGTCCTTTTTAAATACGCTGTTGATTGACAATTAGCTAATAAGATCGTAAGTAAATTTTGTTTACGAATTTAATGTCAAGGGAAGGACACTTTGAATCATAGTAGTCATAAAACTGCGTTGCAAGAGGGCGAAAAGCTCACTGTATGGAACCAATATTTATATGCCGTCTTTGGAAATAAAAAGCGCGCTCAGACAATCTTCTATATTTTAATCGTTTTAGTTCTTATCGTTAGTAGCGTGAGTTATTGTCAAATCTGGTGTATGGACTC